>NVSD01000003.1 GCA_002401105.1 Flavobacteriaceae bacterium | reverse complement strand
GATAATTCCCAAAGCAGCAAAATCTGCAATTTTTGTAAATATCCGTCCTAACATTGCAATTACTAAAACAATAACAGCAAAGGTAATAGCAAAGGAAACAATGGTGATATAACGCTCCTCCCAGGAAACATGTTCCGTTAAATAATTAGCTACAAAATATGAAAAATGAATGGCTCCATAGACTCCAGCAATTAAAGAAACCAAGGACGCTACCTCCACAAAAAAACCTTTCATTATCCCTCTCACAAATCCAAAAATTAAAAGTACCGCTAGTATAATATCAATCGTATTCATGAAACCTGTTTTTTTTNGTAAATATACATTTTTTTAGTTTGTATATTTGCCACAAAACTCAACACACATGTCAAGAGATATTCAGTTAAAAGAAGATTGGAACACRCTGGTTACCGACTTATCAGCCCAATTTAATGATGGAGACGAACTTACCATGGATGCTATTATTTACTTAATAGGRATCCAAGAATTAGGACAAGGAAAACGCGACTATAGCAARGATGACAAAGTGAATTTAATGCAYATTGCTATTTGTAGATTATTAGAGCCTTTTGGCTATTATGAGTTTGATATGTTTGACAGTGATAACTGGCCTCATTACACTATTATAAAAGAATTACCAGCCTTAAAAGCGGGAGAACAATCGGTATTGATGAAAGAAGCCATCGTAACTTATTTTAAGAAAGAGGAGGCTTAAACTTTGCGCACAGTTTGAATTTCACTCAAAGTCGGGAGACTTTGCGTAACGGTTATTGATGAAAGAAGCCATCGTGACTTATTTTAAGAAGGAAGAAGCTTAAACTTTGCGCACAGTTTGAATTTCACTCAAAGTCGAGAGACTTTGCGTAACGGTAATCAATCTTTCAAATCCAAGATTAACTCGTCATAAATTAAAGAAAAAGTTTGCTTTTTCAAGGAGTTTCTTTGCTTGGATTCCATTCCTACAGTAGGAATTATAGTGTGCAATTTAGCGCGTAATACTCCAGGTTTCCCACTAAAAAACGTAAATGAAAACAGTCGTTTACAATCGTATAAAGTAACAGGAACAATAGGGATTTGATGTTCAATAGCCAAGCGAAAAGCTCCATTTTTAAAATCACTCAATACCACATTTTCATCATCGGGCACTAGGCCTTCAGGAAAAATACAGATGCTCATACCACTGGATAATCGCCTATTCGCTTCTTCAATAACTTGTTTGCGACTATCGCGATTACCTCTATCCACTAAAATATTGGTCTTTTTATAAAAATATCCAAAAACAGGTACCTTCGCAATCTCTTTTTTTCCAATAAAAACAAAAGGATTCTCGCTAAGAACAAACATCAACATCACATCCATCATAGAGGTGTGATTAGGACAAAACAAATAACTTTTCCCTTTTTCCAAACGCCCTTCTTTTTCCATGTCTACACGGAAACCCATGATAAAAAGGATGGTTTTAGACCAAGCACGAGCTATTTTATAAAATACAGGGTACCATTTTTCTTTTGACACAATAATTAACAATACGGGAAAAACAGCCAATACAGAAAAAAACACCCATCCATAAAACCATATTCGCCAGATGGCCCTTCCAAAATTTTTTATAAACTTCATTTAAAAATTATCTGTTGTTAAATATTTTTATGCCACCACCCTAATTCTGGGTCCTCACAAAAATAGGTTAATTTGATTTAATAGGCATTCCAAAGGTTTAATGATTTATCCTATTCACAAACAGTGTATAAAACACCAAATTAATTCTTAACTTGTTGATTATTAACTAAAAAATATTTTTATGGATTTTTTGTATTTTCTCCTCGTCGGAGGGCTCGCTGGTTGGATTGCTGGTAAATTGATGAAAGGCGGTGGTTTTGGCCTTGTCTTAAACATTGCATTAGGAATTGTAGGAGGAATTGTAGGCGGATGGGTTTTCGGTTTTTTAGGCATAAACTTAGGAGTGAGTCCAATTATTGGACAAATAATCACCTCGGTACTAGGAGCAGTAATTTTACTGTTTGTAGCAGGCTTACTTAAAAAATAACATGCACCGCAAAAAAAAATTCCATCTGACCGACTCAAGTAGTTTAGCCATTTAAGTTGAACACATGTCTTTTACGTTTTCTCGTTGCTATAAAACAGTACGATAGCGATGATTATCCTTCGGTTTTTATCCGAGATAACACAAAAAACAATCCCCTTTCTAATCAGTCATTTGAAAATACATTTGCGAATAAACCCTTCAAAGAATAAAATCGGCAATTGCCGATTTTTTTTGGTTATTATCCGTATTTTTGTCCTCGAAATATACAATTATGGCAAGAGTTTTAACAGGTGTACAAAGCACCGGAACACCACATTTAGGAAATTTATTAGGCGCAATTGTTCCTGCAATTGAAATGTCTAACAATCCTAACAACGAATCGTTCTTATTTATTGCAGATATGCATTCGCTAACGCAAATAAAAGACGGAAACGAACTTAGACAAAACACTTATAGTACTGCTGCAGCCTGGCTTGCTTTTGGACTAGACATCAATAAAACAGTTTTTTACAAGCAAAGTGACATCCCTCAAACCACGGAACTAACCTGGTATTTAAGTTGTTACTACCCATATACTCGCTTAACACTTGCACATTCTTTTAAGGACAAAGCAGACCGTTTAGACGATGTAAACGCAGGTTTATTCTCCTACCCAATGCTAATGGCCGCTGATATTTTATTATATGATGCAGATGTGGTTCCTGTAGGAAAAGACCAATTACAGCATTTGGAAATGACCCGTGATGTAGCCAGTAGATTCAACCATCAAATGGGAGAAACTTTTGTACTTCCCGATGCCAAAATCCAAGAAGGAACCATGTATGTACCTGGTACCGACGGTGGAAAAATGAGCAAGTCGCAAAACAATATCATCAATTTATTTTTAGATGATAAAAAACTGCGCAAGCAAATTATGAAAATCAAGACGGATTCTACTCCAATGGAAGAACCTAAAAATCCTGATACTTGTAATTTATTTAACCTGTATAAATTGGTCGGAAACGAAGCTCAAATTGCTGACTTACGTGCCAAATACGAAGCTGGAAACTTTGGATACGGACATGCAAAACAAGCATTTTACGAATTGTTAATAGACAAATATAGCGAAGAGAGAAAACGCTATAATTACTACATGGAAAATGTAGCCGAAATAGACAAAGCATTAGCGATTGGAGCAGAAAAAGCGCGTGTTATCGCAAATGATGTTTTGAAACGCGTTAGGACTAAATTGGGTTACTAAATCCCCGAAGGGGAAGACTGAGCAATATAACTGATAAAAAAAATCCGAATGAGAAACATTTCTCATTCGGATTTTTTTATGACATAAGACTTTTTGAATCAGGACATAGGACGCGCATCTTTGTCTATATAATTAGATAAAAAACAACCTGTACTAAGCCTTCTCTCTACTCTCTTCTCTCTACTCTCTTCTTTCTTCTCTCTTCTCTCTTACCCATGTCTCAAGTTCAAAAAACTATTGCTTAATAAAATCAATCGTTGCCGCTACAACAGCTATTAAATCATTGGGCATGGTATCTTTGATCCAAGGTTGCGCAGCTCCGAAAGTATGATTCCCATTTGGGATTATTTTAAGTGCTGCATTTGGGTTCCACTGCTGTAAACATTGAGCTTCTTCAAGTTTTACAACCTCATCAGACTCTCCTTGAATGATTAATTGAGGTATCTTTAATCCTTTTACTGAAGTTTGTATCGTTAAACGTTCTTCATTTTCTTTAAAATCGGTGTAGAAACTGAAAAGATGAGGCATTTGTTGCTTGGTTCTCGCATTTTCTATATACGCTACACCGTTTGATTTCCATCCTGCCAAGGCATCTCCCGACGGGAAACGCGCGCCAAAATCAGAGACTCCAGCCCAAGAAACAACACGGCTAATTCGATTACTTTCACCTGCTTTTACCAACACAGTCCCTCCACCTCTAGAATGTCCAACGAGTGTAATATCGTTTAAATTAATAGCACCTTTAAATTCAGGAGATGTACTTAGATAATCCAATACGGTTTCTATATCATCCAATTCCTTGGTAAAGGTATTTTCTCCAAAAGCATCCAAATCAGGAAAATCGATTGGGTTTTCCATGGTACCACCATTGTGCGAAAAATTAAATTTCACAAAAAACAACTCTGCATTTACAAAAGAACTCACCATTAAATTCCATGCTCCCCAATCCTTATATCCTTTATATCCATGACAAAAAATAACCACAGGCTTTTGTTTCCCATCATTTTTAAAATAAAAATCGGCTAAAACAGGTTTGCTATGCTCTTGATCAATTTGTCTATTTTCTACTACATTCATGTTTTTTATATTTTATGGTTTGCTACTTTCGTTAAAAAGGCAAATCTGTTTTTTCTAGAAAAGGGGTGTTTATATCAAAAATCTCTACCATTATTTCGGCAAAAACAGCGGAAAACTCCTCCATTTTATCCTCGTTTATAGGTAAATCTTGCTTTCCTCTGGCAGCGGTAAAATTCATAGGTAAAAACCCWGMATTTAAATTTTTAAAGGAATAAATACCTGCCTGTATCTCCCCGACATCTGCTATGTTTTTATCTTTCAAATGTAAATAAGCATACATTAGAACTTGTAATGGTTTGGCGTATTTATAATCGGTTTTTAACAGTGACAAATCAGGAACTTTTAAATCCAATAAGGTCACCTTCCCCGTTTTATAATCAATAATTCTTGTCACACCATCCAAGGTATCTATTCGATCCACAGAACCTTTAATGGTCACAGGAAACTTCAAAGATTCATGCGTGAATGGACGACTTATGGAGTCCTCTAAACTGATAATTTGTAGCTTCCCTCCTTCTTTTAAAAGTTCTAATTCTTGGTTTAAAAAGCGTGTAATATGATGGATAGACACTTCAAAAATCAACTTATTTTTACCAGAGCCCAATTCTCCTTTCTTGAAAAAGACCTCGAATTGCCTYTTTATTTCAGCCTTCAATACCCCTTTCATACGTTGGATATCGGCTTGATCCAGAAACTTACCAATATAAGGTTTATATAAGTAGAATAAGGTTTCGTGTATCACCGTCCCCATTGTATTGCTGGCTACCGTCTCTTCCACCTCAGCCGCTTCTTTAATTCGCAATACATAGCGTTGATAAAAAGCAATAGGATTGTACAAATAAGACCCTAAAGCAGAGGGAGAAACACCGTTTTTAGCCCAAGCTTTTAGACAGTCAATTACAGCATCCGTTTTGGTAATTTCAATCACCGTATCCTCCAATTTAGCTACCGTAGGGCTAATTAGATGATCCTTTACATTGTCGTAATAATAACTCAATTGTGTAATAAAACGACTCTTTTCCCCCGCACCAAAAGCATCGGGTTCTGTATTGTAAAGTAAGTAGACGTTTGTTGCACGCTGTATCAACCTATAAAAATRRTAGGARAAAATAGCATCTTTTTCCTGATAGGTAGGAATTCCAAACATCTTTTTAATCTCGAATGGCAAAAATGACTGCTCGCCTTTACCGCTTGGCAACACACCTTCGTTTGTAGAAGTCAATATCACCGTTTCAAAATCTAACACCCGTGTTTCCAACATCCCCATTAACTGTAATCCATTCAATGGTTCACCTTGGAACGACAAGCTTTCCTGCTGCGTCAACAGTTTATAAAACTGCTGTAACACACGAACAGACCCAATATAACCATACTTAGTGTTCAGGTTTTTTAATTGCTTAAAAACACTTAAAAACCGATAAGAGAATTCTCTATCCAATCCATCWACTTGCAACATCCAAAATTCTAACAAGGAAATTTGACGGTCTAAAAGCACCGTAATATCCGTACATATTTCAAAAAAATGTACGAAGTGAATATCCACTCCTTTTAATTTTTCTTGAATAACAGCAGGACTTAAAAAAACGACATTTTGCTTTACCATTTCCTTCTCGAGCGTAGCAACTTGCGCTTCACACTGTACATGGSCCACTAATTTTTTAATATAAGGATGATTTAACAAGGCCAACACATCCTTATAATAAAATGCATTTTTCTGAAATTTATCCACATTCAATTGCATTTTAAAATACAAATCGAACAAACTAGACAAGCCTATTTGATGCAAGGGAAAGCCCATAGTAATATTCACTTTTCCTACAGATGCAGGAAGTGATGTTAAGGTAAGAGGCAATAGGTTTTCATCTGCCAATACCAAGGCTGTATTTTGTGGAGCATCAATTTTCCGAATCAGTTCACCCACAAATTTGAGTTGGGTTACGTTTTTAGGCGCCCCCACGCAATTCAATACTTTTTCACTAAAATCAATGTCTTCAATCCAATTAAATGGGTGTTTTTTGTAATAAGGCCAATTTTCTTTAAAGGAACGTAAAAAATTACCAGCTTCATTGGCTGGATTCATAATTACCGTACTTGTATCCCAATACACAGTAGCTAATTGCTGTTCTAACAATGCTTGAAAAATGGTTTCTTCTGCCTTATTCAAAGCATTAAAACCTACAAAATAGGTCATCGTTCCTTTAGACGACGCTATAAATGCCTCTAATTTACTGGTTGCTGTACGATAGACGAGCCCTTGGTAGCCAATGTTTTTTTCTGATAATTGTGCTGTAATACTTTTATAGTAACTATGTAATTTCTCGAAAAAATGCAGATATTTAGTCGTCAATACTGTTGGTTTTTCATCATCAGACAACCAACTTTCCATCCGTTTAATATCACTCAGATAAGTAAATATTTGATGAGAGTCAACAAGGTAACTATCTATTTCATTAAAATCGTGTAAGGCGGTTGTGGCCCAATGTATAAAATTTTCAAAAGGTTCTACTTTGTCCTTTGGAGTGTGCTTAAGGTAGACTTGATAGAATTCGAACACTAACTGCACGGAATCCACCATTCTCAAACCTGCCATTTTTTGAATATAGGCTTCTATGCTGATTATTTCAGGTAAAAAACCAGCTGTATTTAATTGTTTTTTTAATTCTTCTTTTAAAAACAAACAAGAACGTTGGCTAGGCAATACGAATAACGCAGCCTCAATATTAGGATGTTGTAAAACATCGGCAACCACTCTAGAAATAAACGATGACATGAATTATAATTTGTATAAAAATAAAAAAGCCATTTCAAATGAAATGGCTTTTTATAAAATATTTTAAGAGAAGTTCAAATTAGTTATGCAATTTGATTTCAACTCTTCTGTTATTAGCTCTTCCTGAACGCGTAGCGTTAGAATCAACTGGTTGATCTTCACCGTATCCTTTTGCAGTTAAGTTTGCAGCAGAAATTCCTTTAGACACTAAGTAATCTCTTACAGAGTTAGCTCTAGAATCAGACAAACGTTGGTTACCTGCACTAGGTCCTGTAGAATCTGTATGTCCTTCGATATGAAATTTAGCTTTTGGATATTCATTCATAATTCCAGCAATCATATCTAAACGTCCGTATGTTTCATCTTTAAAAGAAGCTCTAGAAGTGTTAAAGTAAACAGTTCTTGCTAATTCTTGTAATGCTGCTTTAGTAGCTTCACTTACAACTTTAGCTTCTTCTGGACATCCATTATTAGAAGCAACACCTGCAACTTGTGGACATTTATCTACGTTATCTAAGATTCCATCTTTATCAGCATCTCCCCAAGGACATCCGTTGTTAGCAGCTGGTCCAGCTACTTTAGGACATTTATCCTTAGCATCTACAACACCATCTCCGTCAGTATCAGGACAACCTTTGTTCGCTTTAGTTCCTTTTACTTTAGGACAAGCATCTTTGTTATCAGGGATACCATCACCATCAGTATCAGGACAACCGTTAAAGGCAGCGATACCAGCAGTATTAGGACATTTGTCCTCTGCATCAGTAATACCATCATTATCAGAATCTGGACATCCATTAAATTCTTTCAATCCAAATACTGTAGGACATGCATCATTTTTATCATAAACACCATCACCATCAGTGTCAGTTCCACCAAACTTGATTATAACACCAGCAGCATGTTGGAAGTGTTGTTTTACGAAATCACTATCAAAAGAGTGCTTGTAGGTAGTTTGAATATTTAATCCAATATTGTCAGTAAACCAAAAATTAACTCCAGCACCACCATTAAGTGTACCAGTACCATTTGAAGTACCTGTATGGTCTATCCAAGTATAACCACCACCAATAGATACAAACGGGTCAAACCATGCAGTTTCACCAATAATGTTATTTAAATCGTATTTTACAGCAGCATCTAAACCGAAGTAAGATAGGTCACTTACAGACATATCTCCAATTTTCTCAATTTTATTTAATGTACCCGCAGCCTCAAAGCTAAACCCTTTAGCCAAGTATTTCCCTACGCTCAATCTAGAGATAGAAGGAATCATGTTGTAATGGCCGTCAGCGTTAAAAAACTCGTCAAACCAAACGGTAGAAGCTCCAGAAGGAGTTGTCATACCTTCAATGTTAGCAGGATAAAAATCCACTGCATTTACACCGAATCCAATTGCCCATGTATTACTTTCGTCCTGAGCGTTCATGTTGCTTAACCCAGCAACGACTAGTACAGCCATCAAGGCCATTTTTAAATGTTTCATTTTCNATAATTTAATTTAATGTTCTTTCAAATTTTTTTAACTCCGTTCTAAACTAATAGAAACTAGAAACAAATCTACAAAATAATATTGATTGTGCCCTGTTTTTAAAAGATTTCTAAATAACTTCTAATATTTTACCTACTTTAATGAAAGATTGCACAGCTTTATCAATATGTTCAACAGTATGTGCTGCGGATAACTGCACTCTAATACGTGCTTTTTCCTTAGGTACAACCGGGAAAAAGAACCCAATAACATAAATACCTTCGTCTAATAGCATATTTGCCATTGTTTGTGCCAATTTAGCATCATACAACATCACAGGAACAATAGCGGCATCGGCACCTACTAAATCAAATCCAGCTTCGCTCATTTTTGTTCTAAAATAAGTAGTGTTTTCTTCTAATTTATCACGTAAACTAGTGTCATTTGAAATGATTTCAAATACTTTTAAAGAAGCCCCTACGATTGCTGGTGCCAATGAGTTAGAGAACAAATACGGACGTGAACGTTGACGTAATATCTCTATAATTTCTTTTTTACCTGTGGTATAACCTCCCATGGCTCCACCTAAGGCTTTCCCAAGTGTTCCAGTTATAATATCCACACGATCCATCACATTTTTTAACTCCACAGTTCCACGCCCTGTTTTACCAATAAACCCAGCGGCATGGCATTCGTCCACCATTACTAAAGCATCGTACTTATCTGCTAAATCACAGATTTCGTCTAATTTAGCAACAATACCGTCCATAGAGAAAACACCATCTGTTACAATAATTTTAAAGCGATGTCCTTTCTCGTTCGCAGCAATCAATTGCGCTTCCAAAGACTCCATATCATTATTATTATACCTGTAACGACCTGCTTTACAGAGACGTACTCCATCAATAATTGAGGCATGGTTTAACGAATCAGAAATAATAGCATCTTCTGCCGTTAAAATAGGTTCAAATACTCCACCGTTTGCATCAAAGGCTGCGGCATATAAAATGGTATCCTCAGTTGTATAAAAATCAGCAATTTTTTGCTCTAATTCCTTGTGAATATCTTGAGTTCCACAAATAAATCGTACGGAAGACATTCCATAACCATGCGTATCCATAACGTCTTTTGCAGCTTGTATAACTTCCTTATTATTAGAGAGTCCCAAGTAATTATTGGCACAGAAATTAATCACTTCTTCCCCTGTAGACACCTTAATAACAGCATCCTGCGAAGAGGTAATAATACGTTCTGATTTATACAAACCTGCATCTTTAATTTCTTGCAGTTCTTTAGCTAATTGCGATTTTATAGTTCCGTACATTGTTAAGTTTTTTCTACGAAATTACTATTTTTAACCTATTATTGGCTGCTTTTTTCAGTAAAATAATAACAACTTTAAAACGGCACTATTTTTTTTCATAACAATTGTTAAATCTAAGATTACTTATTGCTAACCAATGGACTTCACCAGCACATTATCACCTAAATAGACCAACAGTTTGTCTACCACCTGATATCCTATACTTGTTAAAACATTCGCATACTGTAGGACTTGACCCTGATGTTTTTTCTCTTCTTCACCCGTTTTATAATCTATAATAACTACCTTATTTCCTGGGTAAAAAACCAAACGATCTGGTATAATTACATCCCCATTATTCATTAAAACTTCACGTTCATTATAGCTTTTCAACCCTTGCTCATAACAACTTAACAACGTTGGATGCGTAACCACCTCCATTAACATCTTATAAAACACCTCTTTATGAGTCTCTTGAATCCCTCCTTGACTAATATATGACTCCAATACAGTATCTACATCTTCTTTTGTGTAAACTTCGGCCAACATAGCATGTACTAAATTTCCGTAATTTATAGCATCTCCTTGGCTTGTTCCCCATAACACGGAAGCTTTTGTAACAACCGATATATTCAAACTATCCCAAGAACTGGACACAAATTCCTTTTGGGATAACAATATTAATTTCTTAGTATTTTCTTTGGGACTACTTATTTTAGCCGCATCTCCAAACGAATACTCTAATTGTGCTGAATCCCAAAGAGATAAATCCYTTAAATAATTAATAAAATAGCCTGAATAGAAATTCAAATTCTCTTCTCCCTTCTTAGAGACCTTATACTCTGATATAATATAGAGTTGCTCTACCGCCCGCGTTAATGCAACATATAAAATATTTAAATTATCTAATTCTTGTTCCTCTCTATGCTGTAAATATTTCTCATTTCCTTCCGTCCCCGTGTACTTTATTTCTTTTTTTAATCCCACTAATAAAGCATCAAATGGTTTTATAATTTCAGAAGTTTCTAGCCATGTTTTTGGACTCATATCTCTATAAATATCCAAATCGTATGGGAAAATAACTACTGGAAACTCCAATCCTTTCGCTTTATGAACGGTCATAATATGTACCGCACCCTTAGTAGAAGGCGCCACAATACTTAAACTATCTTTTTTTCGTTCCCAAAATTCGAGAAAATCCAATAATGTAGCACTGTTATTTTGTTGATACTCCAATACAACATCTAAAAAGAATTGGACATAAGCATCCGAACCCTCTACCAAATTAAAATCCTTTATAATTTGTTCAACACCATTATAGAAAGAATTCTGAACATAGGTTCCTACATTAAAATTAATGCCATAATCTGCTAATTTCTCAAAGTAATCTTCGGTTTTCAAGCCACTAAACTCCGACAAAAATACATGGAGGTTTTGATCACATTTTATATGACGATGTAAAAAATACAACAACTTAACTTTGGCTTCTTCATTATCTGGAAAACATAAAACAGACAAGCAATCAATTAAAAACAGTACCGTTGGACTATTCTGTAACTGTAATGTTTCTGAAGAAATAATACGCATTCCACGTCCCGACAAATACTTGGCAACTGCCACACCCTGAGAACGTTTCCTTACCAACACACACACTTCACTTTTATCAAAACTTGGATCTAAATTGCAAATAATATCATGTACTTTGGCGGGGAAATCAAATTTCTTGGTTTCTTCTTCTTTTTCCAAAAAAGACAATTGAACAAAACCTCCCGTATTTTTATTGGTTTCCTGAGTACTCCCCGTAGCGTACAAGTTCGCATAATTCTCATTCGATAAATGCTTGGCGCTATGCGTAAAAAAGGTATTATTAAAATTGATTACTTCTGAAAAAGAGCGATAATTAGTCCCGAGTTGTTTTAAGTTTTTAGGCACAAAAAAAGGATTGGATTTCGATCCTTTTCCTTCGTTAGATAAATCGATGAACTGCTCAGCCTTCCCTCCACGCCATCTGTAAATAGATTGTTTTGCATCCCCCACTAACATTAATTTACCAAATTCACCGGCATCATTAATACTAGAAAGAGAATTGTTAATTAACGGAATTAGATTTTGCCATTGCATTTCCGAAGTATCCTGCATTTCGTCTATAAAATAATAGCGGTATTTTTCGCCGATGCGTTCATAAATAAACGGTGTGGGCTCATCTTTTATTTTATCACTAATCAATTGATTAAACTCTGCATTTAACCGAATATTATTCTCGTCTTTAATGGTWTGTAATGCCTGATTTACATTGTTTAAAACCGCTAACGGAATTAAGCCTTGCAGGACTAAATTTATCAATACGTATTCTTGGTACACCTTTTCAGAATCGGCATACAAATTTAATAAAGAAGGCAGAATCGATTCAATATTATTTTTTATATGATCAGGCTTAGACTTGGTATAAAAATTTTGATTTTCTACATGATTTTTCAAGGTGTTCTGATCAAAAAAATTGGCTTTTGAGAAATTGTTTTTCAAGTGATAAAAATGATTCGAAAACATAGACCTATAAAAATCTTTTATTTCCARACCCGCATTCTCTATCTCATTAACACCATCCACACCAATGCTTAGAAATTTAGATTCCAACAGTAGTTTACGTTCGCCCAATGTTTTTTTATAGGCATTAAAATCAGCAACCGTTTTATCCTTTAAAGTGCCAATATTTTTACCATCGGTTTCATTTAATAAAATACGGCCTACATTCCTTAAATCTTCGGTAATATCCCATGCTTTGTCTTCTGAAGCTTTTTGAATGGAAAACTTAATCAATAAATCCGTTAACTCCTCGTTTTGTCCAAAGGTAGAAATAAGCACATCTATAGCCTCATTTAGGAGGGACTGTGCATCCATTTCTACTTCAAAATTAAGCGGTAATCCTAAATCAAAAGCAAAGGTTTTTATCAATTTATGTGTAAAACTATCAATCGTAGTAATGCTAAATGCACCATAGTTTTGAAGAATTTTTTCGATCACTTTTTTCGCCCTGGAGATTAACAAAGTATCCTCACATTTCATTTCTTCTTGTAAGACAAAAAATACATCGTTCTTTTTGCCCTTAGAAAAATCTTGTAGATTTTCCAGCACACGTGTTTTCATTTCATTGGCCGCTTTATTGGTAAAAGTGATGGCTAAAATCTGTTGAAAACGAAAAGCATTACTGGTAGAGAGGACTATTTTTAGGTATTCCTTTACCAAGGTAAACGTTTTTCCACTACCCGCGGAGGCATTGTAAACTTGAAATAAATCTGTCGTAGGCATACTGCTAATTTTGAATGCAAGGTACTAAACTACACCTCGGAATTAGCGCAAAAATTAGTTTTAATAATAACAGTTCTGACTCCCATGACCTCGATTTCCTAAAAATCCAGAAATACTCATGATCAAGGTAGCAGAATATATAAAATGTGCAGGTACATTTAGATTTGTATCACTCGTATGTTTATAAACACCTTGTAAATTAATCCCTACCGAATCGTTAATCCATATAGACGACCCCAAACCACCATTAAGAGTAAGCTCGCCATTTTTATTTAAAATTGTATATCCAGCACCAACTAAAACATAAGGCTGCACTCTCTTCTCCTCCGGTAAAAAGGCATATTGCCCTGCAACATCAAATGCAATGTACTTTAATTTCTTTGTCAATTCGACATCTCCCATTTGTCCAATACTATTAAAAGACAAGCCTAAACCCACCGAAAATTTTCCGCTGATATGTTTGGCTCCATGGATGCGTGGACCAGAAATAGACCAATGATCTTTAGCATTTGCAAATTCGTTAAACATCCCTTCCGGATTCCCAACTTTAGTGGGATAAAAATCTACTGCCGTGGCTCCTACTCCAAAAATCCATTTATCTGTCTTTTTTTGTGCAGCCAATTGAAAACACAAGAATAACATTAAACTTACTAAAACACCTTTTTTCATTTGCATATTTTTTTTCAATAACAACCTTGTAATTTATTTCCTATAGAAACGGAAAAATCTCACAAATAGTATATAATTAACAATGAGAATATTAAAAACACTATTTGTAAAATAGCAATAATTAAATTTTATTCACCTCTTTAATAGCTTTTTTAAAATCTTCAAAACTATTATTATTCAAAATTAAGTGGATGGCCTCGTCCGTAACTTTTTCTACATTATTCACAGAAAACCCAATTCCTACTCCAATCCTTCTAAGTATTCTTGCTTCATCACCCGTCACTTCTTTATCCGCATAAATCATAGTGACCAAATCGAACAATCGCTCTATACGCACATCATAACTATGTGGCGTAGCTATGGCATACTGCTCCGGTTCTTTTAATATTTCTTTGTAGTGCTCCTCTAAAATATGGAAACGTCTGGCCAACCTTTTCAACATTTTTTCTTCATTTTCCGAAAGCGCATCATCAACTAATGCCAAACGAACGATGCTCGCGAAATGCATTACGATCCGTTTTTTTTCACCATTAAGGTTAAAATTTGCAATTAACATATCTATTTTTTTTATAACAAAGATAAGTATTAATTTCATTTTAAAAACATAGCGACTTCTTCTTCAAAAATTAAATGATACTTTACTTATATTTGCAGAAAATTTTTCACATTGAGTAAACAAGAAATATTAAGTCAAATACGAGCATCAAAAAAGGTAGTATCTTTTATCGAAAACATAGAGAAACCAGCTGTACAACTCGCTATTTCAGGCCTTGTAGGCTCTTCTTTATCGTTTATTATTTCTGAAGTATTTAACGGTAGCAACAAACCTTTCCTGCTGATCTTCAACGACAAAGAGGAAGCTGCTTATTACTTGAATGATTTTGAAGCCTTATTAGGCGATAAAAATGTGCTCTTCTACCCAGGGTCCTATCGCAGACCTTATCAAATAGACGAAACAGACAATGCCAATATTCTGATGCGCGCCGAAGTACTCAACCGCATCAACTCAAGAAAAAAACCATCGCTGATTGTTACCTATCCAGATGCACTTTTTGAGCAAGTAGTTACAAAATCAACCTTAAACAAAAGCACTTTAAAAATAAGTGTAAATGATAAATTGGACTTAGACTTTGTAAATGAAGTCCTTTTTGAATACAATTTTAACCGTGTAGACTTTGTAACCGAACCAGGAGAATTCTCCGTACGAGGAGGAATTATAGATGTTTTTTCTTTTTCTAATGACGCTCCTTACCGTGTAGAATTTTTTGATGATGAAGTAGAAAGCATCCGGACTTTTGATATCGAAACACAGCTCTCAACAGAAAAAGTTAGCAACGTTTCTATCATCCCAAATTTAGAACAAAAGGCAAGCAACGAAAAACGTGAAAGTTTTTTACAATACATCAATTCAAAAAGCATTGTTTTTGTAAAAAACATGGATTTACTAGCGGGTAGATTGGACACCTTATACTCTAAAGCAGAAGCTACATTTAGTGAATTAAACGCTACCATGGAGCGCGGAAAACCAGCCCAACTATTCTGTACTAGCCAACTTATTATCAAACAACTGGAAGCATTTTCTTTTGTAAAAATAAACACGAAGGAATCCACACAACTTGTAACTAACGCGTCCAATATAGGTTTTACTACGAGTCCGCAACCTTCCTTCAACAAACAGTTTAACCTTTTAATAGAGAATCTACAACAAAACACAAGAAACGGATATCTTAATTATTTATTCTGTGACAACCAAAAACAAGCAGAAAGGTTTGATGAAATTTTTAGTGACGAGGCAGAAACTATAGCCTATGAAACCATTGTATTTCCATTGTTTCAAGGGTTTTTAGATGATGATTTAAAAATAGCTTGCTATACCGATCATCAAATTTTTGAACGTTACCACAAGTTCAGGTTAAAAAATGGTTTTTCTAAAAAACAGTCCATTTCTTTAAAAGAATTAACCAGTTTAGAAATTGGAGATTATGTGACCCATATAGATCATGGAATAGGGAAATTTGGAGGACTACAAAAAATAGAMGTAGAAGGAAAAAAACAAGARGCCATAAAGTTAATGTACGGTGAACGCGATATTTTATACATCAGTATTCACTCCTTACATAAAATAACAAAGTTTACAGGGAAAGACGGAAAAGCACCTAAATTACACAAACTGGGTTCTAATACTTGGAAAAAACTCAAGCAAAAAACAAAATCTCGYATTAAACACATCGCTTATAATTTGATCGAATTATATGCCAAACGAAAAATGCAAAAAGGATTTCGTTTTAAYCAAGACTCAAACATGCAACATGCATTGGAAGCAAGTTTTATGTACGAAGACACTCCTGATCAAATTACGGCTACCCAAGATGTAAAAACAGATATGGAAATAGACCGACCAATGGACAGATTRGTWTGTGGAGATGTAGGCTTTGGAAAAACAGAAATTGCCATTAGAGCAGCGTTTAAAGCAGTAGACAATGGAAAACAAGTAGCCATCTTAGTCCCTACTACCATACTTGCATTTCAACATTTTAAAACCTTTACAGCTAGATTGAAAGATTTCCCTGTAACAGTAGAYTATATTAACAGATTTAGAACAGGRAACCAACGCAAGCAAATACTCGCTGGATTRTCAGATGGAAGTATAGATATCGTTATAGGAACRCATCAATTGACAAGTAAATCAATCCATTTTAAAGATTTAGGGCTGTTGATCATTGACGAAGAACAAAAATTTGGGGTTGCTGTAAAAGACAAGTTAAAAACATTAAAAGAATCGATAGATACGCTCACCCTAACCGCTACACCAATTCCAAGAACGTTACAATTCTCGCTAATGGCAGCTAGAGACATGTCTATCATCAATACACCACCACCAAACAGACATCCTATCGAAACAAATGTAATTCGATTTAGCGAAGAACTGATTCGTGATGCTGTAAGTTATGAGATTGCACGAGGTGGGCAGGTCTTTTTTGTTCACAATCGCATAGAAAACATTCAGGAAGTTGCAGGCTTAATACAACGCTTGGTTCCGAATGCTAAAATAGGTATTGGACATGGGCAATTAGAAGGTARAAAACTAGAACAGTTAATGCTGTCGTTTATCAATAACGAGTTTGATGTTCTGGTAGCAACCACCATTATAGAAAGCGGATTGGACGTACCTAACGCCAATACCATGTTTATAAACAATGCCAACAATTTTGGACTGTCAGATTTACATCAAATGAGAGGCCGTGTGGGGCGATCCAATAAAAAGGCTTTCTGTTACTTTAYAACGCCTCCTTTTCACATGATGACAGAAGATGCCAGAAAACGAATCACTGCCATAGAGTTATTTTCTGATTTAGGGAGTGGAATAAACATAGCCATGAAGGATTTAGAAATTCGTGGTGCTGGAGATATTTTAGGAGGTGAACAAAGTGGTTTTATCAATGACATTGGTTTTGATACTTATCAAAAAATATTGAGTGAGGCCATCGACGAACTGAAAGAAAACGAGTTTAAAGATCTTTACAAAGAGCAAAGCGACAAAAAACCAAAAGAATTTGTAAAAGACATTCAAATAGATACCGACTTTGAAATCTTATTCCCAGACGATTACATCAATGTAATTTCAGAACGCTTAAGTTTGTACAGCGAACTTAGTAGTATCACTTCTACTGAAAAGCTGCAATTATATGAAACTAAACTAATTGACCGTTTTGGAGAACTTCCAATTCAGGTAGTTGACCTTTTAGATTCAGTACGCTTAAAATGGGCCGCTAAACATATTGGATTAGAACGACTCATTTTGAAAAGAGACATTATGATAGGTTACTTTATTTCCAACCAGGACAGTTCCTACTACGAGTCACCTATATTCACTCAAGTATTACAATTTGTGCAATCACAACCACTGAAGTGTACCATGAAAGAAAAACAAACAAAAAATGGATTGCGATTATTATTGAGTTTTAATGAAATAACTTCCGTGCAAAAAGCGTTGCACATATTGAAAGAAATACATTAATATACATGTTAAAAAAATTAGTACTTAGTTCCCTTTGTTTTTTATTGATCTCAATCAATGCGCTCTCACAAGACAACGACAAAACAAATAAGAAAAACACATTTAAAAAAGCAATTCTTCCCGTATCCTTAATTACACTTGGGTTTCTTTTAAATAAAAGTGCCTTAGAAAAAGACATTCATAAAAGTATTTTAAAAACGGTAAAAACAGACTATCACACCAACATAGATGATTATTTAGTATTATCTCCTGCAGCCATTGCTGTAGCCGCAAATTTTGCTGGTGTAGCTGCTAAAAACCATTGGTTTGATCAAGGTAAAAATGTGTTTCTCGCCACTGCTAGTACTTATTTAATTACTACTGGGCTTAAAAGTATGATCCACAAAACAAGACCAAACGGAAACAATACCAATTCCATGCCTTCTGGGCATAGCTCTATGGCTTTTGCGACTTCGACGGTACTTTACGAGGAGTATAAAAACACCAATAAAACCATTGCCTATAGTGGATTTGCCACTTCCACTGCTGTAATCTATTTTAGGATGGCAAACAATAAACATTGGATTTCCGACACACTTATTGGTGCCGGAATAGGAATAGGCGTTGCAAAATTAGTCTACTTAATTGAGCCTTTTAAAAACTTTAATCCCTTTAAAAACACCCAAGGAATTTCCGTATTTCCAACCATAAGTGATGACGGATTTTCACTGGCTTTTACGAAGCGATTTTAACCATTAGCATCTCATTTATTTTGCATAGGTATCATCTAACAATTCTTTGTACTTTTTATAAATACGTATGCTTTCCTTTATGGGATCTCTTAAAACAGGCATGTACCCCTTGCTATTTTGTTGATTCCATGCAGCTTCAAACTTAAAATAATCTGGTTCTTTTGGATGCTGACCTCGCATTTTCAACTCTAAATAATCAAAAAACAGTCTCCATCTTGGCTTGTAAAAATCACTTAATAAACCTGCCCATTCCCGATGAGCATACTCGTGTAAATTAGAATCTTTAAAGGACCATGTTGTAATTTGTGTCCGTGCATTAAACTCAAACAARTCYTCCTCTTCAGGGCTCGTTGCAATRGCACGAGCATCGTGYAGCCACTTCGCCAATGTTAATGGCTCTATACTGCTTAATAATTGATCCTGRTCATCAATTAATTCTAAAAACTGTTCCGATAATAATTGAAACTTAATGTTATTATTTTCTTTGTATGCCTTGATAACTTGCGCATGCAACTCCTGACTATAATTCGCTAAAACTTGCCGCGTAACATCGACCAAATCATATTCATAACCCTCGCTTTTAGGCATTGTTCCTTCCGCTTCAATAAATAACTTCCAAGCCTCTAGTAAATCGGCAGGGTTGTAATACAACTTTGAGGTTCCCCAAGAAGATACCTGTTCGATTTCCAATGCAGGACGTGCACATAAAATAGACTCAGATGTTCCTTGTTGGGATCGTTGCTTTTCTAGTTTTTGACCAAACACTGTATGTCTAAGAATGTCCCAAGCCTTATTTAATTGAGGATTTTCTTTCCCATATCTACGTTTGGTATAATCCGAGATCCAAGCCTCTAAGTTTGGARCCTTTTTACGCCATTTTAGTTCAAAAAGTAACTCATACATCACCGAATTATTTTCGATTCCTTCCATCATTGCACCAATTCCCTTAAGATTTTTGGAATACTCTGGATGATTTAAAGCACGAAACGGYTCCGTTGCTAGCACATCCATCCTCCCAAACAAGCCCGTATTACCACCAAAATTWGTAATCATAGACCATACCCARGGTTTWCCTTCCCAACCMTTTCTATCCTCCCATTGCGGACGGTTGTCACAATCTAAATCCAATATCAATATATCYTCATTTTTAACCGCTGAAATCAAGTCTTTTTGAGGATTCCCWCCCCAACCTTGAAACACCCARGTAGATGCCGGAAAACTATCCTTCATACCGTAAATAATACGYTTWCCTGCCAAGGGAAGATCTATTCCTTTAGTRTGCCCCCCTTCATGAAATGGATCTCCAGAAAAAAACGACACATCTCCATATAATTTTTTCAATTCTTGGTAATAGATTTTGGCTATTTTATCAAATAACGGATCAACAGGAGATAAAAAGGACGGACGTTGAAAACCTCCAGCCCATAATCCTTGGTCATCAATTTTAGCTTTCGGAAATTTATTTTTAAGTGTTGTAGGCACCATACCGTAAAACCCAGGAAGGACAGGTTGCATACCTAAGGATTTCATTCTGGTAATTATTTTCTGTTGCAAAGTCACTTGCTGATTTATATAAGCGTCCGATAAGGGACCTCCCCAACCTTCTAAATTCCCCATTAACCACCATGCATTAAATGCCGGTCCTGGAATAAAATCACTAATTTCTTGTGGAGTAAAATCAAGCCGTTGTAGCGTGTTTTTCCAAATAACCTCTGAACCTACGATTGCCAAGGGCAAATTAATTCCATTCATAGCCATCCMATCCAACTCCTTTTCCCAGCGTTCCCAATCCCAAAAGGCCATACTATAGTTAAAAGTACAGTAATTCAAATAATATGAATATTCAAAATTACTCGTTTTCCTAAGTATCCCTTCAGGTAGTGTCAAACTATCTATGCCCTTTAATTGCTCGGCTTCCCATGAGATATGATTGTTATTCGTGTATTTCAAATACCAGTTAAGACCAGACGCCATAGCAACGGCATTGCTCCCTTTTACAAGTACTTTTCCTTCTTTTGTTGAAATTTCAAAAACCTCTTTTGAATCCTCAACTTGCAAGGTTTCAAAGACTATCTTTTCAGAAGCTTGACTCCCTAAAACTCTATTGGCAAGTGCATTCGCAGCAATTACATCAGGTGATTTATTGACTTGTGATTGACACGAAACAATACAAAAGACAAGGAAACTAAGACATATTTTATTCATAATATAATAAACTAATACTTTAAGTAACTATTATTAAATACGATAGACGCAATATATTGCGTCTCTACATGTCTCCCAACTGTTTGATTTTAAAACGCTCCAATTCTGCAGGCGTATGTTCCCGTTTCATAATGGCCTCCATCTCGGCTATAATACTAGGATTCTCTTTAGCTACATCATTGGATTCCGTAGGATCTAAGATTAAATTATACAATTCCAAGGTCATATTTCCTTTAAATATATTTTTCCTGATGGCTTTCCAATCTCCCATACGTACTGCTTGCTGTCCTTTGWACTGTGGAAATTCCCAGTATAAAAATTCGTGCTGCACYTGTTTTGAAGGRTTTTCCATAATRGTMGGTAAAAAACTAATTCCGTCTATRTCTTTMGGRTTYTCTACATTYACCAAYTCRCTAAACGTAGGTAGWACATCCCAAAAMGCAGARATATGATCTGTAGTCACCGCTTTTTTAATTTGATTTGGCCAACTCACAATCATAGGAACTCTAATTCCTCCCTCGTAAGTAAATCCTTTAGTACGTCCATATTGATTTGGAAATGGTGCCGCACTATTAAATCGTTCTGGGTCCATTCCTCCGGTAAAACTAGGTCCATTATCRCTCGTAAAAATGATAATGGTATTGTCGTAAATTCCTAAATCCTTTAATTTTGTTACAATTTCTCCCACTTGATCATCCAAATAAGTRATCATCCCAGCATACGCTGCGTTAGGGTAACGGTTGGGGAAATATCCTTTGTTCCCAACATATGGAGCCTCATCACCTAATAATTTTACGTAGTCGTCTACGTATTTTTGTGGCACTTGTAAGGGTAAAKGTGGCAAGGGMGATGCGTAATACATAAAGAAAGGTCCRTCCTTRTTTTCATCAATAAAATTCAACACTTCCGTTTGCATTTTTGCAGGTGCATAATCCGTCTGTTCAAATTTGGCATAACTTTTTAAATCCATTGGGTCTAGTCCTTTTTCCAAGCGTTGCGATGGTTTGATTATTGGATTGTCCAACCATACTTTTTCTTCGTTTTTCCACAAGTGGCGCGGATATAACTGATGTGCTTGACGCTGGCAATTGTATCCATAAAAGAAATCGAAACCACTCCTTGTAGGAATCCCTTCAGTTAATGGAGCTCCTAAGCCCCATTTCCCCACAATTCCTGTTTTGTACCCTGCCTCTTGCATAATTTCCCCTAAGGTAACCGTACTGTTCAAAATAGGACGTTGGCCTTCTAAATTTGGATCGTGCACCGCTTTTTCAAAATCCCAAACATCACCACGCTCTGCCCATTCGTCATTCCCTCTAATACGTGCATGTCCAGGATGCTTTCCTGTTAACAACATATAACGCGAAGGAGCACAAACAGGGGCTCCGGAATAATGTTGGGTAAACAACATTCCTTTACTCGCCAATTTATCAATATGTGGCGTTTTAATTATTTTTTGACCATACACACCCAATTCACCATAACCTAAATCATCGGCTAGAATGTAAATTATATTTGGTTTCTGAGTTTTTTGAGCAATTGATTTTGTGCAAGATTGCAGACTACAAGCCAACAAAAAAATAAGGCTAATTTTAAGGATATTATGAAGTTTCATAAGGTGGGTTAAAATTTGATAAAATGAACTTTGAATATATAAAAAAACCAATATGTACACAATAAAAAACGCATCCGCACTTATCGTTGATATCATACAGTTCAGAGACCCAAAAGAGGTATTGGTCTAAATTTAGATAGAGGAAATAAAGGTAATTATTACATTTATTGTTATATTTAGCACTTCTTAATCATTTAATAAAGTCAAATGTCTACAAAAATTCTCGCAATTGTATTAAGTATAAGCAGTATTATACTAAGTTGCACTCCTTCTAAATCAACTCAAAAAACGGTACAAAAAGCTCCCAATGTAGTACTAATTGTAGTGGATGATTTAGGTTACGCAGATTTAAGTATCACCAAAACTGCAAGCGACGTTCAAACACCAAGTATGGATGCCTTGGCAAAAAGCGGTATGCGATTTACCAATGCCTACGCTACAGCATCTATTTGTAATCCGTCTAGAGCGGGTCTAATTACAGGGAATTACCAACACAGATGGGGTACTTTTTGGTATGGAGGAAAAGGAATGCATAATCCAGCGTATAAAACCATTGCGGAACTATTAAAGGCAGAAGACTACGCAACAGGTTATGTAGGAAAAGTACATTATGGAACTAACGATCACGACACAAGTAATCGTAGTTTTCCTTTAAACCATGGCTTCGATTATTTTTACGGACACACATCACCTAGAAAACATTATTTAAATCACACCGCCCAGATAGAAAACGACTTTTTAGCGAGTAAAAAACAGCACAAACGTCGCGGACAAAGCTTGCGCCAAGGTCCATTATGGGAAAACACAAAACATGTAGACACCATGGCTTTTGCTACGGAGTTATTTGGAGCAAAAGGTCGTGAGTTTATCACAAAAAATAAAGACACTAAATTCTTTTTACAACTGTCTTTTAATGCGGTGCATAATTTCACCCATCAATTACCCAAAGAATATTTAGAAAAAAACGGATTGAAAGGCTATAGAGATTGGGACCCTGCCAAGGAAGAATATTACGATTGGTATAAGGAAGGTCGCAAACCAAACAATCCAGAAGGACGCGCTCAGTATTTAGGTCAATTACATTTTTTAGATAGAGAAATAGGTAAAGTAACAGCCACACTAAAAGAATTAGACTTATTAGAAAACACCCTTATAATATTAGTAAGTGATAACGGCGGGAGCACGCCTATTTACGCTAACAACGCACCTTTACGCGGTTCTAAATACACATTGTATGAAGGCGGAATTAGAGTCCCATTAATTATTTCCTATCCCGGGGCATATAAAGCAGGATTAACTTCTGACAACTTAATCAGCGCTATGGATATTTTACCAACTATTTGCAATGCTGTAGGAATAGATGCTCCCTTAAAATTGGATGGAAAAGATGTTTCTGAATTATTAAAGGACAATGACAATACCATAGAACATGCGTTTTTAGTTTGGGACAATGGTGCTCAAACAGCTGTGAGACAAGGGAAATGGAAATTACGTACCGCTAGCTTAAAAGCCAAAGGAAATTCAGACTACGAAATGGTTGAAATGCAGTATGGCGATTATTTATATGATTTAGACAGCGACATAGGAGAGCAAGTAAATTTAGCTGAGAAATTCCCTGAGAAATTAGCGGAATTAAAAGCGATTCATAAAGCATGGCGTGCTGACATTAAAGTAAAGCAATAAACTATCATGAAAACAAACAAAAATCAACTCGCTTTTTGGGTATTTATTCTAATTTTCAACATAGGTTTTTCTCAGTTAAAGGATGCCGCAAATTTAGAATGGAAATCTGAAATTCCACAAGTTATTCACCCAAACAAACCTATGGTAGATTTATACTACAAAACATGGGAGATTGCCGCTGACAGAGTACGTATTGGACCAAAGGGTTTACCCGCAAGCCCGTACTTAGATGAACATTGTTACGAGGACCAAATTTGGATTTGGGATTCTTGTTTTATGGTAATGTTTTCTAAATATGCACCAAACGTATACCCAGGAAAAGAAACACTCACAAATTTATACAGCCCCATTCACGACAATGTAAAAACTCCGCTCCGCATTCACTTAAGAGACAACCCGCCTTTATTTGCATGGATAGAACATGACAATTATACGTTTACAGGTGATAGCAAGCAGCTAAAATATGTGTTAGAAGAGAAGAAATATTTAGAAAAGCACTTTAACTATTTTAACACCATACCTAAGGGGGATTCACAACCAGATGTAAGTCCTAATAAAATTCAGAGAGGTATTGTTAAAAATGATGCTAACGATATTATCGGATTTACATGGACAGGCGGCGCCAGTGGAATGGACAACACTCCTCGAGGAAGAGACGCTGGTGGTTATGATAAAATAATGTGGGTAGATGCTATAGCACAACAAGCCTTATCAGCGTTGTACATAAGTAGGTTACATACAAAAAATAATCAGGTAAAAGAAGCACAAAAATGGGATGCTAAATACCAGAAGTTAAAAAAGACAATTAACGAATTGTACTGGGACGAAAAGGATGGTTTTTACTATGATGTTGAAATTGCAACTGGTAAACCTTGCCGCATAAAAACACCTGCTTCTTTTTGGGTAATGCTCGCCGAAATACCATCAAAAAAACAAGCAAAACGAATGGTAGAAAAACTGGAGAATTCAGATTATATGGGCGGTGAATTTCCCTGGAACTCCCTAAGTAGAGATGACAAAGATTACAATCATAGTACCGGTGATTACTGGAAAGGAGGCATTTGGATGCCAATGGTTTACATGGGGACAAAAGCGTTGGAAAAATACGGGTATTTTGAATTAGCTGACAARCTAGTAGCAAAAATATTACGCCAACAACTTGATACATACCATTCTATTACTCCCCATACCATTTGGGAAGCATACAGTCCTAGTAAAAACGAGCCCTCAACAGAACACGGACGACGTGCAAGACCTGATTTTTGTGGTTGGTCTGCTTTAGGTCCTATTTCGTTATTTATTGAAAACACGCTCGGTTTTAGAGAAGTAAACGCATTGACAAATACCATATACTGGTCCTTAAAAAAAGAAAACCGGACACATGGTATCAAAAACTTGAGCTTTGGAAATACACGAGTGGACCTGGTCTACGACTCCGTAAAAAACAGCATCCGTATACATACAAATAAGGCATTCACTTTAATAGTGAACACAAAAAAACACGACATCCCCAAAGGAACAAGTACTTTAAATAAWATTCTTTAGTACGACACAGAAATTATTCCAAAAAGTAAAAACACTTCTGTGTGATTACAACATGCAATAATCGCTGTCTGATTGAGAAGGAAACACAATGTTGTCAGCAACGAAATAGTTGTTCACATCCAAAAAATTYATACAAGTAGCATTGCAGGTAAACTACAGRGTATTAACCTCAGCACCTGCATGGCCTTGTCTTTTATAAAATCACCAAACATTGTAAAAGRCAAGGCGCTCAATATTGATTACAAGTCCAAYTTGYGTRTTTCTATCRTTATATTAGCAGGTTTCAACCCTTTCCCACGAACCGTTAATAATGCCTTTCCTGTTTCATCTGTCGCCTGTACCGTCACCACCAATTTTCCACTAAACATTCTCATAGTAGGTACGTGAAAAAGCTCCAAAGACGTTGCATCCCCATTGCAAACCGCACGGAATTTCCCTGCACCAGACACTTCAAACRTCAATTGATTCGTGGCCGTAGGACAAGGAATTCCATTTTTGTCAACCACGGATACAGTTACATAAGCCAAATCTTTTCCATCAGCATTCARTCCTTGTTTATCACTTTTCAATACAATTTTGTAAGGACTACCGGCTGTATACATRTTTTTTTCTGCTACAGGATTTCCATCACTGTCAAAAGCAACTACTTTTAAGCTCCCTGGYTGATAAATAACATGGTCCCACATSAGYCGGTAYCTCTCTAATTTACTAGACCTATTTTTAGTGCGTTTTCCCATGCTTTTCCCGTTTACAAACAACTCTGCACTCGGATAACTTGTATACACAAACACAGGGGTTATTTCACCYTCTCTCCCTTCCCAATTCCAATGCGGTAACACATGTAATGTTTCCTCCWTGGTATTCCAACGGCTGCGRTATAAATAAAACCGATCTTTGGGCAAGCCGGCCAAATCAATCATTCCRAAATAGGAACTACGTGAAGGCCATTTTTCATCATATGGCGTAGGYTCYCCYAGATAATCAAATCCCGTCCATACAAATTCGCCAATTACCCATGGTTTATCATCTTGCAACACAAAATCATCTTCCGGAATATTAGACCAACTGCAGTATTCCAAATCGTAGGACGAACTTTGAAAATCGGGATATTGTTTCATGCTCCCTTTTACAACTGGAAACTTATAAATCCCTCTGGAACTAACGGTGGAGGCCGTTTCAGAACCTAAAATAAGTTTTTGAGGAAATGTAGCATAGGCTTCTTCGTACAAATGTGTTCTATAATTTAACCCAGGAATATCTAACAAGGCTCCAAAACCAGATTTYATAGTCGCTTTTACTTGGTCCATTCCAACGGTAACTGGGCGGGTGGGGTCTTCTCTGTGAAAAATATCTTGTAATTTCTTGGCCCAAGCAGCGCCTTCTTTTGTCCATTGGTCAGGAACTTCATTTCCAGCACTCCACATCACAATACAAGGGTGATTTCTAGTCGCGTGCACCAAATTAACAATGTCTTTTTCTACATCTTTTTCAAAAAAACGATGGTAACCATTCTTAACTTTAGGTGTAGCCCATTCGTCAAAACTCTCCGCTAGAAACAGAAAGCCCATTTCGTCACATAATTCTAACTGCTCAAAGGAAGGCATGTTGTGAGCRCTTCTGATAGCATCTACCCCCATGTCTTTTAAAATAGTCAATTGCCTGCGCAAAGCTGCTTTATTCACTGCGGTTCCAAGCGGCCCCAAATCGTGATGTAAACAAACCCCTTTAAATTTTCTGGTTTTTCCGTTGAGTCTAAAACCATGCTCAGCATCATATTGAATACTACGAATACCGAAATTGGTTCTAAGTTGATCTTTAAGTATTCCTTTCACATATAATTTAGAAATAGCCGTATACAAATACGGTGATTCTGGACTCCATAATTGTGGATTATTTACCAATAACTCCTGTGTGATTTCTCCCTCAGACACATTGTTTAGGTAATGTACAGAGACTTGCTCCCCTTTGCTATTTTTAATAATTGTTTTTAACTCAACATCGTTTCCAACAATTTTTGTATTGATCTTAACTGTGGCAGACGCTCTTGAAATTTGAGGTGTTGTAATTTGAGTACCCCATTGTTTTATATGATATTGATTCTTTACAATCAAGGTTACTTTCCTGTACAATCCAGCACCCGGATACCAACGCGAAGATTTCTCTTTATTGGACACTTGAACAGCTAATAAATTTTCCTCTTCAATGTAATTTGTAATATCAATGTAAAAATAGCTGTAGCCATAATTCCACTCCCCTACTTTTTTACCGTTTAAAAACACTTTGGGTTCACTCATTGCCCCTTCAAACAGCAGGAGTATTTTTTTATTCTTTAAATCTTGAGGATTAATATTAAATTTTTTACGATACCAAGCGGTTCCGATATATGGCAAAGCACCTGTTCTACCCGTTTTTTCTGTAGCCTGTTTTTCACCATTTTGGACAATGGCAACAAGTTGCTTGTCAATTTCCTTGTCAAAAGGTCCATAAATAGCCCAATCATGAGGAACCGTAATGTTTTCCCAATCAGCAGCATCAAAACTTGGCAAATAAGCCTCTTTTTCTTGTCCTTTTTTAAATTTCCAACCATCGCTGAGTATGGTAGTTGTACGTACCTGAGCGCTTAAAAAGTTCGGCACTATTCCTATGAAAAGACAAATGAACAAAAACAGAGAACGTTGCATACAGTGAATGAATTAAAAATGAGTAAATAAATCTCGTAAAACTACATAAACCAACACGTATAAACGTACTTATTACATTAATTATTTTTTCAATTCAAATACCTGATTATTTGGATCTTCCTCATCTTTTTTTAGCGGATTTAAAACAAAATCATTTTTTAATAATAAGCTTTGGGAGTTCAGATTATCACCATGAGTATACGCCTCTATTACTTCAAAATTTAACTGATTGAATCCACAGTTTACAACAAGTTGCAGGGCTTCACTCATAATTCCTTTTCCTTGAAAATCCGGATGTAAGGCATAGCCAACTTCTGCTTTTTTGAGGTCCTCCGAATAATTCCACAAGCAAATACTACCAATCATTTCACTCATTCCTTCGATACAAATACTCCAAGAAATGGATTCATTCTCATCGTATTCTTTGGTGATTTTATGGATAAAAGACATCGCATCTTCTACTGTTTTGGTTTTACTTTCTTCGGAGCGTTCTATGTATTTGTTTACAGTTGCATCCGAACGCAGAAAATAGGTCTGCTGCACGTCTACCTCAGTTGTTTTTCTGAGTATGAGACGCTTTGATTTTAATGTTGGAAAACTATTTATTTTCATGATTTTAAATTAAATTAGATGCGTTTAAAACTACACATTTATTATTGATAATTTTAAATATATCTGACTTGTAAGTTTTATGTTAGTATATCAAGTTGCAGCATACAGTTATATTGTATAAAAGCGTAAGAAACTATATTCCTAATTAGAAACATAGTACTTACGCTTTTATCGTGATTTATTATTGATTTTATCTTTTAAATAATTTTATTAGTCCTCGCAATCAATATCTCCTTTAGCTGAAATTCCAGTTGCACTCACATGATAAGAAAAAGCATCTCCTTTGCTATTTACTAAATCCCAAAAGGTCTCCGGCATGCATTTTAAATTCTCAACACCTGTAAGATGAAACAAATTTAGATTTGATAAATCACCCATAGAACTAGGAAAACTAGTTATTTTTTCAGCATACTTTAGTTCGAATTTAGCCAGGTTTTTTAACTCTCCTATTTTTTCATCTATACTTTCTAAGGATTTCCCCCAAATAAGTAAACTATTGGTGTTTTTCAAATTAAACAACTCCTGGGGTATCGCAGTAAATTCATCATCACCACTATGAAAAGCCATGGATAAATTTAAGCTTATAACCTTGTTAAGGCTCTCATTTAAACTTATAATTTGACTAGGGCTAATACTATACACCAATTTAGTGTTTTGAAATAAACTAGTCGGTATTTTTGTGATTCCTGACCCTTTCAAGGCAATAAATTTCAATTTTTTTAATTCGGATAAATCAGGAGAATTTTCACCAATGTTATTATGTTCAAAATCCAACAATTCAAGTTTGGCACATTTTGCCACAAAATTCGGTATCTCATTTAATTTAACCCCCCCTAGTCTTAACACACGTAACTCTGTTAAGGCAGATAAACCGTCTGGCACCCCTTCTGACAAATCATTTGATTGTATGGTTAAATTAGTAATATTAGTCCAGGACAAGATAGTTTCCGGAAATTTGGTTAAACCATTACCTGTTAAATAAAGATCAGTCATAAAAATGAAATTCGAAAAATATTCAGGAAATTCCTCAATTTTCATAAAGACGAATTTTAAATCATTGAGTAGAATTAACTTTGAAAATGAATCAGGTATTACAACTACTGTTTCTGCACCAACTCCATCATGAACAAATTTTCTTAAAAACGATAAATTACCAATGTTCTTACAAATAGTTTTCCCATAGGAGCTTACCGAATACRCTCGGTCATWATARAGCTTAAATTTACCTGTATYATCAGCCTGCCCAACTAAATCACTAAGTGTTACCGTTGTTATATCTTGTTTCCATGGTAAGGTATTAAAAAAATAAATACCTTCAAGCATTTCCTTCACTACTAAGTAATCTATCTGAAACCCTTTTAAGGCTAATAAAAACACATTAATATCTTCTGTTGACCCATCTGCATAGCTTACTTTGTAAACTAATTTGTTTTCAGAAATAAAAGTAGGAAGTTCTCCTGATTTAGGGATTGAACTTGCCCCTTCTGGCAAACTAAACCTTGGAATAATTGATTTAATATCATCTAATTCATTAAACAATCCCAAAATTTCAAATCCTTGCTTGTAACTTGCCAAATAGTTTATTTCAAAATTCAATAAACCTCTTTCCTCGATAAGAAGGTCAAACTGTTTTGTACTACCATCAATAAATTTTAATTTTATTACTCTTGACTTGGAAAAACTAAAATCCGTTGGCATTATTAAAACGACAGTTTCATCGGTAAATTCAATGTCAAAATTCAATGTACTTAAATCTTCTCCTCCAGGAATAAACACTTTAATTTCATCAGATTCTACCTTAAAAATAAGCGTTTTAGTAGCTAAGTCTTTAGTTAAGGTAATTTGATCAAGAATAGTAGAAATATCCGTAGTTTCAGATAAATTAACATTTTTGTCGTCTTCACTTTTTTTACATGCGGATACAATAACAAGCAACATTGCTGTTAGCATCAATAATCTATTTTTCATATTTTTTTAATCAAATGTAAATTAAAAAAACAACATAAGTGAACATAAAAAACATCATTTTCAAAGAAATAAACTTAGGTCAACAAAGCGATAAAAACAATAAAAACAGCTATAAAATCAGTAGGAGCAGCAAGAAAAAAGGACCAATCTCAATCCCATTACTTAGTTAACTTAAAAATAAAATATGCCGGAATTATATAATTTAAATAGGACAATACAAGTACAGTTAGCCACTGAACTTGATTCGTATAAATAAAAGACTGATACGATTCCAAATTTACTAAATACGTCTCCGTTCTAAACATACCTAGTATTATTGGGCTACTAATTTGCAACACTTGAACACATATGAAAAATAATAGCATCCTTTTGAATATAAAAAATAAGGGTATTTTAGCCTTACTAATAAGGTAAAACCCAAGATAAGTCCCCAAGGAAAATACCATAATTTGAAGACATAAATTCGTCCACAAAATAAAAACAGCTAGGACATTCAAAAGTAACAAAACATCTTTTATAATAACATCTAAAAGAATAGAAAACGCACTAATAGAAAGCAATAAGAACATTCCAATTCCCACGCTTAATAAAATATTTTTCTTCTCTTGATTCATTATTTCTAATTTTAAAATAGTTTCCTACAAACGCAAAATTTCCTGACTTTGCGTCCATCAACATCTATCAAACTACTCAGCAATCCCTCTAACTACTCCATCTAAGTTCCATTCCTCTTTAATTTCCACTCCTAAATGATGCAAGGCAGTTACAGCAATATCAATCACATTTACTTGTGCTTTTATTTCTCCTTTTATAGCGTCCTTACCAGCTGCAATATAAAAGATAGTGGTATGTTCTGGAATATCTTTCCCATGCMCAAATTCACTACCYCCATGGTCTGTAGAAACAAGTACCAACCAATTTTCGTTTTTATAATTCGACCGTTTYTTCAACCCAGCTATAATTTCACCTACATGGATATCTGCTTGTTCAATTGCTTTTAAATATGTTGGTTTTTTAGCACCATAACCTGTAGCATGTCCTGCATGGTCCACATCGTCCAAATGCACAAACAGTACGTCTACATCSTCCTCTGCTAATCTTGACACMGCTTTTTCAGAAACTGCAGCATCACTTTTAACATCTATAGCATCCGTAGCATCACCTTGTTGTAATATTTTGTGYAATGGCGCCCAATGCACAATTGAATAGCGCTTGGAAGCAGCGTCAAACTCTTTAAATCTTCGAAAAAAGTGAGGATATTCAGCTATATTTGGRTTTTTATAAGCGTTGCTTATCACCTTGTGTTTATCATGCCAAACCCCKGTCATCATCCCTGTCCAACAAATYCCACTKGAACTAATTTTATCSGTTTTCGCGSTAAAACTATACGCGCCGTTTTTCCATAAATCATCGAGRTTGGGTGTATTTGCGTTTAGTAAAGCATCTGGCCGTGTTCCATCAATTCCTATRATAAGAACTTTATTTTTTTGAACAGCACAGGACTGCATTATAAGTAATAGTACAATTGCAACTATTGGGGATATTTTGGAAATCATATKAAGTTATACTTTAGGTAAAATTAGTTAAATAGCGATAAGGTTGCTACTTACAAAAAAAACATATTCAATATCTGTCAATGTAGGTCTCCTACTATTTTCTGATATTTTCTTTCTATTTCACTTTAGACATTGGTGACCATTCGTTTAAAAATGCCAACACCTTTTCGGTACTGTGTCCTTTTCCTTCTTCTAAAACGCCACTRGGTTGTGTATGAATTATTTTACCAGCACCATCCAAGACAACAAATACRGGAAAACCATGTTTTTCTGGGTTCCCCAACTTATCCAACACTTCCTTATTTTTATTTTCTTTGCTATAATTTAAATGATACACTATAAAATTCTTAGCAATGATAACTTTTAAGACCTCGGTAGATTTTACTTTCTTATCGAACAAAATACACCAACCGCACCAGTTTCCACCCACTTGCAATAGCACGTGTTTTCCATCTAATTTCGCCTTAGAAACAGCCTCATTTATTTTTGCTTGAGCATCGTCTTCTGGATGATAAAGTAATGCTGTTTTATCTTTTTCTTTAGTGGATTTCTTAGTTTCTGAAGTACAACCAATCACAGTAACTGACACAACAACAAGTACTATTAAAGTGTATATTAATTTTAGCATATCTATTATAAATTTCCGACAATATACAAACTAATGATTTGTAGCCTCTTATTTCTTCGACCAATGCATCAACTAGTCCTTAAAAAATTCAGTAAAGAACAGTATTTGATACAAAACAGCTTGGTTCCAATAGCTCCAATTATGGCCTCCGGGGCGAGAAATAAAATGATGCGGCGTTTTTTGGGCTAGTAATTTATGATGTAAATCAAGGTTTACCTTATAAAAAAAATCGTCCACACCACAGTCGATAATCAGTTTTAGATCCTTGTATTTAAGTGCATCCACCAAGTTAATCACGGTATTTTCCTCCCAGTTTTCTACATGTGTTTCCATCACACCTAAGCGTTTGGGTAAATCCCAATTATTAGGAAAAGGACGTATATCCACCCCTCCGCTCATACTTCCAGCAGCACCCCAAATAGTTGGGTTTTTAATACTCAAATATAAAGCTCCGTGTCCTCCCATACTCAATCCTGCAATAGCTCGATGCTCTTTTACTGGATTTGTATTGTACTCTGCATCAACACTTTTTATTAATTCTTGGGCAATATAAGTTTCATACCGCATGCTTTTATCAACAGGACTATCAAAATACCAACTAGTCCTTCCTCCATCAGGGCACACTATGATGATATTATACAAATCTGCTAACTGACTTAAATTCGATGCTTTTTCATTCCATGAGCTATAGTTTCCACCAGCTCCATGCAATAAATAGACGACAGAAAAACCTTCGATTTGCTGCTCATAATTAGCAGGAAGAATCACCAAATTAGCAATACTTTTTTTCATTGCATCACTTTGCWCAAAAAGGGTATCTATTTGATAAGCGAATAAAATATTTACTTGCAAAAACACACCTAAAAGGAGGTACTTAAATTTCATATTCAACAGGATTTAAGGAACTAATACGAAGCAATATATAGAAACAAAATGCGCTATACTTCCAAACAGTACAAAAAAGTGAAAAATAGCATGATTAAAAGGCAATTTGTYGATACTGTACAATACCGCACCTATCGTATAACTTAAACCTCCGACCAATAACCACCACAAGCCTTCTGTAGATAGATTATCCATTAATGGTTTTACCGCCAACACTATTACCCAACCCATTACCACATATCCGATTGTAGAAATACGATCAAATCGGCCTGTGTAAAACAATTTTAATACCACGCCTACCAGCGCAATCCCCCAACTAACACCAAAGATGGTCCATCCAACCCAGCCATCTAATACTAACAAGGTAAAAGGCGTATAAGTCCCTGCAATAAGGATATAAATAGAAGCGTGATCAAAAATATTAAGACGCTCTCTAAGTTTAGGTGTTTTTGCTGCGTGATATATGGTAGATGCCGCATATAAAACAATTAAACTTGCCCCGTAAATACAAACACTTACAATGGTTATAGCAGTACCAATTTGACTCGCTTTAAGCAGCATTACAACAAGCGCTACAATGCTGAACAAAAAACCAACACCATGGGATATTATATTAATATTTTCTTCTAATTTACTATAAGATTTTGGAATGTATGAGCTCATGTTTTTTGAAACGGATTAAATGTGCAATTGTTGTGTAGAAAACTTCCTTATGCAGTAAAAAACATTAACGGTGTTGRTAACAATTAGTTCCTTGTGTTACTTTTCTTTTACAAGGAGTTCCTGCCTTAGTTCTTGCACCACACCTGCTACTTTTATTTATGAATGTCTTGGAGTGTGAAGGCAYTGSTGTACCMTTTTTTTGAGCAGTRTGCTGAAAACAATAACCATTCCCTAAAGAAGTTTTGTGYTTACATTGATTTCCTTTTTTAGTAAATCCRATACATTGTATAGTCTTCCCTTTACCAACAGCCTTGTTTGGCGTATTAAGTGAATGAGCATATTTAGAATTTTACACGGATGCAGTCCAAATGTTAACGCTGCACTACTAATCGTTATTTTTTTGGAAACGTTTTCTACCATGCTACAAGTTACCAAATGGTATTTTTTTCCATAAGGTGTTTTGTAAACATCTTGCCCATGGACAAAACAAATAATACCAATTACAATCCAAAATAACCGATACAAATGGTTTATTTTTTGTTTTATCGTTGTTAAAAAACAGAACGATAGCTCAGGCTATCCTTAGATTTTTCGCCTAGCTAAATCAAAAAATAATTCTATTTCTAAATGGTCACTTGGAAATGGAATTGGTATAACACATAGGAGAAGGATAATACAGATTTTCTTAAGCATAAAACAATCTAAATAACAGGTTTTGAAAAATCTTCTGCTGGGATAGCGTTTCCATACAGTCCTTGAAGCATGGCCAATTGTCCGATATGAGTAAGTAAATCCACAAACGGACCTTGTAGTAACTTTTTCGAATATTCTACAGGGATTTCTTGTTTTGACAGCAGTTCTTTTACAAGCGTTAGTTCCATTTTAAACCTAATAATTTCGCCGTCCAACTTCACCATTGAATCTGGGTTTACAAGTACTTCTTCGGTTTGAATAAAGACTCTAGTCGCCTTTATAACATGATGCATGTGATTCAAAATAGCGCAAGGAGTCCTACATTCTGTCCCAATTTTAAAGTTCCCAAAACCGGAATCACTATGCTTCATTACTTTTTCAAAACGATAGGCAATACTGGCTACAATATGTAATAGGAATTCATTTTTCATGGTGATTAAAATTAATATAAATTTTAAGAAAATCCAATTGATATTCTAAAATAAAAAGAGAAAACTTTAACTCATAATTCTGGATACAATTATAGGGACACCAAACAAAACTACAYCACTAAAGTAGAGGCTTTTTGTAAGGTAAAATGAAAACTAGTTCCTACCCCTATTTCTGAGCTTACCCAAATAATCCCCCCGTGTTTCTCTACAAATTCTTTACACAAAACCAAGCCTAAACCAGTACCTCGCTCATTTGCAGTACCTATGGTCGATTTTTTATTACTCACATTAAATAGGTTTCCTATTAATTCCTCAGAAATTCCTACTCCATTATCACGTACTACAACTTCAACAAACTCATGTCCATCATCGTGCTTTTTAATGCTCGCATAAACAGAAATTTCGCCACCTTTATTAGTGAATTTTAAAGCGTTCCCTATAAGATTTCTAATAATAGTAGACAACATATTATTATCCACAGCAATTAAAATATCCTGTGGTATGTTATTTTTAATAACGATTGATTTTAACTCAGCAGGAAGACTCAAAGCCTTGATTACTTTATTAAAAAACAAATACAAATTTTCCTCTTCCGGAATAAATCGAATCTCCTGAATCTGTGAACGAGACCATTGTAATAAATTCTCTAACAGATTATACGTACTCTCAATATTTATATGAATTATTTTAGAATAATAATGTTTTTTCTCAACCGATAAGCTATTAAAATCGTCCATTAAAAGGTTAGAAAAACCCAACATAGAATTGAATGGATTTTTAAGATCATGTGCCACAATAGARAAAAAYTTATCTTTTGTTTTATTACTTTCAATCAATGCTTTTTCACTTTCCTCTAAACTTCTCTTSACTTTTAATAAGTGTTGCTCTGTTGATTTCCTTGCTTTTATTTCCAACTGCATCAACTCTTTAGAAGCCATGGTATGTTTCAAACGAATCATCATATCAGCAAAAGATTTGGACAGATTTCCAACCTCATCATTTRCTCCAATATCAAATTTATAATCCAAGTTTCCTTGCCCTACAATTGCCACCCCTTTTTGAAGTGTTTTTATAGGATTGACAATAGAACGAATCGTTAAAACACCAACAATAAAAATTATCAACAAACTAAATAACAACATTACTACATGGATTATTAAAGAGTTCATTTTAGCCTCGCTTGGCTTTAACACACGTATATCTAACAAACGTAATTCTTCGTTTCTAATCTCAGAAATTTGCACTCTTATTTTATCCATTATTATTTTACCCCCATCCGTTGCTACAATCTTTTTTGCAGCCTCAAAACCCTCAACATTCCTTAACCCAATAGTAGTATTTAACTCGRTAAGTTGTATTAGAATCATCTCCCGCAACACAGCAATTCTATTTGTCTGACCTGGGTTATCTGCCGTCATTTTCTCTAAAAAATCTACTTTGGAATTAATGGTAATTAAACTCCTATTGTACGGTTCCAAATACTTTAAATCACCTGTAATAATATACCCGCGCTGACCCGTTTCTAAATCTAGCAARCTGGCCTCAATATTTTTGAGTTCGTTTAAAACTTCATGTGTGTGTACAATAAGATTTTCTCCTTTAATAATTTTATTCGAGTCATAAAGCGCCACAACAACGACTGCAACTACCACCATCATAACAATCGTAAAACCAAGAAAAAGGCGCGTAGAAATGCGTGTATTTTTTATATGTAATTTCATTTTCGGGGAGTTTTAATTATCAATCACCTACCATCAATAAAAACTATAATTTCAGTATCAATATATGAAAAAATTACGAAAAATTCATAGATTCTATTAACTTTCAAAAACTAGACAAAAACGCATATTAACTAGCGYACTAACATAACTACAACGATAATTCAGGCAATATCAACGACTATTCCTCAGAAAAAATAGCATCTACTGCCTTGTGGTAATTTTTCGCATTTCCTGCTTTTTTAATCTTTTTATAGGTTTTCCTAGGATCCGAAAATGATTGAGAGAAGTACTCCCAAAAACCTAACATTTTCATTCTTATAGGTACAGGACCAGATAAAGCAGCATCGTATTCTTGAAACAATTCATCGTGAAACTCCCTAAAAACAGTCCATCTATTTTCTGGATATTCCAAGGTATCATTTTTAATCATATTCGGTAAAAACGGATCTGAGATCAGTCCTCGACCTATCATAAAATGATCGATAGAAGGAAAACGTTCTTGCATTTCTTTAAATTTCTGAACAGAAGTAATGTCACCGTTGTAATAAATTTTCTGTTTACTAGCATCAATACAATTCTGAAAAGCATCTAAATCCACAGCTCCTTTATATAGCTGTTTTCCAATACGCGCATGAATCGCAATATTTTTAATCGGATATTTTTCTAACACAGGAAACACATCCAAAATTTCAGTTGGTTCCTCATATCCCATACGCATTTTCATAGACACCACTACGTCCGTTTCGTTATGAACACGTTTTAAAATAGCGTCTATTTTTGCAGGATCACAAATTAATCCAGATCCCATTCCTCGTTTTGTTACCATAGGATACGGGCAGCCTAAATTCCAATTCAACTCCTTATATCCCAATTCTTGAATATACTTTACCACCAATAAAAAGCCATCGGCATCATTGGTTATTACTTGAGGAATTAAGTGAATGTCTTCGTTATTTTCTGGCGCCAAATCACGCTTATAAGAAGATTTAATTTCAGATTTCCCATCCAAACGGATATAGGGTGCGTAAAATGTATCAATCCCACCAAAGTATTTTTGAAAGGCGTTTCTAAATCTAAAATCTGTAAACCCTTGTAAAGGTGACGAAAGTAATGTAATGCTCATGTAGTAATTTATCCGGCAAAGATAGGTAAAAGAGAATTGAGTAATGAGATTATTATTGCCCGAAAAAATTAATATAAACTTGAATTAAGGGACAGAACAATAGGGCTTTTGGCTGCGGATAGAAAAATTACAAAAACGATATATTTCACAACAAGCAACAAAAACCTAACAACAGTCTTAAATCGATTATATTACTCAACATTCCGCTTTAGAGAGACCTCAAAATCAGCTAGGAAGCCAATGATTCATTGGCCTTTACAAAACYTTAACATTAAAACTTCTAGACTTAATAGTAATACTATTATATTTGCGCTCAGTTAAATTAATATCACATGCAAAACTTACATATACAAATCGAAATTGATTCAGAATTATATTCTAAAAACCCCGATTCTTCTGAACTGGGGCGTAAAATCATTTCAAAAAGTATCGTATTGATTCATGAGATTGGTTTTGAGAATTTTACATTTCGAAAATTAGGAAAGCTTATCAATTCCAACGAGAGCTCTATTTATCGTTATTTTGAAAACAAACACACGTTATTAGTGTATTTAACGAGTTGGTATTGGTCCTGGATTGCCTATAGATTGGTATTTGCTACAACCAATATTGAATCGCCAGAGGAGCGTCTAAAAAAATCCATTCTCATTTTGACACAGCAAATAAAAGAGGATAATTCTTTTGGGTATATCAACGAGGTTTTACTTAGTGAAATTATTTTTTCTGAATCCATAAAAGCATATCACACAAAAAATGTGGACGAAGAAAATAAGCGCGGTTGCTTTAAAGCCTATATTGCTGTTGTGCAACGTGTAAGTAATATTGTATTGGAAATGAAGCCAAGTTACAAATACCCACACATGCTTATCTCAACCGTTATTGAAGGAGCGCATCAACAAAATTATTTTGCAGAACACTTGCCCAAACTCACCGACACAAGTAAGGACAGTGAAGCAATCACTGATTTTTATACAGAAATGGTTTTCAATTTTTTAAAATGATCTAAGGTATGAACACTAGAAAAAGCGCTAAACGTGACATTGTACGCTTGATTGCTAGTTGATAAAAAGCACAGACACTTCCAATTACAACCACATTCCCTCAATTAATACAGATGGGAATTAGTAATCCTATGGAACAATATAACCCATAAAAACAACAAATACCCAAGAGACATTCTTTCATAATAAGGGATGCCTCTTGACTTCAAATATTAAATAAGATAGATTTATGAAGAAGATTTTTAACTTCAAACATTTCAAAGGAGATGTATTCGGGGGAATTACCGCCGGAATTGTAGCCTTACCATTAGCACTTGCCTTTGGAGTAAGTTCTGGATTGGGACCTAGTGCCGGACTTATAGGCGCCATATTTGTCAGCTTTTTCGCAGCACTTTTTGGTGGAACTAACACACAAATATCAGGACCAACTGCACCTATGACCGCGGTAAGTATGGTAGTAATTGCAGGAATCATCGCATCTTTTAATGGTGATGTTACCAAAGCATTACCCGCCATTTTAACGGTGTTTATATTAGCAGGTATCATCCAAGTAGGCTTGGGATTAATTGGCCTTGGGAAATATATAAAATACATCCCCTACCCTGTAGTTTCTGGATTTATGACCGCCATTGGAGTCATCATCTTAATTACACAAATTTTACCTTCTGTAGGGTATTACCCAAAAGAAGATGTGAGTTATGTAAGCGAATACAAACCACAAGCACAGGAACTTATTCTAGACAACATCCTAAAAGACGAGGCTGGAGAAGGAATATTAGTCCTTGACAACTTTAAGCAAACCATTAAAAAAGCGGGGAATATTACCGACGCTCAAGTTACCAAAGAAGCCCAAACACTGGCAGGAAAAGATGCCTCCGGAGTTATAGGAACTTTAAAAGTAATGCCACGCGCTTTACAAAATATCAATTGGTTAGAGTTACTCTTAGCCTTGGGTACCATTTTTATCATTTATGGTTTTAAGCGAATTACCACAAAAGTGCCGAGTACTTTGGTTGCCTTGCTAGTAATGTCGGGAATTGCCATTGGATTTAAACTTAAGTATCGCCCTATAGAAGAAATTCCAAGTGGATTCCCTATGCCTAATTTCGACATTTTTACGGAGTTTAGTTTAAGTAGTATTACCCCTTACATTTTCACCGCTTTAACCTTGGCGTTATTAGGAGCCATTGACTCCTTATTAACATCCGTAGTAGCGGATAACATGACCAAAACCAAGCACAATCCTAATAAGGAATTGATAGGACAAGGAATTGGAAATAGTATCGCAGCCATCTTTGGAGGAATCCCTGGAGCCGGCGCCACTATCCGAACCGTTGTAAACATAAACGCTGGTGGAAAAACACGTTTATCAGGAATGGTTGCTGGTATTTTATTATTGATAATTCTACTTGCATTAGGCCCTATCGCTTCGCAAATTCCAGCGGCAGTGTTGGCAGGAATTTTAATCACCGTAGGTATTGGGGTTATGGATTATAAAGGTTTAAAAGCCATTCCGTATATGCCAAGACCGGAAGTAATTATTATGATTGTAGTAATGGTATTATCATCGGTATGGAACTTAGTGTACGCTGTAGGAATAGGTCTTGTAATCGCTTCCTTAATGTTTATGAAAAAAATGGGAGATGTAACGGCTAAACAGTCCGATGTCAAATCTTTGAAAAAAGAAACGGCATGGACGGATGAACACAATTTCCCAGAAGATTTGAAAGAGGAAGTATTTATTAAACACATAAAAGGGCCGTTGTTCTTTGGATCTACCAGTGATTTTCAGTTATTGATGAACCAAATTCCAGATAGCGCGCATACCATTGTCATAAGAATGGATCGCATGCAATACATAGACCAATCTGGTTTGTACGCCCTAGAAGACGCTTTAGTAGAGCTTGTAAGACAAGATAAAAAGGTATTGTTGGTTGATGTATTAGAACAGCCCAAATACTTATTAGAACGGATAGATATTATCCCTGACCTGGTTCCAACGGAGCAAATATTCGCACATTTTGACGACTGTATTGCTTGGATTAAAGAACACAGACAGTAATTTTAAAAAGACAGAACATGAGAACACAAACAAAATTAATCCAGGACGATTTAACGCCCAAGGACGCACATAATATATTAGTAGAAGGAAACAAAAGATTTGCCCAAAACTTAAAAGCACAACGTAATTTAAAAGACCAAGTAATAGAAACAAGTACCGGACAATTTCCCTTTGCAGTAATTCTAAGCTGTATAGATTCACGCGTGCCTGCAGAACTAGTTTTTGACCAAGGTATCGGTGATATTTTCAGCGTAAGAGTCGCAGGAAACATCGTAAATGAAGATATTTTAGGGTCTATGGAATACGCTTGTAAAGTAGCAGGATCCAAAATAGTGATGGTCATGGGACATACTAAATGTGGTGCTGTAACAGCCGCCTATCAAGGAGTGGAATTAGGTAATATTACAACGCTTTTGAATAAAATTCAACCTGCTGTAAAAGTAATCAAAGAGCAACATGAAGCCGAGGAATCTACAGCCATCGAAAAAACAGCCGTTTTAAACGTACAATTATCTATTGATAAAATTCGTAAAGACAGTCCTATTTTAGCAGAAATGGAACGCAATAACGAAATAGAAATTGTAGGTGCTCTGTACGATGTAACCAATGGTGTGGTGAGGTTTATGGACTAATACTAGCAACAATTAATACCCTCTTATTTTTGGTCTATTTCTTATTGATTGATTGTTAATAATACTAAACTTAAGAGATTTAAAGGGAAGTACTTTACTAAATGCGTGGTGCAATTTAGTTTTGTTACTTCTCTTTTTTTTGTTTGAGTTGAACTGGGTTTACCAAAGGCTAAAATAACTCCATTTGCCCACTAGGACATTCCAATTCTAACAGCCATTTTTTACGCCATATTCCTCCCGCATATCCAGTTAATGAACCATCAGAGCCAATAATACGATGACAAGGAATTACAATCCATAAAGGATTTTTACCATTGGCACTTGCGACCGCTCTAATAGCCTTTACATTGCCTAAATACTTGGATTGTTCTAAGTAAGAACGGGTTTTCCCATAAGGTACATCTACTAACGCTTTCCATACTTTTTGTTGAAATTCAGTTCCTTTTGGATTGAGTTTTAAGTCAAAATGAGTGCGTTCCTTAGCAAAATACTCGTCTAACTGCTGGACACACTCTTTCAAACATTCAGGAACCTCAACATTAAAATCTTCTTGAGACTCAGACACAGTGATACTAGAAACCCCATCGACATTGCCAATAATGGTAGCCAATCCAATAGGAGTTTTATAATATGCTGTATACTTAGATTCCAAAAATATCTTTTGAGTTTTGAGTAGTTACCGCTGCTATTTCTTCTGCAGTGGTTTGGTAAATATCGGCTAATTTTTCGACAACTTTTACAATATAACTAGGCTCGTTACGCTTTCCTCTGTACGGCGTAGGTGCCAAATAAGGAGCATCGGTTTCCAATACTATATTTTTCAATGGAATCTCGTTTAGAAACTTGTCTATCTTCCCTTTTTTAAAAGTAGCCACTCCTCCAATTCCGAGTTTTAGATTGTATGATATCGCACGTTTTGCCTGTTCTAAATTCCCAGTAAAACAATGGAAAATCCCATACAAATCCGCACCTTTTTCACTTTCTAATACTTCGAATATTTCATCAAAAGCATCTCTACAATGAATAATTACAGGTAATTTATATTTTTTAGCCCATTGAATTTGAGTTTTAAAAGCATGTTGTTGCTCTTTTAAAAAGGTCTGATCCCAATACAAGTCTATCCCAATTTCCCCAATTCCATAAAAAGAACGCTCCGTCAATTTTTTTTCAATAAAATCCAGTTCTTCTTGGTAGTTTTCTTTCACATAAGTAGGGTGCAATCCCAGTAATAAGAAAGTATTATTTGGAAAGGATTTTTCTAGACAAACCATGCTGTCATAGCTATCCATATCTATTGCAGGTACAAAAAGACGACTTACACCAGCATCCAATGCGCGTTGCATCATAGCATCTCTGTCTTCGTCAAATTGCTCACTGTATAAATGTGCGTGTGTATCAGTAATTATCATGGGGCAAATGTAGCTTTTTATTTAGAAAAAACAGGGTCTGTATTTCTCTTCGATTAGAATCGTTTCAATAATTCTTGCGCCTTCATAAATTCAGTTGCTTCTGAGGGTATCTCTTCTAAAACAGCGATACACCATTCTAATTTCCCTGCTTTTAAATAGCCAAGTGCTGTGTACCATTGCGCGGTATAATTAAGAGGAGTCTCTCCACTTGAAATGGCAGAAAAAACAGTAGTTGCCGTAGCAATTTTATCGATTTCCAATAGCGAAATTCCGTAGTATAATTGCGGTATTTTATTTTCTCGGCTTAAAGCTGCAAGTTTTTTTAGATGATGTGCCGCAGCATCATAATCTTGACTATTAAACGCATGTACTCCCAAATTACTCAATTCCGAATCACCCACAAATTGACCTAATTCCATTGGTGTATGGATAGCATATTCCGAATATGTCGGTGCATTTCTTTGATTAAAAAAAACCATGATGCACAACAAAAACAAACCAACTAAAAAGCCCATAAACATGGCTTTACGAGATCCTTTTCCGGTAAACATTGATTGTTCTTTATTTTTAGCTAAATGATTTTCTTCGCTCATTTTAGAGGTGTTTTATGTTAGGTAAATATGTCAGAATAATGTGGAAATCACAGTATTATTATATGTAGAAATTTGAGCATTCAAAAACCATAGAAATCAAATCGTACATCATAAATTAGACAGGACAAATGTAGTGGTTTATTATCGGAGGAAGCAATCCAACATATTGAAATTAAAAAGCCTAGATTTACAAAAAACAACACAATGCGCTTGAAATATATCTTAAAACGAAAAGGCTATACATCCATAAAACTACGCACCATGACGAGCAAACATTTGGAGATAAAAGCGAGTATAAACGGGATTAAAGGTCGCTTTATATTGGACACAGGGGCTTCTAGTTCTTGTGTAGGATTTGAAGGTATCGAAAAATTTAAGTTAGCCGTAGAAGAAACAGACACCAAAGCAGCAGGAGCAGGAGCTGTGGATATGGAAACCAAAATTTCTCCTAAAAATTCGATTGCAATAAAGGATTGGAAATACAAGGCCCTCACTTTGGTGGTTTTTGACCTAACGCATGTAAACACCGCATTGGAACAACAATCGGAACAGGCAATAGATGGTATTATAGGCGCTGATATTTTAGAAAAAGGAAAAGCAATTATAGATTATAAAAAGAAACGCGTGTACCTAAAAAAACTGGTATATAAATTTTAAAAGTTTCCGTTTCAAACTTCACCAACAAGAATAAAACATAACGCTTCATACATAATACACTCATTAGTATTTGTTTAGATTATTTTAATTAAGTATCTTAAGCTTAAAAAAAAATCTATTATGAAAAAAAACACACTTATTTTAAAACACGGACTTGTTGTATTATGGAGTCTAAGCCTCCTTTTTATGTCTTCTTGTAATGACAATCAAGAACTAGAAGTACAAACAATTCAGGAAGACAATCCTTCCATTGCTACATTTAGTATTACACCTATTAATGATCAGTACATCATTGTATTAAATGATTTATTTACACCTAATTATAATAAGGGCTCCGTTTTGCCTTACGCATCTAAATTACAATCACTAAAAAAACAAGTCCCTACATTATTTTCAAAAGCAGGGATAAAAGAACATCAAATAGGTCATACTTACGCACGTACTTTTAACGGGTTTTCGGCTTTATTAAACGATGCTCAATTGAATGTATTACTCAAAGACAAACGTATTAAATATATAGAGCAAGATTACACGTTTCTATTAAGCCCAATAGAAACATATAAAGGCAAGCCGGAACGTAAACCAGGAAATGGAGGCGGCGGTACTGTTGCACAAACCACACCTTGGGGCATAAGCCGTGTTGGAGGAGTTTCTAATTATACAGGGGATGCCAAGGCTTGGATTATAGATTCTGGGATAGATTTAGACCATCCCGATTTAAATGTCGACATAGCCAATAGCCGTAGTTTTTTACGTCGTGGTGATGCAGATGACCAAAACGGACATGGAACTCATGTAGCCGGTACCGTAGCTGCTAAAAACAATAGTACAGGAGTTATAGGTGTTGCACCAGGCGCAGCAGTAGTTGCAATAAGAGTTTTGGATAGACGCGGAAGCGGTAGTAATTCTGGTGTAATAGCAGGGGTGGATTATGTAACCGCCAATGCATCCAACGGAGATGTAGCCAATATGAGTTTAGGAGGTGGTATTTCTACAGCGTTGGACAATGCCGTAATTGCATTAGCTGCTTCTGGAGTTAAAGTGGCATTAGCTGCAGGAAACGAAAGTGACCATGCGAATAGTCATTCACCAGCAAGGGCAAATCACACAAATATTTATACAGTTTCAGCCATGGACAGCGACGATAATTACTCTTGGTTTTCTAATTACGGAAATCCACCTATAGACTATTGCGCCCCAGGATCCGCGGTAAGATCAACATGGAAAAGCGGTGGTTATAACACCATTAGTGGAACCTCTATGGCGGCACCGCATGTATGTGGATTGTTACTTTTGGGGAACATCAGCACTGATGGTACCGTAAATAACGACCCCGATAAACATGCAGATAGTATTGCGCATAGATAGTGATTGGTGACTGGTGACTGGTGACTGTGGATATATTTAGTATTCGAAACAATTCGTTAACTACTCATAACTAACACATAAAAAAAACGATTTTTCTAGATTAGAAAAATCGTTTTTTTATATATTTTTAAGACCTAACACTCTTATATTACCCCGACACTCCAAGTAAATACACCTCCAAAATTATAGGAATCATGTACGGTACTTTTAGATACAGAAAGTGCCAAGCATAGTTTTTTAGTAAACTGATTTCCGAACCCTACATTAACATCATTTCCTAAGAATTGGTTGGTATCAAAATCGCCCAATAACTCCAAATAACAATAATATTGAGGGTTAAAATTATAGGTCAAATAGGAAATATAATAAGCACAATTCCCGATAACAGGATTGTATTTATAGCCAATATTTGTGGTGATTTTAGTAGCATTGTTTAACTGATAACCAAAATTTAAAGAACCTCGTATGGCCGTGTTATTAGTAGACAAAGCCTGATCTCCTCCTGGTAAGGTCACCCGCGTCATTAACACCATAGACGGGCGCAATCCATCTTGTACACATAATTTTTTAGCCAAACCAATATTAAAGGCATCCAAGCCAAATACACTGGGTTGCATTTCACTATTCAAATAGTGATTTTGTTTTGAAAAAGGAATCAGAAAATGCAATTCCCAATCATCTCCTAAGCCATACCTAATTAAGGTATTAGGAATGGTCCAATGGGTAGTTTTCCCATCTTCCCCTTTACTAATTGTGTACAACGATTCGAAATCGAAGTTTAAAAATTGATCACCCACTGTACTAGAGGGTTGGATAGATTGTGCAACTAGCGAATATTTTAGCAAAAATAAGACCGCTAACAGAGTGAACCGTTTCATGTTTTTCAGTAATTATATCGTTTTATTAATGATTAATTTACTGAATAAATGTAAACGCTATTCTTTTTCTTTTTTATGATAAAAGTCAATAGTTTGAGCAATTGCTTCATCAAAATTTTCCCAAGTTTTTGGATCGTGTAAATCCGTAGAAATGAATGATTTATTGAATTTAGAAAGTAATGTAAAGTAGATATAACCGCCTATCATTAGCTGAAAAGCATGATTTAGAGGCTTATTATTTTTATCTACTTGGAAAACACCGCCTACCTGAGCGTTTGTAAACTTAAAAAGCTCCTTAGTATTTTCGTTATTTTCAATCAATGGCCAACGCAATAATTCCTGAGCGAGCACATTTTCACGTAATTCTTTGGTTCCTTGCGCAGTAATATATTTTAGGTATTCTTTACTTGTATCATCGCTGTCATAATCCACAATAGATTTGAAAAAATCTCCTTTTTTTGCCAATTGTAACAATAGGCCTTTCATCCCTCCAAAATAGCGATAAATCAATTCTTTAGACACCCCTGCTTTTTTGGCAATAGCATTGATTCCAACGCCTTGAGGGCCTGTTTCTTCTAATAAATCTAAAAAGGCAGTATAAATACGTTCTTCGGTGGCGGTTCTATCTTTTTTCACGGATTGTTATAGGTTTAGTTGCACGCAAATATAGGGAAACAAAAATTGGTACACCTCGCTACTTTTTTTCTTTGTTAATTTCTATATTCATGGTAATAGCACAGTTATTAAAACACCAAATAGTAAGGTTGTTACTAAAGTAACGAATAATCCTTTTGGAGAAAAATCATTTTACATCATCAACATAACAACTCCATACCCGAGTGTCATGCCTATCACGGTTTAGGTATTATATGATTTTTATATAAAATTACTCTTTTTTTACAGCAAAGACAAGTCCATTACGTCTCCCATTTTTATGCCTTTTTTTGAAATCATAGGATAAGTATCACACATCAATTGGAACATATACTCCAAAGGCACCGTATCAAAAGTGCCATAATCCTCTAGGTACTCCATAAACGAATTGGCGCCTTGGGCATCAAATTCTTGAAAAACAGCATCGTTTTTCCCATCAAAATCCAAGGCATGTACACCCATTTTTTTACATAATTCTTTATTAAATGCAGGCGTTGCCTTGACCCATTTTCCTTCTAAAAAAATATCCACATAACCATGAGGAACCAATTCATCGGAACCAAATTTCTCAACAATTTGTTCTACAGCAATGTGATTTTTCACACGAGATAAACCCAATTTCGCAGGGATATTTTCAGCTCTTAAAATACTTATTAAAATGATGCTTTTATCCAAACAATGCCCGGCTTTTTGCTCGGCAATTTTAGAGGCTTTCCAATCCTCATTTTTAAGGCTAAAACGATAAGGATAATAAGGCCAAAAATCACGTACAAAAGCGTACGCCTTTATGGAGAAATCTAAGTCTGATTCTTCCTCTCTTTTATCCAACTTCTGGATTATTTTTTGAATTATTTCCGATGAATAATCAAAATAAAAAGTTTCTTTTACTGCATCTTTTTCCATTGTTTCACTATTTTTTATTGATAAAAATTGAATGATTATTCCTCTTTTCAAACACAATAATTAGGATGTTATCACTAAAAACATGTTTAACTATCCATTTTGTAACCAATCAGTCACGCACAAGGATAAGACAATTATTTCTATTTTCAAAACACGAAAACCGAAACATATTTATTATAAACACCTCAATTAAAGGAGTTCACTAAATAATAAAACACAAAAACAGGCTTAACACAAGACACCTAATGATTAAAACGACTCCTTCTAACATTTGAATATTCACAACTAACAGTTTTTGGAGCCGAACCATTATATAATTCCTAAACACCTTCTTTTTTACCTTTCATTAGCTCAATTTGGACATTGCAAGTCGATTTCAATCAAAAAACAACATACTAAATAGTACCACATATACACAAGAACACATATCAAATGGGATTTTTTATTGTTGCTAGTAATTAGAACCACAAAATAGATACGGCTATATATATTATAGTCCCATGTTAATTTTATATATAGTTTTTTTTCCCTTCCTCAAGGTCAGTGAAAAAACTGTAGACTTTACACCACACCACTACTTAGTTTAATTGGTACTCAAAATTTATTTATGTTTTTTATACTAACTTGTACATTCAAATCCGTCAATCACTGATAATTTGGCATTTACAAAAAAAACTATATATTTGTAACTAGTCGGTCACATATATCGATAACATACATCATTCTTAAAAAAGTCAATTTATGGAAGCATATATTTACGACGCTGTTCGAACTCCAAGGGGTATTGGAAAACCAACAGGTTCACTTTCTCAAGTAAGTCCAGTTCAGTTAACCACCACATTATTGGAAGCGCTTAAATTCAGAAATAATTTGAACACATTATTAGTGGAAGACATTATTATGGGATGTGTTACTCAGGCAGGAGAACAAGGTGGAAATATTGCCAAAGTAGCGGCACAAGAATCAGGCTATGGAAACCATGTTTCTGCAGTGTCTTTAAACCGTTATTGCGCCTCTGGTTTGGAAGCAGKTAATCAAGCTGCTGCCATGATTAAAGCTGGCTGGTCAAATTTAATCATTGCAGGAGGTGTAGAATCCATGTCAAGAGTCCCCATGGGCATCGATGGATCGGCATGGGTAATGGAACCAAATGCGGCTTTCGGAAAATTTGTTCCGCAAGGAATATCSGCAGATTTAATCGCCACTAAATATGGATATTCTAGAAACGACTTAGATACTTTTGCTGTACAATCACAGCAAAGAGCTTCCCATGCTCAAAAACACAAATATTTCGAAAACTCAATAATCCCAGTCAAAGACATCAAYGGATTTACGGTGTTACAACAAGACGAATACATTAGAGAAAACACAAGTTTGGAAACATTGGGTAATTTAAAGCCCGCTTTTCAACAAATGGGCGACTTTATATTCGATCAAACCGCCATAGATACCTACTTAGAAACAGAAAAAATAAATCACGTACACCACGCAGGAAACGCCTCGGGAATTGTAGATGGCGCCGCATTGATGCTAATAGGAAATAAGGAAATTGGTGAAAAACTAGGATTAAAACCAAGAGCAAAAATCACCATGGGAGCCGTGATTGGTTCTGAACCATTAATTATGTTAGAAGGTCCCACTCCCGCCACAAAAAAAGCATTAAAAAATGCAGGTATGCAGTCCAATGACATCGACTTATTTGAAATAAATGAAGCATTTGCCGTAGTTCCTCTCCGATTGATGGATAACTTAAATATAGACCCTTCCATTGTAAATGTAAACGGTGGCGCTATTGCTTTAGGACATCCTCTAGGTGCCACAGGTTGTATGATTTTAGGAACTGCATTGGACGAATTAGAACGACAAGATAAAAATACTGCACTCGCCACATTATGTGTAGGTGGCGGAATGGGAATTGCCACAATTATAGAACGTATTTAAATTTAAAGCTATAAAAATGACACATATAGAATATAAAATAGACAGCGACGGCATTGCATTTGTTACTTGGAATGTGGCCAATGTTCCCGTTAATATCATGAACGAAACCACTATGCCCGAGTTTTTTGAGGTCATGAAAAAAGCAATTTCTGATGACAAAGTAATTGGAATAGTCATAAATTCTGCCAAGGATGATTTTATTGCTGGAGGTGATTTAAAATGGTTTTTAAATTATAACAAATCAAAAGAAGACTGTTTTGACATGTTTATGAAAACGCATAAAAACATGCGTGCGATTGAAACTTGTGGAAAACCTGTAGTGGCAGCCATTAATGGATTGGCTTTAGGTGGCGGCTGTGAAATAGCGTTGAATTGTCATTATAGAATCATGAGAAATCACCCTAAAAACCGCRTAGGATTRGTGGAATGCTCCGTTGGATTATTTCCTGGAGCTGGMGGAACGCAACGTTATTTACGATTAATAGGGATTCAAAAAACCATAGAATACATCACCCAATCTAAAAAACTAAGCGCATCTCAAGCCTTAAAGGAGGGGCTAGTCCATGCTATTTGTTCTCCAGAAGAAGACATGAATGCTTTGGCTAAAAAATGGATACTCGAACAAGGAAATAGCCAACAACCTTGGGATGTAAAAGGATATAAAATTTCAGGAACTCCTATGGGCGTAGGCCAAGTATCTGGACGCTCTGAATTCTTTAGCGTTTCCAATGCCATGGCTTACAAAACTACGCATGGAAATATGCCACATATAAAAAATGCCTTAAGCGCTATTTATTATGGAGCCGCTTGTGGGATAGACAAGGCACTAGAGGTAGAAGCACGGTATTTTGTGAGTACATTATTTAGCAAGGAAACTAAAAATATAATCCGAGCTGGCTTTGTTTTTATAGGAGATGCCGCCAAAGGAAAATCCAAGCCTAAAGGATTTGAAACACAGAAAATAAACACCGTAGGAATCATAGGTGCTGGAATGATGGGTGCTGGTATTGCTTATGTAAGTGCCAAAGCTGGTATTCGTGTTATTTTAAATGATGTAACTATGCAAGCAGCCCTTAAAGGTATTGTATATATTAAAAAACAAGAAAGTAAAAAACTAGCCAAAGGACGTACAACAGAAGAGAAAATCAAGAAATTGATAAGCCTAATTTCACCATCTGACTCCCTAAATGATGTGTCGGAATGTGATTTTATAATTGAAGCYGTTTTTGAAAACRAAGCATTAAAAAATAAGATWACTCAAGATACCGAAGCTGTAATTTCTGAATCGGTGATTTATGCTTCCAACACCTCTACTATTCCTATCACACAGTTAGCCAAAGCATCTAAAAAACCAAGYCAGTTTATAGGCTTACATTTCTTTTCTCCTGTCGAAAAAATGAAATTAGTGGAAGTAATTGTAGGCCAACAGACCAGCGATAAAACCTTGGCAACCGCCATGGATTTTGTGACGCAAATCAGAAAAATTCCTATTGTAGTAAACGATGGACGTGGCTTTTTCACCTCTCGAGTATTCGGAAAGTTTGTAAATGAAGGCATCAGCATGTTGTCCGAAGGCATCCCTCCTGCCGTGATAGAAAATGTTGCTAAAAAAATAGGTATGCCTATAGGACCACTTGCCATTTCAGACGAGGTAAATTTAAAATTAATGCTGTTAATTATGAGCGAAGATCCTCAGTTAACCTCTCACGAAAAAGCATTACAACAAACCATAAACACCATCGTAAATACCCATAAAAGAACCGGAAAAAAAGAAGGCAAAGGATTTTATGAATATCCCGCCAATCAGAAAAAACACCTTTGGGATCAATGGGCAACTATTTACCCTGTAGACAGTACTTTTAATGAAGAAGAAATTGGAAAACGCTTGTTGTTTTCCATGGTAATTGATGCCTATAAATGCTTGGATTCCGGAGTACTTAAAGAAGCGAAAGATGCCGATGTAGGCTCCATTTTAGGACTAGGATTTCCAATTCATACTGGAGGCGTGATGTCCTATATTGATTATATTGGGGCGGTGGAATTTGAAAAATACAGTCAGTATTTAGCAATAACACATGGAGAACGATTTGTACTCCCTGATAGTTTGAAAAAACGCATTGCCGATGCTGATGGAGGACGTGTTTTTTATGAATTTTAAATATGTACATTGGAAACTAGACATAGGACGCAGGAAAATAGACATAGGACATAAGACGTAGGACTAGGGAGCAATATATATGAGGAATTGCTTATTATTGTTGAGATTGCCACAGTCGTGTCTCCTTCGCAATGACAGGAACATCATCATATACCGCCATCAAGTGGAGCAACGACGTGGTGATAAATATAAATATTATAAACATTTGAAGAGGAGATTGCCACAGTCATACCTCCTTCGCAATGACAGGAACATCGTATAAACCACATCATATACCGCCATCACGAAATGGTAGTTTTTTCAAAAAAATAAGTGACAGTAATGACATACAGTGTAATGCCAAATGTAATAAAATAGTGAACTGTATCATATTGAGAATTTCAAATCGTAGCCTGTCTTTTATGCAGTATATATGTTCAAAAGCTGCGAGATTCAGGAGCGACCTTAGGAGTGACGCGCAGTTTTGAACATGGTTTTTAATAAGGCTTTTGCCGCATTAAAAAATACATCATAAAAGGCTCCTTTTTTGGTTCGTTTTTTGGAGGAGCAAAAAATGAACATAGAGAAAAATTACGTCAATGGAAGGAGCAACGACACAGTAACCTATGTGTAAATTGTGAAATATTGATATAAAATTTGAGTAGGAGATTGCCACAATCATACCTCCTTCTCAATGACAAATAAAAAAATAACCTAAAATAAAAGCTATGCTAAAAAACACCTTATTAAAACGAAACATTTATGCCTCCGAAGAACATGGTATGATGCGTGAAATGATTCAAGATTTTATATCAAACGAAGTTATAGACCATCTAGATGAATGGGAAAAAAACGGCATGGTGAGTCGTGAAATATGGAAACGTGCTGGTGCATTGGGTTTGTTGTGTATCGATATGCCAGAACCCTATGGAGGTGGTGGACTTGATTTCACCTTTAACGCCTTATTAATAGAAGAGTTTGCAAAACAAGGAATCACGGGTCCTGGTTTCTCGTTGCACTCTGATATTGTTGCTCCTTATCTTTTAAAATACGGGACTGAGGCACAGAAAACAAACTACTTACCTAAAATGGCCACCGGAGAAATAATCACGGCTATTGGAATGACAGAACCTAACTGTGGAAGCGATTTAAAAGCCTTGAGAACAACCGCTCTAGACAAAGGAGATTATTATTTAGTGAACGGTCAAAAAACATTTATTACCAATGGATATATGTGTGATATGGCAATTATTGCCGTAAAAACAAATCCAGGAACTCCTTCCGAAGGTGTTACTTTATTAATCATGGATTCGGATATGGAAGGGTATGAAAAAGGCGTTCCATTTAAAAAAATAGGAATGAAAAGTCAGGATACTTGTGAATTGTTTTTTGACAATGTAAAAGTACCCAAAGAGAATAGATTGGGTGATGAGCGTATGGGCTTTAAAATAATGATGACAGAATTAGCCAGAGAACGCCTAACTGTTGCTATTGCCGCTATTGCTGGCGCTGAAGGAGCCATAGAAGACACCATAGATTATACCATGGAACGCACCGCTTTTAAACGACCTATTGCTGCTTTTCAAAACACCCAATTCAAGTTGGCAGAATGTGCTACACAAGTGCAAATTCATCAATCTTTTATAGACCGTTGTATTGTTGATTTATCACAACATCAATTATCGGCAGAAGCTGCCTCCATGGCAAAATACTCCGCTACAGATATGCATGGAAAAGTGGTGGATGAATGCTTGCAATTATTCGGTGGTTATGGCTATATGTGGGAGTACCCAATCGCCAGAATGTACGCAGATAATAGAGTAGCGAGGATTTATGCTGGAACCAATGAAATAATGAAAGTATTGATTGCTAGAAGCTTGTTTAAGGAAATGTTTACAAAGATGCGGAAGGCCGAAAAAATAACGAAAGAAACAAGAGTCAGGAATTAGGACTGCAGGATGCGATTTGATAAAAAACAGAAAAAAGAATAGAGAGAAAAGAATAGAGATGCGGGATTCGTATGGAAATGATACAGTAAACAAGACAAATATTCAATAGATCTAGTTTTTTTAGATAAAGATGCTCGTCTTATGTCCTATGTCAAATAGTCCTGATTCCAACAACCCCCCCTCACTCCGATATATTTCTAATTCTTCCCTTTGAGGAGATACCTCAGGCAGAGGGGACTAACAACCATTTAACTATGAAAAACCAATTAAAAGAATTCAATATACACACCAAAATAGATGTTCAATGGGGCGATATGGACGCGTTTCGCCATGTAAACAACGTTGCCTATGTCCGTTGGGGAGAAACGGCTCGTATCGATTATTTTAAAGCCTTAGGCTTATTTTCTTCCTTGCCTGAGAAAATGAACTACGCTCCTATTTTAGGTTTTCAATCTGTAAAATACATTGCTCCTTTAGTGTATCCTGACCGTATAATTATTGGTACAAAAACCGAAGGTGTTAAAAGAGATCGTGTGATTCTAACATCTCATTTTTTTAGTACAGCACAACAACGCTTGGTCGCCATAAAAACGCATGAAGTGATCCTTTTTGATTATAAAACACAACAAAAAATTCCCGTTCCAAAAGAGTTGATCGCTAGAATTTATGAAGTAGATAAATTGAAATGACAAGGGAAACAGGACTGACGGATGCGTTTGGATAGAGAGGAAAGAATAGAGAGAAGAGAGAAGAGATACGGGATTCGTATGGAAATGATACAGGAAACAAGACAAATATTCAATAAATCTAGTTTTTTCAGACAAAGTTGCTCGTCGTATGCCCAATGTCAAATAGTCCTGAATCCATCAAAACCACCCACTCCGATATATTTCTAATTCTTCCCTTTGGGGAGATGCCGCAGGCAGAGGTGACCAACAACACGCAACTAGCAACACACAACTACCACATATGAAACCAACACTACCTTTAAAAAATATAAAAATAATCGATTTCACCCGGTTACTACCTGGCCCATTGGGTACACATTTACTGAGTCAGATGGGAGCAGAAATCTTTAAAATAGAAAGTCCTAAAAGGATGGATACAACTAGGTATTATCAGCCTAAAATAAACGATGTATCTCTATTATTCAATGCTTTAAATCATACCAAAAAGCAGTGTATTATAGATTATGAAACTGATGAAGGTTATAAAGAAATAGTTAAAATCATACAATCTGCAGATGTGTTGGTAGAGCAGTTTCGTCCTGGAGCTATGAAAGCCTTTAAGTTAGACTATGAGACGGTAAAAAATATCAATCCGAAAATTGTGTATATTTCAATAACAGGATATGGTCAAACAGGGCCAAATAGCTTAAAAGCTGGACACGACTTGAATTTTATCGCCGAAAACGGCTTGTTAAGCTTGAATAAAGATACCCGTGGAACTCCTGTAATTCCAGATTTTCAACTCGCTGATATTGCCGGTGGATCTTATATGTTAATAGCGGCATGTACGACGGGATTATTAGCTCAGAAACTGCAAAATAAAGCACAGTTTATAAGCATCTCTCTTGCTGACGCTTCGGGGTCACTAGCCACCATTCCTAATGCTATGTTACATGGAGGAATGCCATATCAGAAAACTCCTATTTTAAGTGGCATGCTCGTGAATTATAACGTGTACCAATGTCAAGATAAAAAATGGATTGCATTAGCTGCCTTGGAACTGAAATTCTGGAATTTATTTTGTGAAGTCATTCAAAAAAATCATTGGAAAACAGACAATACTGATACTTTGATAGCAGGGAGATTTGATAAGAAAAAATTAGAGGATTTATTCATTACTAAACCACGTGATACTTGGGTGGAATTATTTAAAAACCATGATGTTTGCTTGTCTGCGGTAAAGGAATTAGAGGAAGTGAATTGTAGCGATAATAAGAATAGCTATGGTGCTCCGTTTGATTGTTTTGAAGGCTAGTTATGAAATAAAATCTCAGTACTATTTTATAGTTGTTGGTTGTTGGTTGCTTGTTGCTGGGGAAGGATTCGGGTGAAAATTAGTTGTTGGTTGTTTGTTGATGGTTGCTGGGGAAGGATTCGAGTGTATAAAAAAAGGAGATACCTGTTAAGCATCTCCTTGTGTTAATTATGTTTTTACTTTTAATAGTCGTATCCGTCATCCTCGCGAAGGCGGGAAACCAGCGTAGACACCGTGCTTAACAGCATAGAATCATCAACAAATAACACTATTGTTTCGGCAGATTGCCACGTCGTAAAAACTCCTCGCAATGACGATTACAAATCAAGATTTAGCAATGTTGCCGATAATAGTTACTTGTTATTTGGGAAGGATTCGGGTGAAAAATAGTTGTTGGTTGCTTGTTGTTGGGGAAGGATTCGCATGTATAAAAAAAGGAGATACCTGTTAAGCATCTCCTTATATTAATTATGTTTTAACTTTTGACAGTCGCATCAATTTGTCCTGATTCTTGTATCAAAACCGTCCTATGTCTAATATTTACAAAGGTGCTCCTCTAAATTCTAATATCTCAATACTACCCTACAAATCAAATCCAATATCAGTTCTAAAATTCACTCCTTCGAAGCAAATTTTATCGATATTTTTATAGGATTGTTTTAAAGCCGCTTTAAAATCATCACCATAAGAAGTAATCGCGATTACGCGTCCTCCATTGGTTAAAATTTGATTGTCTTTTTGTATAGTTCCTGCATGAAAAGCAATAGATCCTTCTACGTTTTCTAATCCTTGAATTGCCATTCCTTTATCGTAAGCTTCCGGATAACCACCAGCTACTAACATAACTGTAGCTGCGCTTTCTTCTTTTAACTCGATTTTCTGATTGGCTAGGTTTCCTTTTCCAGTTTCGATTAACAAGTGTAAAAAATCACTTTTAATACGCGGAATTACCACTTCTGTTTCTGGATCTCCCATGCGGCAATTGTACTCAATCACCATAGGTTCGTTATTTACTTTTATCAATCCGAAGAAAATAAATCCTTTGTAAGGAATTCCGTCCTTTTTAAGCCCTTCTACGGTAGGTTTGATTACGCGCTCCTCTATCTTTTCTAAATACACTTTATCAGCAAAAGAAACAGGCGAAATAGCTCCCATACCTCCTGTATTCAATCCTGCATCGCCCTCTCCTATTCTTTTATAGTCCTTTGCGTTGGGTAGGCTCACATAATTATCTCCATCGGTTAAGATGAAACAGCTCATTTCTATTCCGTCTAAAAACTCTTCAATCACTACTTTTGCACTAGCAGTTCCAAATTTTTTGTTGGTTAACATATCATTTAACTCCACTTTAGCTTCTGCTAAATCGTTTAGAATTAAGACTCCTTTTCCTCCAGCCAATCCATCAGCTTTTAACACATAAGGAGCAGTTAAGGTATCTAAAAAGTCATATCCTTCTGCTACATTATCAGCAGTAAAACTTTTGTAAGCAGCTGTTGGAATATTGTGACGGARCATAAATTCCTTCGCAAATTCTTTACTTCCTTCCAATTGTGCTGCCTCTTTTTGCGGTCCGATAACGGCTACATTTTTTAAGGCATCATCTGCTAAGAAGAAATCGTGAATCCCTTGTACTAAAGGATCCTCTGGTCCTACGACTACTAATTGAATTTCATGTTCAATTACCACTGCTTTTACCGCTTCAAAATCAGTAGGACTAATCGCTAAATTAGTTCCAACTTGAGCGGTTCCAGCATTTCCTGGAGCGATAAATAAATTACTTAACAAATCGCTTTGTGCAATTTTCCATGCCATGGCATGTTCTCTTCCTCCGGCTCCTAAAATTAGTGTATTCATTGTATTTATTAATTGTGTTGTTGTTGTTGTTGTCTTAAAAAATTTGATCTAGAATTTTTTCGGTAATCACATAGGTTGGTAACACTCCCGTGGTTCCTAATCCACCTGAAGCCAAAGTACTTCCTGTTTCCAAAGGATTGTCCGATGCATAATAGGCATAACGTACTTGTACTTTTTTAGAAATATTTCCACGTATTCTAGACGCTGCTTGAATGGCCTTTTGATAATGTGCTCCTTCCATCTCCAAGCCAATAACTTGCCATGTAGAACGGTGGAAAAACTTTAAAATATCCTTATTTTGTAGTGAAGTTCCCAATACGGTTACCATAGCACCACTCACCACATTTACACCACAGCCAACGAACATACTTTTCTTTAACTGATTTTTAAACGGGTAATTATCTGCAGTACCTTCAAAAATATGGGCATTAGGAATCATAATATCTCCCTTACCCCCTTCTAGAATTCCTGCTTTCCCCATAATAGAAACAGATTCTACATTCATAAAGTACTTTTTCTTATCATCCGATTTATACGGCTTTAACAGCTCGTCCATGGTTTCATAGGCTTGCTCTCCAAAGGCATAATCCATCACAATAAGTACAGGTTTTACACCCTCCTTACTGTTTTCTATTTTATAATTAGTTTGGGATAAATCAATTTTATCTGTATCAATAATCTGTACATTGATGTTCGTACCAGAAGTATCTTTTACGTAAATCAATCCGTTTTTAGCAGCAAAATTCTTTACTTCCTTACGTAAGAGTTCGTTCTTTTTCTCACTTAACATCTCAAACAAAGCAATCCCTTTCAGTTTTTTCGCTTCATTTTTTAATACCATTGGCGCATAAATAGAATTCATAACACTATGCATATTTGCACTGATGATATGTACAGGACGTTCTATTAAATCATTGTCTAATAAAGCCTTTTTTATGGTGGTAGCCCAGACGTCTCCATAAATATGGTGGCCAATACGCTCTCTTAAAACTGGAGAAAAAGTGATGGTTCTTTTCTGATTATTTTTTCGTTCATTAATAGCCAAATGTCCTAACCAAAAGATAATTTGTAAAAATCTATTCGGGTTTTTCGCTTCCGAAAGTGTGTTATAAGCGGCTAAAACTTCTGCAAAAGTACGTCCTAGAATTCTACCTACATGAGCTAGCACTACTTCGCGTTCTTGCACAGAGATATCCTTATTGTGTACCACTATTTCCTTTAAGTAGTTCCATTCTCGAATGGTATCCTGGTCTTTATTAATAAGTACTGTATTGGCTATTTTATGCGACTCTATAAATAAGAAAGTAAGGTGTGTTAAGATATCATAGATTTCAGACCTCCCACGTGTCACCTCTATATTCATCTGGTCTTTATCTATCCTGTAACAGTTTCTACGACGTTTAGCGGGAATAATAGCTTTAAAACTAGCCTCTGAATAACCTTCGTCCGCCGTTAAATTAGTAAACTGACATTCTTCGATACCTTCAGGCAATCGTTCTATCACATAAATAAGCCCATTCAACTCTACTTTTTCTTCGCCAATAGTTCCATAAATTTCAGGTCTCAATAATAACAAAGCCTCTCTCAAGGAGTCTCCAGAAACACCCATCGGTTTATAAAAACCACGACTAAATAAATGTCGCATTGTAATGTATAAACGTTCTATTGCACTCGAAGATTCCTGAGCACGTGTACGGTTAATAGTAATGGATTTGTGCATAAATTTTTAATTTACGAGCAAAGATACAAATTTTATGGTTTAGGTTTTATAAGTTATTAGTGACTTATCGCATTGCTTTTTAAAATAACTAATAAAATGATGCCTCCACKCATCAAAAAAAAGGAATACTTACTAAAAWGTATTCCTTTCCAATCAAATCAAAATCAATATCATAACAGATATTATGCGATAGCCTCTCCAAAAACATAAGCGTTAAGGAGTTGTAATGTTTTTATTTTATCATCAGAATGCACTAAAATAGAGATGTTATTATTACTACCTCCATAAGATATCATTCGGACCGAAATATCCTGCAAAATTTGAAAGAAACGGTATGTATCCTCATGTTTTACAATCTGATTTCCTACCAAGCACACAATACTTTGATGTTCATCTATTTCTACCGTCGAAAATTTTTCTAATTCTGAAACGATGGCTTTTAAAGAACTATTATTGTCGATAGTCAATGAAATAGCWATTTCAGAAGTAGTAATCATATCGATAGCTGTCTCGTATTTTTCRAAAATCTCGAATACTTTTTTAAGAAAACCATGCGCCTGTAACATGCGTGCCGATTTAATTTTTATAGCCGTTATCGCATCTTTCGCAGCAATGGCTTTAATCCCTTCTTCACTGGCATTTTTATTTATTAATGTTCCATAAGACTGAGGTTGCATGGTATTTTTTAGACGCACTGGAATATTTGCTTGTCGGGCAGGCATCACCGTTTGAGGATGTAATATTTTAGCTCCAAAATAAGCCAGTTCCGCAGCTTCATCAAATGATAGGTTAGAAATAGCGTGGGTATCAGCAACAAAACGAGGGTCATTATTGTGTAAACCATCAATATCAGTCCATATTTGTACTTCGTCTGCGTCCAACGCCGCCCCAATTATAGTAGCTGAATAATCACTACCACCACGTTGAAGGTTCGAAATATCACCTTGATTGTCCAAACAAATAAAGCCCTGAGTGATGTAAATTTCAGCTGTTACCCCCTCTTTTATAAGACGATTTAAGTTTTGTTGGATATAAAAATTATCAGGTTCCCCATCCTTGTCTATTCGCATAAAATCTAAGGCAGGTAATAAACGCGCTTTAATATGTTGACTTTCCAAAAAACTAGTAAACATATAAGTAGATAACAACTCCCCTTTCGAAACAATATTATTGTATAAAAAACAGTGTGATGGATTTGATATAATACTTTCTAATTCATGAAATATAGCGTCTACATAGTTAGAAACAATTTGTTTTAATTGGGATTTTTCAAATAAATCATCCAATACTAAGATGTATTCCTCTTGTAAATTATTTAAAACAACAACTGCTTCTTCCTGCTGATTATCAACAATTAAACCATGTATTTTAACCAACGTATTTGTAGTTCCAGACATAGCAGAAAGTACCACTATTTTTTTGGTTCCATCCACAATAATATCTTTTACCATGTGCATGTTTGCCACTGAGCCTACGGAGGTTCCTCCAAATTTTAATACGTTCATTTTATAATAATTTTACACAAACCTATAATTATTTTCACATTTAGTAAATTTTTTAAATTATTATATCTAATTTTGCACTAGGTGTTAATTATTTAACAAACTGACTTATAAGATTATTAAAGAACTGTTATTCAAAATAATTCTTATAAAAAACAACATTTAAAAGTAGCCTATATGAAGACAATAGCAAATTGTGTAGAAGAAATATTGATATCACAACCATTTTTAGAGGAAGCAATCAATAGAAATATTGTAAACTATAGTGCCTTGGCTGAAGAATTACGCGATCCCATTGGAAAATTACTACGTAAGCCTGTAAAAGCAGGTGCTATAATGATGGCTTTACGTAGATATACCCCACCAAAAGAATTAGGTAATAAGATAAAATTACAACAGGTTCTAAAAAATTTAGGGGACATAACAGTGCGGTCAGATTTGTCAGATTATACCTTTAAAAACTCTGACAACTTGATTAAAAGTCATTCAAATATTATTGAAATTTTAAAGAAAGACCCACAGATTTTCTACACATTTACGCGTGGAATTCATGAGAGCAATATATTAATAACTACTAAATTTAAGCATCACGTAAAAGAGAGTTACAAGCATGAGTTATGTACTTCTGTACAACATAATTTATCTGCAATAACCATAGGATTACCACAAATGAACACTAAAATATCTGGTCTATATTATCAGTTTTTTAAACGATTAGCCTGRGAAGGAATTGCTTTATACGAAGTGATATCTACCACCAATGAGTTCACTATAATTGTAGAGGATGATGTAGTAGATAAAGCATTTTCTGTAATTAAAAAGCTGAAACTAAGTTAATTAAACAAAGTACACCCTGCTTTTAATCACAATTTAATATAATCGTTCACCTTGTAAACCCAGCAATTGCGGCAAACCACAAAATTATTTCAAACAACTCATAGTTAGTTATATACTCCTTTTGTATATTTCAGTTAAAATTAAAAATTATGACAAGGAAATTATTTTTTAAAACCGTTATTTTAAGTGTATTTATCAGCGTATTAGTAGGCTGTGATAAAAACGATGTAACCACACCGAAAGAAAACAGCAGCGATATAGTTGGAGAATGGCTGATGGAAGCATTAACATATACCGGAACATCCACATTATCAGTACTAGGCGAGGAATATATAACGGATTTTGTAGGCAAATCAATTGATTCAGATTTGGTTGTTGATTATAGAGAAAACAATGATATCTATACTGAAGGCAGCTATAATATTGAATTGAGTTCTACCTTTTTAGGAGTAACAACCACGCAATCAACCGGTGGATTAATAAAGGATGGACTTGCAGGAACTTGGGAAATTAAAGGGGATTCGTTAATCACAACAACCACTCTTGGAGAAACTTCTAGTTCCTATATTGAAATACTCACAGAAAACACACTAAAATTAGTAGCTACAGACCAACGAACAGAAACTATAGAAGGATATAAAACAGCCATTTACACTAAATACGTGATAGAATACACCAAAAAATAGACAATTAATAAGGAGAATTCTTAACAATTCTCCTTATCTACTTCACTTCTCAGGGTATTTTTTTTAGTTTTACAGCCACTAAGCAGTCAACTACCATGAAATCACCCACAGCAAAACATTTTATAGAAATTAACATTGCAATTCTCCTTATAAGTACTTCCGGTGCATTGGGAAAATACATACACATGCCACCACCTGTAATTATATGGATGCGTAGTGTTTTGGCGGTGGTATTTTTAGGTWYNNATTSCKGGTMYRAARKCGGTAATTTTAAAATMAAAACCCTAAAAAACAGGAAAACAATCTTCCTAAGTGRGATATTTATGGGAATCCATTGGGTTACTTATTTTTACGCATTACACCTTTCTAATGTAGCCATCGGAATGCTYTCATTRTTCACATATCCTGTAATCACAACCTTCTTAGAACCCCYATTTTTTAAGAGTAAAATAAACCTCCGACACGTTCTTTTAGGCGTACTAGTACTGATTGGTATTTCGTTTTTAGCACCAGAATTCGATTTAAAAAATGAACAAACTTTAGGAATAATTTCAGGAATAATTTCTGCCTTTTTCTATTCTTTAAGGAATATTTTGATGAAGAAAATGGTCAGTAATACCAGTGGTTCCATCCTTATGTTTTACCAAATGATGGTAATTGCAATCTTTCTATGGCCCGTMTTATTTTTTCTAGACTTCAGTATTTCAAGCAGTGATATCGGCGCGTTAATAACCTTAGCACTAGTCACAACCACCATTGGACACACATTATTTGTAATGAGTTTTAAGAATTTTAACATAGGAACTGCCAGTATAATGAGTAGTATTCAACCCGTTTACGGCATCATTTTCGCGTTCTTTTTCCTATCCGAAACACCTAATTTCAGTACAATTTTTGGTGGATCTATCATTGTTTTAACCGTTGTTTTAGAAGCCATTTATCATAAAAAACGAAAGTAAAACAAGTAATATTCACAGGAAATGAACACATATATTTAGTTTTACATGATACTATATTTATGGATTTTGTGTTAAATATGATTAAAAAAGATTCACATTCAGAGAACAAAATATAAAGTCCTATCGGTGCATTGCACGAGCATACTCCAGTAATATTTCCTTTTAAAACACCTCTTACTTATCAATCCTAAATTAAAGAAGCACACACTTTAATTAGATAWAAATTGATTCCTTTTGAACCCTTTTACTTCAATTTAGTTTTAAACCACAGCGAAATAATTAAGCCATTTTCCAAGAAAAAAAAANCACTGCTAAAACGAGTATCCATAGAATAAGACTTACAGCTACTCACTTGTTTTTTTTATCAAAACACATTTGCCCCACCTCAAAAAAGATAGAAAACCAATAATGATTTTTATGAATTACATTTTCATTTATAAAAATCAGTTCCCTCCTATTCAAAATTATTTTCAAAAGTAGAATTCAAATAATATTTCCCAGCTACACATGAGAAGAAAAAACGAAAATAAACCAAAATTTAGATAGGCAACAAATACTTTTTAAAGGTTCAAAAAATTCGCCAAACAAAAAAACACAATCTACATAACTGACAAGAAATAGCGGAAATTCCGAAAAAAACAGGTCATTATAAGCCTGTTTTAAGCGGTTAACGAGATATTCTCGACACAGAAGACCTTATTAAAGTAAAGCTTTAAATATCTCGTATCTAAATCGATTTTAGATTTAAAATCAGTCAATTTTAGAATTAAACACGTGTTTTTAGTCAAAAACTCAAATAAAAACATTTATTCCTAAAAAAAATGACAAAACTTATTTTATACAAGGTTCTCTGATTTTTGTAAATACCATAAATAAGAGGTGAAAACTGAAAAATTCAGCGTAATATAAAACATCAGTTCTAGTGAAACAGACGGTTTTTACAAACAAAAATGAGATGTTTTGAATCGAGAAGCGAGTGGTTTTTATAATTAAAATCAAATAACAGACTTCAAGAAAGAATAAATCAAGAACATCTCGATACAATTTTACATAAATGCTTCCTGGCTTTTATGTAAAACCACTCGATGTGACGTAAATATTCGAATTAGAACCATAGAATCAAACGTCAGTTCGAGTGATTTTAATAATTTTTATTTAAAAAACAATTAAAATAGTATCGAGAACAGAGTGATTAAACTAAATAAACTCAATGAACAGACTTCAAGAAAGCCCAAAACATCGTTCAAAAGAGAGAAAACCAACAACATCTCGATACAATTTYACATAAATGCTTCCTGGYWTTTATGTAAAACCACTCGATGTGACAGGGAATTTCAAAATTATAGTAGATTCATGAGCGTCAGTTCGAGTGATTTTAATTGCTTTTCTTTTAAAAACGAGTAAAATTGTATCGAGAACAAAGTGATTAAAGTAAATAAACTCAAATAACAGACAGTAAAAAAGAACAAAAACACCTTTCAAAAGAGAAAAAACAAAGAACATCTCGACACAATTTCACTTAAATGCTTCCTGGCATTTAGATAAAACCATTCGGTGTGACGTGTAGATTCGAAATAACAGCACAAATCCCAACGTCAGTTCGAGTGATTTTAATAGTTTTTCCTTAAAAAACACATTAAAATAGTATGGAAAACAGAGTGAATTGAACAATTAAACTCGATAAACAGACTACATTAATGCCCAAAACAGCTTTCAAAAGAGAAAAAAACAGCAACATCTCGATACAATTTCACCCAAATCCCTCTTGGCATTTTTGTAAAACCACTCGATGTGACGGGAAATTTCAAAATTATAGTAGATTCCTGAGCGTCAGTTCGAGTGATTTTAATAGTTTTTCTTTAAAAAACAATTAAAATAGTATCGAGAACAGAGTGAATCTAAAAAATAAATTCAATAAACAGACTTCAAGAAAGCCCAAAACATCGTTCAAAAGAGAGAAAACCAACAACATCTCGATACAATTTTACATAAAAGTCAGGAGGTATTTAGGTGAGATTGTATCGAGATGTTGTTGGTTTTCTCTCTTTTGAACGATGTTTTGGGCTTTCTTGAAGTCTGTTTATTGAATTTAT
>NVSD01000100.1 GCA_002401105.1 Flavobacteriaceae bacterium | reverse complement strand
AAATATAATGCATATTTGTGAAACCAAAAAAAGATGCTTATAAAACAATATTACTTTTATTTATAATTTACAGAATTTCACTAACCCCTAAATGTGAATAGAGATATGAGAAATATTAAGACCATAGATGCCGTTTTAGTAAGTGATTACATAGGCGGAAACGAAAGAGCATTAGAGATGTTAATTTATAAACACCAACAACGTGTGTTTAGTTTTATCATGTCTAAAGTATTAGACAAAGAAATTGCAAACGACATTTTTCAAGATACTTTTATTAAGGTTATTAGAACCTTAAAAAGAGGTGCGTATAATGAAGAAGGGAAGTTCCTGCCTTGGATTATGCGAATTTCTCATAATTTGATTATTGATCATTTTAGAAAATCGAATCGCATGCCTACATTTCAAAATACGGATGAATTTGATATTTTTTCTGTAATAAGTGATGATGTACTGAATATTGAAAAACAGATGATCAAAGAGCAAATATGCGAGGATTTACGTGAACTTATAGAAGAACTTCCGAACGATCAAAAAGAAGTGCTCTTAATGAGAATGTATAAAGATATGAGTTTTAAAGAAATTTCTGAATGTACAGACGTAAGTATTAATACTGCCTTAGGTAGAATGAGATATGCCTTGATTAATTTACGTAAGTTAATAGAGGTACATAAGTTGATTTTAGTTAACTAACAATAAGTTAATTAARAGATAACAATAATTTAATTAAAGATTCGTTGTATAAGTAAGCAAATTAAAATTTACCGCATATGATGGATGTTTACTCTGAAAAGTCATCGCTTTTAGCGCTGCAACCAAATAAAGAAATAATTCAATTTTTGCTTAGTTACTCTAAGCAGTTAAGTGTTGTCAAAACCAACAAAAACGACGAATACATTGAGTTATGTTTGAATTAATGTTCGAAAAACTCAGCTTTAACCAAGCTGAGTTTTTTTATGGCTAGGATTCAGGGTTTAGAAAAAGATCAGAGGAAACTAAAATAAAAACCTATGATTGATAATTTAGTTTCTCATAGTCAAATGTCAAAAGTATTGTTTCTTGTCTCAAAATTATCCTAATTCAATTTCCCTCATACTTTACAATTTCTTCCGTCCAATAGTAGCTTGAATTACATCGTTTTCCAAATTCCATCCTCTAGCAGGAGAGTATTGACGTCCATAAAAAATAATTTGAAGGTGTAATTTATTCCACAGTTCTTTTGGAAATAATCTTTTTGCATCCTTTTCCGTTTGTACTACATTTTTTCCACTGCTTAAGTTCCATCGATACATTAATCGTTGAATATGCGTATCCACAGGGAAGGCAGGAATGTTAAATGCTTGGCTCATCACCACACTAGCGGTTTTATGGCCAACAGCCGGAAGTTCTTCCAATGCCTCCATATTTGCGGGCACTTCTCCGTTATGTTTGTCTATTAATATATGAGATAAGCCGTAAATCCCTTTCGATTTCATAGGAGATAAACCTACAGGACGTATAATTGCTTTAATCTCTTCTACCGATAGCTTAATCATATCGTAGGGATTGTTTGCTTTTTTAAAGAGCAGCGGTGTAATGGTATTTACACGGGCATCAGTACTTTGCGCAGATAATAACACCGAAATAAGCAAGGTGTATGGGTCGCTATGGTCTAATGGAATTGGTGTTTCTGGGTATAAATTCTCTAAGGTGTCAATTACAAATTGAACTTTTTCTTGTTTGGTCATTTTTAACTACTTTTATCACTTCAAAAATACAAAATATGTTGACATTAAAAATAGGAGATAAAGCACCCGATTTTTCAGGGCAAGACGAGCAAGGAAACAGTATTAATTTAGCCACGTTTAAAGGGGAGAAGTTAGTAGTTTTCTTTTATCCAAAAGCAAGTACGCCGGGTTGTACTACGGAAGCATGTAATTTAAGAGACAATTACGAAATGTTTTTGAGTAAGGGATATCAAATCATAGGTGTGAGTGCAGATACTGCTAAAAGACAACAAAACTTCAAAACTAAAAATCAATTACCTTATCCATTAATAGCGGATGAAGACAAGTCTGTGATCAATGCATTTGGTGTTTGGGGACCTAAAAAGTTTATGGGCCGTGAGTATGATGGAATTCATCGTACTACTTTTGTAATAGACGAAAACGCAGTGATAGTAGATGTTATTACGAAAGTGAAAACCAAGTTCCATACCGATCAAATTTTAAATAAATAATGATAGATAAAAAATATGTAGCGTTTTTAGAAACAATAGTTTCTGAAAGACGCCAAAAGTTATTTAAAGAAGTATTAAGTAACCGTACCAAGCATTTTACCGTTGCCATAGAGGATATTTACCAAGCTCATAATGCAAGTGCTGTAGTAAGAACCTGTGATATTTTTGGAATACAGGATATCCATGTTATTGAAAGCAAGTATAGATTCAAAGCCACCAATCAAGTAGCCAAAGGAGCTCAGAAATGGATGGATTTCACTTATTACAACGGATATGATACAGACAATACACTGGATTCCATTAAAAAGTTAAAGGAAGATGGTTACCAAATTGTAGCAACTTCCCCTCACAACGAATCTTGTTTATTGCCAGATTTTGATGTGACTAAGAAATCGGCATTCTTTTTTGGAGTAGAAAAAGAGGGTTTATCTGATGCTGTATTAGAAGCTGCAGATGTAAGTTTAAAAATACCGATGGTTGGGTTTACGGAAAGCTTGAACATCTCTGTAGCGGCTGCGATCATATTAAATGATGTAACAGCGAGATTACGTGCAACAGACGTGGCATGGAAATTAGATGCAGATTTTCAAGAGCAGAAATACCTCGAATGGTTAGAAAAAAGTATCAAGAGTATTAAAAAGATAAAAGAGCGTTATTTATTAGAACAGCAAGATTAATCTTGCTGTAGCGCTATTTTTTGGATACGTGTGGTGTTTTTACAGTTCAAAAGGTATAATACCATATCCTTATTTTTTATTTCAGCTTCAATTTGATAAGATTTACAACTATCAACTTTTTTATTGCTGTTTTTAAAATCTACGGATCCTTCACTTAAAAATAAGGAAATATCTGTGGAATCTAAGTTATAAGTAGCCATGTTTTCAATGGCTTCGGGACTATAGATATTTTTCTTAAGACGTATGTTTTTTAGTGTACGTGCATTTGGAAAATAATCAAAAGATTGGGTGTTTTTTTTTGTACTTATAAAATATACAACTACACAGCCAAGGGATAATCCAATGCCATAATAGAAAAAACGTTTTGCTAGTTTCATTTATAAAAATAATAAGTTAATGTCTCTAAATGGAAGGCCAAACCAATCAGCAACGCTTCTATGGGTTAATATTCCGTGGTAAAAGTACATCCCTTTTTGCAAACTCTTGTCATATCTTGCCGCATTTTCAAAACCACCTTCTTCCGCTATGTTTAATAAATAAGGAGTAAAGGTGTTACTGAGTGATACTGAGGCRGTTCTAGAGTATCGTGAAGGAATGTTTGGTACACAGTAATGAATCACACCAYGCTTGGTTAWTGTTGGGTTTTTATGGTTTGTAACTTCTGAGGTTTCAAAACAACCACCACGGTCTATACTTACATCTACAATTACAGCACCATCTTTCATTTGCTCTATCATGTTTTCTGTAACATAAATTGGGGATCTAGATTTTCCTCTAACGGCTCCAATGGCAACGTCACATCGCATTAATGCTTTTTGCAATGTTTTTGGTTGAATCGTTGAGGTATAAATACGCTGTCCTAAGCGTTCTTGTAAACTACGTAGCTTGGTCAAGGAATTATCAAAAACTTTTACGTTTGCACCAAGTCCAATAGCTGATCTGGTCGCAAATTCGCCCACGGTTCCTGCGCCTATAATAACTATTTCAGCAGGAGGAACTCCATTTATATTTCCCAATAATAAACCATTTCCATTATTGGCGGTACTTAATAATTCGGAGGCAATTAATATGGAGGCTTGCCCTGCAATTTCACTCATACATTTCACAACTGTAAATACACCGTGTTTGTCTTGTATAAAATCAAAAGCTACAGCGGTAATTCTTTTTTTAGCTAAGGCTTCAAAATAACTTTTGTGTTGGGTTTTTAATTGCAAGGCCGAAAAAAGGATGCTTTGAGGGTTTATATAAGCGATTTCTTCTATTGTTGGTGGTTCTACTTTTAATATAATCTGACATTCAAATGCCTCTTTTACGCTGTAGGTGATTCTTGCACCCGCTTCAGAATATTCACTATCAGTGTAATTAGCACCGTCTCCTGCGCCCGATTCAATTACAAATTTATGACCTTGAGCAACTARTGCTCCAACGGCATCCGGGGTAAGACACACACGTTTTTCTTGAAAATGTATTTCTTTTGGGATACCTATCACAAATTCTCCCTTGCGTCTTTTTACTTCAAGCATTTCTACTTGAGGAATTAATTCTTGTTTACTGAACGGAAAAGATGGCTTTACACTCATGTTATTTTATTTCTAAASTTYTYTGNSRTATNYSATMTNWGMANNAATATWAAKWYSTNCAGNKMMTAWAKSYAGYWAATTTTCTACTTTATTAGGCCATTCCATTAAACACCAAGCATCATTGTCAAAATATTCCTCCAAGCCAAAATCCATGGCTTCTTCGTCTGAATTTATACGATAGAAATCAAAATGGTATACAATTTCGTCTTTATTTGTTTTGTACTCGTTTACTATGGAGTATGTCGGTGAACTCACGGTGTCCGTAACTCCTAATTGTTTTATAATCTCTTTTATTAAGGTAGTTTTACCCATTCCCATATCGCCGTGAAACAATATGTTTTTACTGTTAATTGTCTTTAGTATATTGGCAGCTACATCGGGAATGTCCTGCAGTCCATAAGTAAGTTTCATTCTGTATGTTTTATGCGAAAATAAGTTATTTTGGGCTATAAATGGCGCAAGGAATTATCATTTCTTCTAGGGATATTCCTCCGTGTTGGTATGAGTTTTTATAATATTTTACGTAATGATTAAAGTTATTAGGATAGGCGAAAAAATAATCTTCTTTGGCAAAAATAAAGGAGCTATTTAAGTTGATTTCAGGTAGGAAATAATCTTTAGGTCTCGAAATTTCAAAGACCTCTTTTTCATTAAAGCTTAAACTACGACCGGTTTTGTATCGTAAATTTGCGCTGATGTTTTTATCGCCAATTACTTTGGTAGGAGTGGTTACATTAATGGTTCCATGATCGGTGGTTAAAATWARKWTNTMARCCTAAAGTCTGTGCTTTTTTTATGATTTCTAACAGGGGCGAATTTTTAAACCAACTATTAGTTAAAGATCGGTAAGCCTTATCATCACCGGCTAATTCTTTGATAACCTCCATATCCGTYTTTGAATGTGARAGCWTATCTACAAAATTATATACGATTACGGTCAAATCTACATTTTTTGCCGAGTTGAAATTTGTAACCAATTGTTTCCCTATTTTTAAGTTGGTTATTTTATGATAATCCCAGGAGAAATCGGCACCAAGTCTCTTTAATTGCGCTGCTAAAAAGTCTTTCTCAAAGAGGTTTTTCCCTCCTTCTTCGGTATCATTTTTCCAATATTCAGGATGTTGTCTTTCCATTTCTAAAGGAGTTAACCCTGAAAAAATAGCGTTTCTGGCATATTGAGTRGCTGTAGGAAGAATACTTACAAAAGAAATTTCGTCTTGTTTTTTATAATGTTTATTGATAGATTTTTCTAAAATCATAAATTGATCATAGCGTAAATTATCCACCACAACCAATAATGTTCCTTGTTCTTTGCTTAGTTCAGGAAGTACTTTGGTTTTAAATAAATGATGWGAGAGTACAGGRCCATCGCTGTCATGTAGCCAGCTGTGATAATTATTTTTCACAAATTTAAAAAATAGGCTATTGGCTTCCTTTTTCTGACTTTCCAATATTTCAGACATGCCAGTATCGTTGATATGTTCCAACTCAATTTCCCAGAAAACTAATTTTTTGTACAAATCTACCCATTCCTCGTAGCTATTTACCATGGCTAAATCCATGGAAATTTTCCCGAATTCTTGTTGGTAATTGGAAGTGGTTTTTTCAGAAATTAATCTAGAATGATCTAATATTTTTTTTAAACTCAGTAAAATTTGGTTCGGATTCACAGGTTTTATCAAATAGTCAGCTATTTTATTTCCGATAGCGTCTTCCATAATATATTCCTCTTCGTTTTTTGTAATCATAACAATAGGAACATGGTTTTGTTTGGCTTTAATAGCGACCAAAGTATCTAAACCACTGAGCCCTGGCATGTTTTCGTCCAAGAAAATTATATCGTATGCAGTTTCATCTATCATGTCAATAGCGTCCGCTCCATTGGTGCATTTGGTAACAGAATATCCTTTTTTTTCTAAAAATATGATGTGTGGCTTTAATAAATCTATCTCATCATCCACCCATAAAATGTGTATCTCGTTCATATTACTATCTTTGCAGTTTAAATTTTAAATATATTTTCTTTGACTAGCTATTCAACCAATAAGTTAAAAATACTAAACGACCCAATTTACGGTTTTATTACGATTCCTAATACCTTAATTTTCGATTTGATAGAACATTCTTATTTTCAGCGATTAAGGAGGGTGTCTCAAATGGGATTATCCTACTTAGTGTATCCAGGAGCGCATCATACTCGTTTTCATCATGCATTGGGTTGCATGCACTTAATGCAAAAGGCCGTACAGGTTTTACGCTTTAAAGGAATAGAAATATCACCGGATGAGGAAGAAGGCGTGCTCATTGCTATTTTATTACACGATATTGGCCATGGCGCTTTTTCCCATGCATTGGAACATAGCATTGTAACAGGGATTCATCACGAGGAATTGTCCCTTAAATTTATGGAAGCCTTAAATCTAGAATTTAAAGGGAAGTTGTCCTTGGCTATTGAAATTTTTAAAGGGGAATATCCACGTAAGTTCTTATTGCAGTTAGTGTCCAGTCAACTAGATATGGACAGAATGGACTATTTAAAAAGGGATAGTTTTTATACAGGGGTAGCCGAAGGGAATATTAATGCTGATCGTTTAATAACCATGTTACACGTTAAAGACGACGAATTGGTTATGGAAGAGAAAGGGATTTATTCTATAGAAAAATTTATTGTTGCCCGTAGGTTAATGTATTGGCAGGTCTATTTGCATAAAACAGGATTGGTTGCAGAAAATATGTTGAAAAAAGTGTTAGAACGCGCCAAAGAATTAACGTTAAAAGGAATTCATGTGCCTGCAAATCCGACATTCTCATTTTTTCTAAACACAAGCGTTGATGCTCGTAATTTTAATGATAAAATATTGAATTTATTTNCAAAATTAGACGATTATGATGTGTTGTGTGCAATAAAGGAATGGAGTGACCACCAAGATACAACATTATCATATTTAGCAAGGGCAATTATTGACAGAAAATTACCGAAAATAATTATACAAAAAAATCCGTTTTCAGATGCCGAATTAAAAGAGATACGGGAAGATTTTATAATTAATAATCCACACTTATCTGCAGAGATTGATTATTATATTTTCAACGGAAAGGTTCAGAATCAGGCTTATAACGACCATGAGAACCCWATAAAAGTACTGTTTAAAAATGGAGATGTAGTGGATGTGGTTACTGCTTCTGATCATTTAAATATTCAAGCATTATCTAAACCTGTAGTGAAGTACTTTTTATGTGTACCTAAGAAATAGGCTTGTATGGATTATTTTTTATATTTTTGCTGAYAATGAAATTYACAGCAAGTCAAATAGCAGAAATTTTAGAAGGTGAAATTRTAGGYGACCCAAATGCCGAAGTTTCWAAYCTMGCTAAAATWGAAGARGGARYAGAAGGTACGTTAACTTTCTTGTCTAACCCGAAATATACACAATATATTTACGAAACAAATGCTACCATAGCAATTGTAAGTAAAGATTTTGTACCAGAACGTCCTATTACAACGACCCTTATAAAAGTGGAGGATGCTTACAAGGCATTTTCCAAATTATTAGCGTTTTATGATGAAGTTAGAGGTCAGAAAACAGGATTGGAGAAACCACACTTTATTAGTGACTCGGCATCTTATGGAAATAATTGTTACATTGGGGCATTTGCTTATTTAGGAGAAAATGTGACCATCGGTGATAACGTAAAAATATATCCAAACGCATTTATTGGAGACAATGTCACCATTGCGGACGGAACCACTATATTTTCTGGAGTTCAAGTATGCTCTGAAACTATTATTGGGAAAAATTGTATTATTCATTCTAATACCGTGTTGGGAGCAGATGGATTCGGTTTTGCCCCAAATGAGGAAGGAACCTACAATAAGGTACCTCAAATTGGAAACGTTGTTATAGAAGACAACGTGGAAATAGGTGCTTCTACTACCATAGATAGAGCCACCTTAGGATCTACCATTATTAGGAAAGGGGTTAAATTGGACAACCAAATCCAAATAGCTCACAACGTAGAAGTTGGTGAGAACACTGTGATTGCCGCTTTAACCGGTGTTGCTGGGTCAGCAAAAATTGGTAAAAACTGTATGATTGGTGGTCAAGTAGGTATTGTAGGCCATATTACTATCGGAGATAATGTACATATTCAAGCACAATCAGGAGTAGGTAAAAAATTAAAAGATCAAGCCGTTGTACAGGGTACACCAGCATTTAAATATGGAGATTTTAACAAGTCGTACATACACTTCAAAAATTTGCCTAAATTGGTAAAAACGATTAATCAATTGGAAAAAGAGATTAAAGCTTTAAAGGAACGCTAAATGAGTTTAAAACAAAAAACGATTAAAAATGAAGTTACTTTACTGGGTGTAGGATTACACACTGGTAAAAAAGTAACCATGACATTTAAACCGGCACCAGTTAATTCTGGGTATGCATTTGCAAGACTCGATTTAGAAGGTCATCCAGTGATTGAAGCAAAAGCAGATTACGTNACTAGTACCCAAAGAGGGACTACACTAGAAAAAAACGGAGTTGCTATTAATACTTCAGAGCATGTACTGGCTGCTGTTGTTGCCAGTGATATAGACAATATACTTATAGAAATGGATTCTCCAGAACCTCCTATCATGGACGGTTCATCTAAAGAGTTTATGATTGCTTTGGCTACTGCAGGTTTGGTAGAACAAGATGCTGATAGGAACGAATATGTAGTGACGGAAGTTATTACACACAGAGATGAAAAAACAGGTAGTGAAATTATTTTAATGCCTTCAGATGAATATGCAATTACCGCTATGGTAGATTTTGGGACCAAAATATTGGGAACTCAAAATATGACTATGAATTCATTGTCTGAATTTAAAGAAGAAATAGCAGATGCCAGAACATTTAGCTTTTTACATGAATTAGAATCACTTTTAGACCACAACCTAATAAAAGGAGGTGATTTAAACAATGCTATTGTATATGTAGATCAGCAAATTTCTGAAGTAACAATGGCCAAGCTATTGAAAGCTTTTAATAAGGATAAATTGACTGTAAACCCAAATGGGATTTTAGATAATTTAACCTTGCGTTGGGCCAATGAAGCAGCACGTCATAAATTATTGGATGTAATCGGAGATTTAGCTTTGGTAGGAACTCGCATTAGAGGGAAAGTGATTGCTAATAAGCCAGGACATTTAATCAATACAGTGTTTGCTAAAAAATTGGCAAAGATAATCAAACAGGAAAAACGTAATAAAGTACCTGTATATGATTTAAATTTACCACCATTAATGGACATCCATCAGATTATGGAAATCTTACCTCATAGACCTCCATTTTTATTGATAGATCGTATTTTGGAATTATCAGATACGCATGTTGTGGGAATGAAAAATGTAACCATGAACGAAGATTTCTTTGTGGGACATTTTCCAGGAGCTCCAGTAATGCCAGGAGTATTACAAGTGGAAGCTATGGCACAATGTGGTGGAGTATTGGTATTAAATACCGTACCAGATCCAGAAAATTACTTGACCTATTTTATGAAAATGGACAATGTAAAATTCAAACAAAAAGTATTACCAGGCGACACCTTAATTTTTAGAGCAGAATTAATGAGTCCTATTCGTCGTGGAATTTGCCACATGCAAGCCTATGGGTATGCGAACGGAAAATTAGTAGTAGAAGCTCAATTAATGGCTCAAATAGCTAGAAAACCTCAATAAATATGAATCAACCACTTGCATATGTTCATCCAGGAGCAAAAATAGCAACGAATGTTGTAATAGAGCCATTTACAACCATACATAATAATGTGCAAATAGGCTCAGGTACTTGGATTGGTTCCAATGTTACCATCATGGAAGGAGCTCGTATTGGTAAAAACTGTAGAATTTTTCCAGGTGCAGTGATTTCTGCTATTCCTCAAGATTTGAAATTTGATGGAGAGGATTCTGAAGTGATTATAGGTGATAATACCACTATTCGCGAATGTGTGACGGTAAACCGTGGTACAAAAGCATTGGGATATACAAAAGTTGGAGATAATTGTCTAATTATGGCAAGTTCTCATATTGCACATGATTGTGTGATTGGAAATAACTGTATCTTAGCCAACGGGTCTATTGTAGCAGGACATGTTACCATAGGTGATTATGCCATTTTAAGTGGGTTGGTTGCAGTACATCAATTTATTCATATTGGAGCACATGCTATGGTATCTGGAGGGTCTTTAGTCCGTAAGGATGTTCCACCATTTACAAAAGCAGGGAAGGAACCTTTATCATTTATCGGAATTAATTCTATCGGATTGAGAAGACGTGGTTTTGATAAAGAAAAAATCCGTGAAATTCAAGATGTCTTTAGAATCTTGTACCAAAAAAATTACAATACAACTCAGGCAGTGGGCATTATCGAAGCAGAAATGGAAGCTACCAAGGAGAGAGATCAAGTTATATTA
>NVSD01000099.1 GCA_002401105.1 Flavobacteriaceae bacterium | reverse complement strand
GGAATTAAGTATGAATCAGGTGATGCTGTAGCCAAAAACGATGTGTTGTTTGTTATTGAATAACAAATTGTAGTTTTTTGGAAAGGCTTGGATGTAACATTCAAGCCTTTTTTTTGTGCTTAATTTTGTGGGGTGAAAGGGGATAGCTTTCCTTTTTTTTACTTGCCCCTAGTTTGTTAACAAAACTTATTAACATTGTTAATAAAAAACTATTTTTAATTTTTATTTCGAACTATTTTTAATGCTCTCTGAATAGGAGGGTTACAAGGGATGTTATTCCTACCGTTAAAAATACTTTCAAATATTTAAGCTAAAGAAAACGTTTTAGTAACTGTTAATAATCACCTACTTAATGGATTTTAATTGAGTGTTGATTTTAGTACTTTTGCAATCAACACAATTAATCAAAACAAATGAAAAAAATTATTACACTTGTTGCTTTTTTAGCAACTGTAGCAGTTTCTGCACAGAATTTACAAATGCATTATGACCTCGAAAGAGAGCATATCACAACAACCTTCGAAATGTTCAAAATGGACAAATACGGAAGTACTTTTACCTTTATGGATTTGGATTACAATACTGGAGCTGGAATTAGTGGAGCCTATTTTGAAATAGCACGTGTATTAAAAACCGAAAAAATGCCTGTTGGATTACACATTGAATACAATGGTGGTTTGGGGACTTTTAATATGGGAGATGCTACTGGAGGTTTTACCATTAACGAAGCATGGATCATTGGAGCTAACTATTCCAAAGGAAATGCCAAATGGGGATTCTCAACCTACGCAGGATATAAAGCATTTACGGATGCTGATGGAGAAGGAAACTACCAAGTTACTGGAACATGGTATTACAACTTTGCTAAAAACTTTACATTCTCTGGTTTTGCAGATGTATGGAGCGAAAACGGATTGTCTGACAAAACAGTATTCTWGTCGGAGCCTCAGTTATGGTATCACTTAAATAAAACATTTTCTATTGGCGGTGAAGTAGAATTGTCTAACAATTTCGCCTATATTTTTGATTTTAAAGTACGTCCTACTTTAGCTATTAAATGGAACCTATAATTTTATAAGACATGAAATTTTTAAATAAGTATTTTAAAATTAAAGAGAACGGTTCTACCATGAAAACCGAAATCATAGCAGGTATCACTACCTTTATGACAATGGCTTATATTTTAGCGGTGAATCCTGATATTTTAGGAGCAACAGGGATGGATAAAGGTGCGGTATTTACTGCGACTGCTTTATCTGCTGTAATTGCGACTTTAGTAATGGCATTGGTAGCTAAATTACCTTTTGCTTTGGCTCCAGGAATGGGATTAAATGCCTTTTTTGCCTTTACAGTTGTTTTAGGAATGGGCTATACATGGGAATTTGCTTTGACGGCTGTATTCTTAGAAGGAATCATCTTTATCTTGYTAACAATGTTTAATATTAGAGAGTTGATTGTAAACTCTATTCCATTAAACTTAAAGCATGCTGTATCCGTCGGTATTGGGCTTTTTATTGCCTTTATTGGTTTAAAAAACACAGGACTTATAGTTGACAATCAAGCGACGTTGGTAAGTTTAGGTAACATGAAAAATCCTGCAGTTTTTGTGGGGATGGCTGGTGTAATCATCATTGGTGTATTATTAGCTAAAAAAGTAAGAGGAGCCATTTTAATTGGGATTTTAGCTTCTACTATTATTGGATTGTTCGTAGGTGTAACGGTAATTCCAGAAGGATTTACTTTTGTGAGCTTGCCTCCATCAATAGAGCCAATCTTTTTTAAGTTCGATTTTAGTCAGATATTAACGATTGATATGTTAATCGTATTATTCACCTTCTTATTTGTGGATATGTTTGATACCGTAGGGACACTTGTAGGAGTGGCTTCTAAAGCAGACATGTTGGACAAAGAAGGTCGTGTACCAAGAGTAAAACAAGCCTTATTTGCTGATTCAATCGGAACATTTTTTGGAGCAATCTTAGGAACGTCCACCGTAACCACTTATGTGGAAAGTGCGGCAGGTGTTGCGGAAGGTGGTAAAACAGGGATGACGGCACTTACCGTTGCCGGAATGTTTTTATTATCCTTGTTTTTTGCACCATTATTTATGATTGTTCCTGCAGCAGCTACTGCTCCTGCATTAATAATCGTTGGTTTGTTTATGATTTCTCCAATCAAAAAAATTGATTTGGAAGATTTTACAGAAGCTATTCCAGCATTTTTTACCATTGTAATGATGCCATTGACCTACAGTATTGCTGAAGGTATTGTATTTGGTATGCTATCTTATGTGTTCTTAAAAGTATTGACAGGTAGATATAAAGAAATCAAACCTATTATGTATTTAATCGCCGTGTTATTTTTGGTGAAATTTTATATTACATAAAAGTGTTTTAACTATATGAAAAATGGGATGCGACTTTAGTTACATCCCATTTTTTTGTRTTKTAWTTNSTKMYTTYCNAATGCTGAAAAGGATTAAAACAGCTGTAATTTTCGATTATAGCACTCCTTGTCACTGGAATTGAAAGTAAGCATCTTTCATGTTAATTTTTTATTACTCCATTTTTTTTTAGATAACCATTATTTTATCTGTTATGGCTGCTTACATTTGTTTCGAACAAAATAGCTTTTATACACTAAAATTATTACCAATACTTTTTAAGGATACGCATGGGGCAAATACACCAGGCACTGGTTGGTAATTGAGAATGGTTGTACCTACTTCTTTAGAACTATAAAATCCAAGCAATGTATAATGTCGAATGCAAATTAAATAGGAATATAAATAATAGTTGTCCTTATTATAAACCGAAGCAATGTCACTATTTATCAATTTAAAAAYATTTTKTTGTTGCTCATCTGTAAGGTCGAAGTAATGACTAAGGAGTGTTTCAAATTCTTTTACACTCCCATTAATAGTCTTTTTGTTAAATCTATTTTTAAATTCTTGTTCAAATAATAAACTACCTTTTTTAAAATTTTCTTGCCCTGTTTTATCCAGTACATTTTTTAAAACAAGGTCTATAAACTGTGGGATAACAAGGTCCACTGCACCAATTGATTCGGATTGAGGTAAGATGATATTTGCCAATTTATCGACTACAAAAACCTGGTTTTTACTCAAAAAATRAACTTTCCATAGTTGYKCTGTRTTTGGTGTACAGGCACTTAGTAATTGCAATAAACTGGGGACTGCAACAAGGGCTGTCATACTAAGCGACAAGGTTTTTAAGGATTCTCTTCTGTTCATAATTAAAAAGAATTGTTTYTTAATTGTTCGGCTGCATGATTAGCGGCTCTGGCGGTTAATGCCATATAAGTTAAAGAAGGGTTTTGATAAGGCGATGAGGTCATACAGGCTCCATCGGTAACATATACATTTAAGACACTGTGTATTTGATTGTTTTTATTTAGTACTGATGTTTTTGGGTCATGTCCCATGCGAGCTGTTCCCATTTCGTGGATAGAATTACCTGGATAACTTGGTTGGTCGTATCCTTTTACATTTTTATACCCTGCGGCTTTAAACATGTTTATGGCTTCTTGCTGAATGTCTTTTCTCATCATTTTTTCGTTTTCTTTAAACTCACAATTAAAAGTGACTGTTGCCAATCCCCATTCGTTTGGTTTATTCGGATCCAAGTACATTTTGTTTTCGTGATATGGTAAACATTCACCAAAGGCCGTCATTCCAATTTTCCATGGTCCTGGTTTAAAGAGCGATTCTTTTAGGTTTTTCCCATAGCTTAATTCATTTATAGCACGTTGCCAATTGGATCGGCTGGCGCTGCCCTGAAAACCGAAGCCTCTTAAGTATTTTTGTTCGGTTTTATGATCACCTAAATTTCGAAATCTTGGAATATGAAAACTAGTGGGTCTTCCATTGCTATAAAAGCTATCCTCAAAACCATCAACGGTAGCTGTGGCACCTACTTTAAAATGATGGTCCATTAAATTATGGCCTAATTCTCCACTGTCGTTCCCCATTCCATCAGGGAACCGAGGAGAAGTAGAATTTAATAAAATAGCGGTACTTGCAACCGTAGAGGCACAGCAAAATATCACCTTGGCTTTAAATATAATTTTTTCATGACTTAGCCTGTCTATTACTTCTACACCGGTAGCTAATTTTGTATGGGCATCATATATTATTTTATGAACAATTGAATTTGCTCGTAGGGTCATGTTCTTTGTTTTGTTTGCTGCAGGTAGGGTAGAGGAATTACTACTAAAATACCCTCCCATTGGGCATCCTCTAATGCATCGGTTCCTGTATAGGCAATTACTACGTCCTTCATGTTTTTTTGATCCTGTTAATTGAGCAAAACGCCCCATTATTAGATGGCGATTTTTATAATTGTAGTTAATTTTTTTTCTAAAATCAGTTTCTACACAATTTAAATCCATAGGYGGAGAAAAAATTCCATCGGGTAAATGRTCAAGYCCAAGTTTTTCGCCACTAACYCCAATAAAWKYTTCMACTTTATCATACCAWGGAGCAATATCTTTATAGCGAATGGGCCAATCTACCGCTATCCCTTCTTTTAGGTTAGCTTCAAAGTCTAAATTACTAAGACGTAATGTTTGTCGGCCCCATGTAATGGATCTACCTCCTACATGATAGCCTCTGATCCAGTCAAAGCGTTTGTCTTCGTTATAGGGATGTTTTAAGTCATTAACAAACCAATGTTTAGTTTCTTCGTTAGTAGTATAACCTGTACGCCCTTGTTTTTTTGTGTTTTAGCGCTTGTTGCAGTAGGCATTCCTCTGTATTTAAAATCCCATGAATCCATGTGAGCTGTGGTGTAATCTGTAATATGCTCCACCATTCGTCCACGTTCTAAGACTAAGGTTTTTAGGCCTTGTTCACATAATTCCTTTGCGGCCCAACCTCCTGATATTCCGGTGCCAATTACAATGGCGTCATAAATTTCTTGATGCTTTTTCTCCTTCATTTTTGATATTAAATATTCGTTTAATAAGGTTGGCAATCTTTAAATTAATTACCAACCTTGTTCTAAAATGTGATTATAATTCTTTGATACGGATATTTCTAAATTCTAATTCCGATCCATGCCCCAAAAAAGCGATATGCCCCTTGTTCCTTTCAAGTCCAGGATGTTCTTTTTGGTCTAGGTTCCCGTTTTTTGTGGCCTCTTTTATATTGGCATCAATGATGGTGGTTCCGTTTAATATTATTTTTATATGACCAGGGGTACTAATTACTTCTTGGGTATTCCATTCTCCAACGGGGTTTAAATGTCCGCGTTCTGCTGAAACAATTCCATATACAGAACCATGGTATTGATAAGGTTTTAAGTTGGCATAAATGGCTGCAGTATTGTCTAGAATTTGTAGCTCTTTCCCTACGTATGCTGCATCACCTTCTAAAGGTGTATGAATACCTAAGCCATTGTTGGCTCCTGGGGTCAGTTTGAATTCGAAACGGAAATTGAAATTGGAATATTCGTTCGCTGTATATAAATTACCATGGCCTCCCTGTTTTGGTTGAACCAAAATACTGTTGTTTTCAACGGTGTAATCTTTTTTGTTTCCTATCCAATGGTCCAAATCATTTCCGTTGAATAGCGATTTGAAACCTTCTTTTTTTTCTGCTTCTGTGAGCATAGGGCTGCTAGTACTTATTTCTCTCACATAAACATTTCTAAAACCTAAATCTTCTCCATGTGCTTGTAATTCTATGGCATCTTTTGTAAATATTGGAATTTTTCTGTCCCAGTAATTCTCTAAGGCTACATTGTCTGTGACTAAAATTCCATTTAAATATACTGTAACACGTTCTCCTATCATTTTAATACGGAAAGTATTCCAATCGTTTATAGGATTGTCAGCTACAACTAGTGGGATGCTTTTATTTGTTTTGTTATTGTAAAGTCCTCCGCTTCCCACTTGAGCACCAACATCGATTCTTGCGATATCCCAAATTTGTATTTGTGGTGTACCTCTCAAATAAATTCCGCTATCTCCTCCATTCGTAATTTTCCAATCAACCAACATTTCAAAGTCACCATAGTCTTTAATTGTACAAATATTATTGTAACCTTCTCCCTTAAATCCGATGATTCCATCTTTTACAAACCAGTCTCTTAGCATTTGTTTATTGGCTTTTAGCTGTTCTTTGTGCAAAGTTTCGGAGGTCATTTTTGCTCTTTCAATAGGGTTTTTTACAAGCCCTTTCCAACCATCGAGATTTTTTCCATTAAAAACAGCAATGAATCCTTTTTCTTTAGACATTTTATCTAAAAATTCTTTAACATCAATTTTTACGTATTGACTGTCTGGTCCCGTTAAATTATTGATGCCTTTCAATACANTTTCTCGAACCAATAGTCCACTTAATCCATCTTTTTTTCCAGGGCTTGGCAATGCTATGCGTATGGCTGCATTGGAGGCTGTAGTTTTAAGCTCCTCAACATCTAGATACTTAGATACAAAAATGAGCGATAAAAAGGATTTGATATTACCTGCAGTTTTAATGATGCTTTTCTGTTGTTTGATGCTTTGATGATATGGCATTAACTTTTTAATAAGGAGTAGTTTTTGATCCYTTGGTAGGGGTGATTTTATTACTTGCGATAAATAATAATCAAAGGATTTATCTCTTAAATTTGGATTGTTAGACGTTTTTATCAAGTTTAATAAACTTGCTAATGCATCGGTGTTACGCCATAAACTTAAGGATTGTAATGCTTGCAATTGTTCTTTAGTATTAGTAGATTTTAATGATTTTAATACCAATTGTAAAGCTAAATYGTTGCTTAATACAGGAAGGATTGGAAGTATCTTTTCTTTTTTGTCTATGGATGTATAGGTGCTAAGAATCTGTTTGATTTGAGCGTCATTTTTTGATTTATCTAGTACAGTAACAATTGCYTTTTGAATATTCGAAATRTTTTCAGGCAGGTTGTTATTGGCTAACATTGTTAAGAGTTGTATTAGATTATCCGCTCCCGATATTGACGGAAGTGCTTTGTATATAGCTTTCTTAACTGTTTGGTTTTCTGATTTTAAATATCCTGTTATTGTTGTAAATTGGCTACTTGCATGGCGGGCTTCTAATATATTTAACAAAACAATTYTCCCATTAGAATTACTATTAGAAAGTTGTTGTGCTATTTGTTGTACATCGTCCGAGGCTACTGTTTTCAGCAAACTTGATTCTATTGCGTTTAGCTTATTACGATTGCTTGTCTTATTTAAAAGTTCAAATAAAATTGGGAGTCCATTTTTTTTATCTTGATATGCAAGCGCTTTAATCCCTGCAACTGCCACTTTTTCGTGCTCAGATTGTATTGCGAAAAGTATACATTGTTTAAATATATTTTCCGTTTGGACATGGCTAAGCATTCTAATTAATTGTGGTTGGGACTCAGAAGGACTCGTACGGAAAGCTTTTAACCATTTACTTATATTCTGTGTATTTAACTCTTTTTTAGCAATAGCTAATACGGAATTRCGGTAGGCCTTATCACGATTCTTAAACTCTTCTATTAAAGTGTTTGTTAAGTCCCTGTTACTATGTGAACTTAAAATTTGTAATGCAGAAGTTCTAAAGTGTAATTGGTCATTTTCAGTACAATGCTTTAATAATTTTTCTGCTGTTTTTTTACCTAAATCTTTGTTTGTCGTGTTTTTTCCAAATTCAATAAAAGACAAGACAGCCTCCGATTTGTCTCCTTTRAAATGTGCTTTTTGAACTGCATTTTCTATTATTTGGTACGATTTGTCATTGGCTAATATGGCAAGAGTTTTTAGTACTTTTTGTTCCAACACTTTGTTGTTAGTGTTAGCTAAACTTTCGATAAAATTTACTGAGGGTTGATATTTTAAGTCTCCTAAAGATTCTATATGAGCAATTTGTATGTGACCTTTTCTTTTTTTACTACTTTTAAATATTGCTTTTGCGGCCTTTTGGCTCCTTATACTTGTTAATACAGTTAAAACAGGGCTGTACAATTCGTTATTAGATAAGTATTTACTTAGTGTAGGGATGCTATAATTACTAGCGCAATGTACTAATCGTTGTATAAGAAATGTTTTTACTTCGGTATTCGTAGTGTWTTYTAAGSCCTTTAATAAGGCTTTCTCTACAAGAGAGCTCCTTTCAATGTTRTTTYTATTTGAGCTATATACGGCAATGCTGTTAATTGCATATCTGGCTTGTGTATCATCACCGGTTCCCAGWGGAACTAACATGTCGCAAATTTTGAGGATTCCTGGACCTCCCAACTCATATAATTGTAACATTAATTTATTAGAATGGTTCAAGTCTTTAGTTGGTAATTGTGMAAGAATATCCGCCACTTTAGTGTCGARTGTTCTRTTAATTTGTGCACTTAYAGGAGYAATGGTASCAATATGTATTAAAAATATACTGATAAATAAAATTATTTTTTTCATTTTAAAATGTCTTATAGAGGTTAATATGACCAAGAATTACGTGTTGGTTGGTTTATAAGTCGGTTGGCWGCATCRTCGTTTATGAATTCTTGTTTTACAGGGTCAAMATCTAATGTTCTCCCAAGTCTAAGCGCTATAATTCCYATGTTTACGATGGTTGCAGAGCGATGTCCATTTTCTTCATTTAAYGCGAATTTTTGACGTGTTTTTACGGACTCACTGAAACTACTGATTTGTTCTTCGGGGTCTGGAAGGCTATTGATTAAACCTTCTATATTTGGGATSGTAGATTTAAAGCCGTTAAATATTTTACCGTTTGGTCCTTCTATATATGCAGCGTTTTTGTCTAAATTTTCACCATCTAAAATAATTTGGCAACCATCGGCATAGGTGAAAATTATTTTTCTCCAAGTTCCAATTGAGTCATAATGTTGTTGAGGTGCATCTACTTCTACTTTTATGGGGCTGGTGTTGTCTTTTCCTAAAAAGTATTGAACAGGATCTATATAATGTTGTCCCATATCTCCGAGACCTCCGCCGTCATAATCCCAATATCCTCTGAATGTTGAATGAACACGATGTGGATTATATGGTTTTTCTGGTGCTGGTCCTAGCCACATATTATAATCCAACTGTTCTGGAACTGCCTGAGGAGTTAGGTTTTCTTTTCCTACCCAATAAAATTTCCAATTAAACCCTGTTACTCCACTAATTGTTACCTTTAAAGGCCAACCTAAAACACCGCTGTCTACTACTTTTTTGAGTTTTTTTACAGGTGTTCCCATTCCGTAAAAATTATCTTTAAAACGGAACCATGTATTCAAACGAAACATTTTTCCGTGTTGTTTCATGGCTTCTACTACACGTTTTCCTTCGCCTATAGTCCTAGTCATTGGTTTTTCACACCATACATCTTTACCTGCTTCAGCAGCCATAACCGACATAATTCCATGCCAATGTGGAGGGGTAGCAATGTGAATAATATCAATATCAGGTCTAGCCAATACTTCTCTGAAATCGCGATATCCTTGAACACTATTTCCTACTTTTTGTAGTGTTTTTTTCAAATGATTGCCATCCGCATCACAGATAGCCAATAGTCTTGTCCCTTCGTATCCTAGATGGGCTTGTCCCATACCTCCAACACCTATTACTGCTTTTGTCAACTGGTCACTTGGGGCTATAAATCCATTTCCACCCATTACATGTCTTGGGATTATTGTAATGCCTGCAGATATTGCTAAGGTCTTTTTAACAAAATCTCTTCTGCTATTTAATGTAGTATCCATAATTATAAACGTTTAATCTTTAGACAACAAAAGAAAGATAGCATGTGTAAAAAAAGGGGTAACAAATGGGGTAATAAAAATTTTTATTAAAAATTTATTTTTTTAGAGATGGATGGATTTGAGTTTTACATTCATATACCTTTTAAAAGACCATAATTTATGTTTAACCAATCTGTAGCCATTTAGTGTTACAAAGATTTGTAGCACTAATTAATTGCTGTTGATTTTAGCTTTACAAAAAATACATAAGGGTATTAATTGTGAAAACTGAGAAAGAGGGATTGTACCAAATAATAGTTAATGGCTTTGTTAATCTAATACGTCCAATGCTACTTGTTGTATTTTATTAGAACTATTTAGTAATTGAATGGTCGTTGTATGCGGAGATACTATCTTCAAACGAAGTGGTATATGTGTCCTTGTACAGTTTTTGATAGAGTTTTACAAAGTTGTCGTAAGTGGTTTTAGCAAAACTTAATTTACCCTGTTGTATGAGAACTTGCATTTTAATACGTAGTGCTTTTTCATTTAAATCATCATAAAGATAAACGACATCGATGATACTTAAAATAAGTTTACCGTTTTCTTTGATTGCTAAATCATCTATATAAATAAAACACTGCTCAATTAGATGATGGCTGAATTTTTCGATATATGGATCTAACCATGATGCATTACTGTTGTTTAATAGCCTTCCACGGTTCAGAATTGTTACGAGCGATGGGAGTGTGGAGCTAAGTAGTGATGCATTGTGATTACTAGATATAATTTGTTTGATTAGGTGTGTTGCTAGGTGATAATCGCATAAACAATTTTCAGTAATGTTAATACTCCAAAGTTTATGCTTAAAATCTACAGATATTTCATTACAAGAGGAGAGTACAGCTCGCAGGTTTTGGATGTTTGTACCTCGGGTGTTTTTTGCGCTTTGTGCACTCATTCCTGGCCAAAGTAGGCCTGTTAATTTTTTAGTGCTGATGCCATTCTTTTCTCCGAAACTATGTAAAAATATGACAAGAAATAATTGTTTTAATTTTGGAGATAAGTTGAGAGCTATATCTATGTCTTTCGAGTTTAAAATGTGCAAGCTTCCAAAGCAATATATTTTTTCCTTAAAATTATTTTCACTTATGGAGTCCAAGGTTCTAGCATAATTCAGTCCTTGTTGTTTTTGCTGGCTATTTTGGATTTTAAGTTTTCGAGTCTTCAAATAATAAAACAA
>NVSD01000098.1 GCA_002401105.1 Flavobacteriaceae bacterium | reverse complement strand
ACCAAATTTTAACCACTCCTGTGGAATTATTGCAGTCTTTAGTGCTGTTATATGAGAAAATAAAACATCAATCTAGCTAGATGTCAGCTGTTTATCAATTTTAACAAAANTAACTGTTTTAATAAAAGATAAAATAGTCTTTTATTCATATCTTTGTACCCTAGTTAATTAATAACACAGGTTATGGAGATACAAATACAAGATACAGTTGCAGAAACATTGACTCAAAATATTGGAGCTGATAATGTTTTTGGGAAATACAATATAGATTTTTGTTGCGGTGGGGGAATGTCCTTAGAGCAAGCTTGTAAAGAAAGCGGAGTGGCTTTCGAAACTTTAAAACAAGAAATAGAAGCTATTAAAAATACTATTTCTAGAGATGTTAAATACGACGATTTTAACATAGAGGATAGTATTGAATATGTAAGTGCTAATTTTCATCAGTATTTTGCAGAAAATGTACCTCTTATTGGACAATACGCTGCTAAAGTTGCCCAAGTACACGGAGAAGACCATGGGGAAGTAGTGGAAGTAAACGCTGTATTTATGCAATTATCTACCTTATTAGGCAATTGTTTAACAATGGATGACGACCAATTATTCCCAAAAATGACTTCGTATTCTGACAATAGCAATGCTACAACTGAAGCAAACGAAATTTCTATTCTTAAAATAAATTTATCCTCTAACTATAAGACAATCGGTAATTTTTTAAAGGAATTATCAGGGCTTACTAATAAATTTACTGCTCCTGAGGGTGCTTGTAATACCTATCAAACACTCTACGTAAAATTAGCAGACTTAGAACAAAAACTACACAATTACATGCATTTTCAAATGAATGTATTGTTTTCTAAAATATAATTACACTAAAAAAACTACAACATGAACTCATTTTTACCAACAGTAGAAAAACTACCGGAAGGACATCCTTTAAAAGTGTATTACCAAGAAGCTGATTTAATTCAAGAATTATTATTGGAATTATACGAAGCTGATCCAGTGGAAGATTTTCAAAAATATTTTAACCAATTCAATCATTTAACAACTATTGAAAAACGTTTTGCACGTAAGGAAAATCAATTGTTTCCTTATTTAGAGAAGCACGGTTGGAATGGACCTAGCCAAGGAATGTGGTCTTTCCACGATACTTTACGCGATCAGATTAGGTTATTGAAAGGATATAATGAAGAAAGAAATACTGAGAAAATCATCGAAAATTTACCTTATTTAATTGAAGGGATTAAAAGATTGATGAACATCGAGGATACTAGATTGTTTCCGAATTCTATGGACTTATTAAGTGAGGACGATTGGAAAGAATTTTATGTTGGTGATGAAGAAATAGGATGGATGTTAAAAGAAACACCTGCCCCTTTTCCTGCGGTGGAAGCTAAACCTGAAGAGGAAGCGTATGTACATCCAAGTAAAGATTTTAAGAAACGTGAGTTGAGTTTTTCTTTGGAAAACACCTTTCATTATGACGAAGGACACATGACACCAGAACAAGTGAATTTGTTATTGCGTTTTTTACCTGTGGATATTACTTATGTTGACGAGAATGACAAGGTGATTTTTTACAATAGAGGAAAAGATCGTGTATTTCCAAGATCAAAAGGAATTATAGGAAGGGAAATTCGTTTTTGTCATCCTCCAAAAAGTGTGGACATGGTACTTAGAATTGTGGATGAATTTAAAGCAGGTACCAAGGATAATGCTGAGTTTTGGATCAACTTTAAAGGACAAATGATACATATACGCTACTTCGCTATTCGTGATAAAGACAATGTATATAAGGGAGTCATAGAAATGTCTCAAGACATTACTGATATTCAGAAATTAGAAGGTCAACAACGTTTGTTAGACTGGGATTAATTAAATAAAGGTTATAAATTACAATTAAACAACATGGAAACAGTGCCACTCGATTCGAAAAACGTGTATTACCCTCCAGGGGGTATATTAATGTGGATCATTATATTTTTAGAACTTTTTACGTTTGGAATGGCACTTGTGGCTATGGTGTATTACGGAAGTTTAGAGCGAGAATTATTTCATGAATCTCGCTTACTATTAAACGCATCCTACGGAGCTGTGAATACGGTGTTTTTATTGACAAGTGGTTTTTTTATGGCAAAATCTGTCATGGAGTTGAAACGACAACAAGTTGCTAAAAGTATCAGGTATTTGTGGGTAACCATGTTTTTAGGGCTGTGCTTTTTAGTCTTAAAAAGTATTGAATATAACTCTAAAATTGATGCTGGTTTAGATATGAATTACAATTTGTTTTTCACCTTCTATTGGGCCTTGACTGCTTTTCATGTAATACATGTAATCGTAGGAATCCTTATTCTAGGAATTTCGACATTCAATTTAAAACGAAGTCCAGACAAAGTAGAATTAATAGATATAGAAGCTGGAGCTGCTTTTTGGCATATGTGTGATTTAATTTGGCTATTACTTTTTCCAATAATCTATTTAATATTTTAAGCTATGAAACAAATAAACATTATTTGGGGATTGTTAATGGCATTAACTTTTGCAACAGCATTTGTCTCAGGAAGCGACATTAATTATGCGGCACTATTAATTATAGGGATTGCTGTACTAAAATTTGTACTTGTAAGCTTTGAATTTATGGAACTCAAAAAGGCACATAGACTTTGGAAATATTTGGTCCTTGGTTTTTTAGGAATCTTTGCGGCCTTAATACTTTTTATTATATAAATTAATTTAAAATTATAAATTCAGTTCTTCTATTTTTTTGATGTTCTTTTTCTAAGCATCGGACACCATTAGAACATTTGTTTAATAATTGTGTTTCTCCATAACCTTTTCCAGAGATACGGGAGGYYTGAATACCGCGGGAGATTAGATATCTCATCGTTGCTTTTGCTCTTTTTTCTGAGAGTTTTAAATTATAATACTCAGTGGCTCTACTATCTGTATGTGCTCCAATTTCAATTCTAACTGTTGGATACACAATTAGCATCGCTTGAACAATTTTTTCAAGTTCTATTTTAGCTTCATATTTTATAGTAGCATCATCTAAATCAAAATAAATGGGGTCAAGYCTTAATGCTTTTCCTAGGTCGTTCCCTTTATTTATAGCCATTTGATATGGTTCAAGTGGTATGTTTAGAACTTTGTTGTTGTCCTTTTCTGTCAAATGTACTAGGTCTTCGTGGGCTAAAAAGCCTTCTTTATGTGTACGTATTATATAATTTTCTTTGCATGACTTTAAATCGAAATTATACTTTCCCTTTTTGTTGCTAAGTTTTTGTTTGATTATATTGTGTTCAAAATCCAACAGCATTACGGTTGCTTGTGMTAAACGCTCCCCATGGATACTATGAATGAATCCTTTTAAARTTCCARTRCATTTCTTTTTAGGAATAATCTTTTTTTCGAGTGTATAAATATTATCTATATCAAATTTATTATTTCGGTTAGATGCAAARWAAATGGTCCCAGTTTCAGCAGATTCAGTATAGCTAAAATCGTCRTGGTTGCTGTTTATTCCRAAACTAACTGGACTAATTAYKGTATCTGTTTYACTCATTTTKGCCTTGAAAATATCAAGTCCTCCCTTTCCCTGTTTTCCATCGGTTGAATAATAGAGATTACCTTGTTTGTCTATAAAAGGGTAAGTATCTCTTCCAAATGTGTTTATTTCAGGACCTAAATTWACGGGGKCTCCATAGGTGTTGTTTTCTAAAATATCAACAACATAAATRTCTGAAGCTCCTTTGGAATCCGGTAAATTTGATGCGAAATATAATTTGTCTTCCTGAGGATTTAATGCAGGATGTGCAAATAAATAATTACTTTTTGTAAATGGTAATTGCTCAGCTTCACTCCATGTTGTACCATTTTTAACAGACCTAAAAAGTTTGAATTTTTGAATTTCGCGGCGTTTGGAAATGTTTCGGGTAAAGTACATGTAGTGACCATTTTTACTTATAATGGCACTWGACTCGTTAAAAGGAGTGTTTATTTCTTTTCCAAGTGATGCTACATTAGATAATTTACGATCTTTGATGGTGCACTTGTATATGTCGTAATAAGGGAGATTTGTCCAAGAATCGTTTTTGTGAGAGTGATTTCCTTTTTTCCTTGAGGAAGTGAAATATAAATTATCTTTATAAATAAAAGGGGAGAAATCTGAGTATTTACTGTTGATAATTAGCTTTTTGATTTTGAAATTCCCTTTTTTATAGTCCACCGAAGCTAGATCTGTGTTTTTTGGTGGTTTTATACCTTGTGTTTTATAGAATTTTGCAATCCATAGTTCTCCTTTTTTTGTGTCATTGTTGGCCTTAAGGCTATGTGCATATCTAAAATAATAGACAGCTTCAATGTTTTGAGKAGTGTAATTTTCAAAAAGTTTACGATACCAAATTACAGATGATTTGTATTTKCCGTTTAAATAATAGGCATCTCCGATTCTTTTAAAAAGATTGGCTGAATGGAATCCGTTTTTGGCTACGTTTTCAAATATCTTAATAGCATCCATGTATGCCAAATTGTCAAATTTAGAATTTCCATCCGAGTAGTTTGATATTTGGGAAAAACAGACTGCTTGGCTTAAAAATATTAAAATATGTACAATTAAAAAGCTATTGCGCATTTAGTTAGGTTAGGGGGTAAATATAGTAATTCTAACTAACTAAATGCACAACAGCTTAATTTTGTTTTTGATAAGTAAATTTTATGCTGATAACTCCATRTTTCTACGTATTCTACTTAAGGATTGTGGCTCTATTCCTAAGTRAGATGCAATATCTTTTAGTGGTATTCTGTGAGGCACAGTCTTATGTTGTTCTTTTAAATTCTCATAACGCTCTGTAGCGCTATAGGCAAGTAAAGAAAATTCTCTTTGTGATTTTTTCATGTGTCTATTCTCAGCCATTTTCCTTCCAATGGTATTCGTATTAGTAGAGATGTCAAACAGTTTTTGAAGATCGTCATACTTAATAGCAAATAATGTAACTTTAGTCAAAGATGAAATATACATTTTTGATGGGATTTGTAGGAAAAAAGAATTGAAATCTGTGGAGAATTCGTTTTCTATTCCAAAATCTAAGACCAATTCTTTATCATCTTTTACATGATAATATTTCAATAATCCTTGGTCAATAAAATAAAGTTCATCTACAACTTTTTTAGGTGTTGAAATTAAAGCTCCCTTTTTAAAGGTATACTTTTTAATGATTGAGGAGAAATTTGCCCAATCTTCTTGATTAAAGTTTGGGTTAATGTTTTTAAGTACTTGGTACATTCTTTCCATAATATTAGCAAATTTTAATTTTATCAGGGGTATCATAGCTTGATATGACCAAAGTACTTGTTTTTGTCGATTCTAGAAAATTAATATAGGTTAAATTTACCTTTTTTCGACGAATGGTACTTTAAATTACATGAAAAAGGATATAATCGGACGTAAGTATAAGTTAAACGGTAAAACTGGTCTGTAGGGGTGTATGTTTTGATTTATATCTAAAAATCAATTTATAGTTTCATATTGAAACTAAAATGGTAATTATGGTTTCAGTTGGTTTTATTATAATTCATATTTGCATTCTAAATAATAAAAAAGTAGAATTATGTGTGGAATTGTATGTGCATTCGATTTAAAAGAAAAAGCGGAAGCGTTAAGACCTCAGCTATTAGAAATGTCAAAAAAAGTACGTCATCGTGGACCGGACTGGAGTGGTGTTTTTAGTAATGATAAAGCAATTATGACCCATGAACGTTTGGCTATTGTAGATCCAGCGTCTGGGAAACAACCATTATTTAGTGAAGATAATAATTTGGTACTTGCTGCCAACGGAGAAATATATAACCATAGAGAATTGCGTAAGCAATTTGATGGGAACTACACCTTTCGAACCGAATCTGATTGTGAAGTAATATTAGCTTTGTATCAAAAGAAAGGGGTAGATTTTATAGATGATATGAACGGAATCTTTGGTTTTGCTTTGTATGATGTAGAAAAAGATGAGTATTTTATCGCTAGGGATCATATGGGAATTATACCCTTGTATATTGGTTGGGATGAGCATGGTACTTTTTATGTGGCTTCTGAGCTAAAAGCATTGGAAGGAGTTTGTGCAAAAATTGAGTTATTTCCTCCTGGGCATTATTTATCAAGTAAAGATGGTGAATTGGTGAGATGGTATAAACGTGATTGGGTAGAATATGATGCTGTAAAAGAGAACCAAACGAGTATAGATAAGCTACATGATGCACTGGAAGCAGCTGTACATCGTCAGTTAATGTCAGATGTTCCTTATGGAGTATTATTGTCTGGAGGGCTGGACTCTTCAGTGATTTCAGCGATTGCTAAAAAATATTCTGAAAAACGTATCGAATCAAATGATACAGATAAGGCATGGTGGCCACAATTACACTCTTTTTCTGTTGGACTTGAAGGTTCTCCGGATTTAGCAGCAGCTCAATTGGTGGCGGATCATATTGGTACGGTTCATCACGAAATTAAATTTACAATTCAAGAAGGCTTGGATGCTATTAAGGATGTTATTTATAATATAGAAACCTACGATGTAACTACCATTAGAGCGTCTACGCCTATGTATTTATTGGCGCGTGTAATTAAATCTATGGGTGTTAAAATGGTATTGTCTGGAGAAGGGGCTGATGAATTATTTGGAGGGTATTTGTATTTTCACAAGGCTCCAAATGCTGAGGAGTTCCATGAAGAAACAGTACGTAAATTAAGTAAATTACATATGTACGATTGCTTGAGGGCTAACAAATCATTGGCTGCTTGGGGGATAGAAGGACGTGTTCCTTTCTTAGATAAAGAATTTATAGATGTTGCCATGGGCATCAACCCGCAAGATAAAATGATCAACGGAGAGCGCATGGAAAAATGGGTGATTCGTAAGGCTTTTGAGAAATACTTGCCGGAAAGTGTTGCTTGGAGACAAAAGGAACAATTTTCTGATGGTGTTGGTTATAGCTGGATTGATACTTTAAAAGAGGTAGTGGAAAAAGAAGTGTCGGACGAGCAATTGGCAAATGCACATTATAAATTCCCAATTCAACCTCCTACTTCAAAAGAGGAATATTATTACAGAACCATTTTTACAGGACATTTCCCTTCGGATACGGCTGCTAAAAGTGTGCCTCAAGAGGCGTCTGTGGCTTGTAGTACAAAAATAGCCTTAGAATGGGATGAGAGTTTTAAAAATATGAATGATCCTTCTGGWAGAGCGATTGCTTCTGTACAYGATGATGCCTATTAAAAATTAATATATAATACAGTGTCTTTAATGTTCRCGCTGTATAATTAAAGCCGTTCTATTCTGTGGAACGGCTTTTTTTTTGTGTATTTTTGAGCCATGCAGTATACTGAGGGAGTTTTAGAAAAAACATTAAAAAMAWAKYTYSKRYMYRRYAYGTTTCGTGGCCAACAAAAAGAAATTGTAGAAGCCGTTTTAAAAGGCAAAGATGGCTTAGTGATTATGCCAACAGGAGGTGGGAAATCTATTTGTTTTCAATTACCTGCCTTATTATTTGAAGGTTTGACATTAGTTATTTCTCCATTAATTGCCTTGATGAAAGATCAGGTGGATGGTTTGAATGCCAATGGTATAGCGGCTGCATATTATAATAGTAGCCAAGACAGCGAAGATCAAACAGATATTTTTGAACGTGTTTTAAGTCACGATTTGAAACTGTTGTATGTGGCCCCGGAGAGTTTATCGCTCTTGCAAAATATTCTAAATGAAAAATACATCAGTTGTATTGCCATAGACGAAGCGCATTGTATTTCCTCTTGGGGACACGATTTTAGACCTTCCTATCAGCAATTGGGCTTTTTTAAAAGGACCATGCCTAATGTGCCAATTATTGCATTGACAGCGACTGCCGATAAAGCTACGAGGACCGATATTTTAGCGCAATTATCTATTCCAAAGGCTCCGATATTTATTTCTTCTTTTGATCGTGAAAACATCGAAATAGAAGTGAGACCTGCAGATGATAGAATAGGGCAAATAGTACGCTTTGTAAATAAAAGACCAGGCGATTCTGGGATTATTTATTGCCTGAGTCGTAAAGCAACGGAGCAATTAGCTACAAAATTAGATAAGAGCGGAATTAGTGCCGCGGCCTACCATGCAGGGATGTCTTTTGATGATAGAACGCATGTACAAGAGGAGTTTATTTTTGATAAAATCCAAATTGTTTGTGCAACAGTAGCGTTCGGAATGGGGATAGATAAATCCAATGTTCGCTGGGTGATACATTATAATATGCCTAAAAATATTGAGGGATATTATCAGGAAATTGGAAGGGCAGGACGTGATGGCTTAAAATCGCATGCCTTATTGTTTCATAGTTATGCCGATGTTATTCAGTTGCGTAAATTTACGGAAGGTGCTTCTAATGCCGAGGTGCAAATAGCAAAATTAGAACGCATGAAGCAGTTTTCTGAAGCCACCACCTGTCGTCGTATTTTATTGCTGAGTTATTTTGGTGAACAGTCTGAGAATTGCGGCAACTGTGATGTATGTAAAAACCCACCTCAAATATTTGATGGAACAGTAATCGCTCAAAAAGCCTTGTCTGTGATATACAGGGTAAAGGAAAAGGAAGCTGTTGGAACTATTGTAGATGTGCTTCGGGGTGCTAAAAACGCCACAGTACTGGATAAGGGGTATGATCAATTAAAATCCTATGGAATTGGAAATGATATTTCATGGAAGGATTGGCAACAGTACCTTATTCAACTAACTAATTTAGGATTGTGTGAAATTGCCTTTCACAAGCACAATGCCTTACAATTGACAGACTTTTCTAAGAAAGTACTTTATAATGGGCAAAAAGTAAGTTTGACTAAGCCTGTAGATTTAAAGAAAATAGCTAAAAGAACCGTACAGAAAGCGCCTAGGGTTTCAACTAAAACATCCACATTGTTTGATGTGTTAAAGAAATTACGCTTCAAAATTGCTACAGAAGAGGGGATTCCAGCTTATTTAGTGTTTAGTGAYGCTACCTTAAAAGAAATGGAYAGGGCAAGRCCWATGTCWGATGYCGATTTCTTGGATATAAGTGGAGTAGGACAACGTAAATTAGAAGTGTATGGTGWTGAATTTATGGCARAAATYACCAAATTTATAAGRTCGAAACCTRCAAAGAAAAATACGTTTGATGARACGTTTAGATTGTATAAAAAAGGAATGTCTGTAGACGARATATCYGATGAACGAAGTTTAAATCCAGTRACAATTTTTTCACATATTGCTAAATTATATGCRGAYGGTAAGGACATCGATTTATACGATTTTGTAACAAAAGAGGAGGTGGAACAAGTRAAACTTGCTAAGAAAGAACTGGGGAGYCCTGATATGTTAAAACCGTATTACGAGTATTTCGAAGATAAAGTTGGGTATACTACCATCAGAATGGCYTTGGCTATTTTAGCGAAAAGTTAGTTAAATTTAGAGTTAGGACTATTAGATACAGGACATAGGACTTCTCAATTTTACGGTGCATCACTTTTGATTATTTTTTTATTCAGAGTGATGCATTCCAATTGTAGTTCCTAAATCCTGTTCCTTGTGTCTATTTTACTCCAAGTGTCTCTGCACCACAAGTAGCGTCCTGCGTCTTGGCTCAAGCAGTCCTGTCTCAAAAACCTACATATTCCTGCGGTATTGACCTCCTACAGTAAATARAGCCTCRGTAATCTGCCCRATAGAACATGTTTTTGTAGCTTCCATTAATTGCTCAAAAATATTTTCGTTGTTGATAGATTTTTCTTTAAGTAGTTGTAGTTGTATGGCTGTTTTTTCTTTTTCGCTATTGTTTAAGTTAGTAACTGTTTTAATTTGATGTTGTTTTTCTGTTTCGGTGGCTCTAATCACTTCTTCAGGTAAAACTGTAGGAGAACCATCCTTGCTTAGGAAAGTATTAACTCCTATTATTGGGAATTCCCCTGTGTGTTTGAGTGTTTCATAGTACAAGCTTTCTTCTTGGATTTTACTGCGTTGATACATGGTTTCCATAGCGCCTAAAACACCGCCTCTTTCCGTAATTCTATCAAACTCTGCATAGACAGCCTCTTCAAATAAATCTGTCAATTCTTCAATAATAAAAGCACCCTGAATCGGGTTCTCGTTTTTGGTAAGCCCTAATTCTTTATTGATAATTAATTGTATTGCCATGGCTCTACGTACACTTTCCTCGGTTGGCGTAGTAATGGCTTCGTCATAGGCATTGGTGTGTAAACTATTGCAATTGTCATAAATTGCATAGAGTGCTTGTAAGGATGTTCGGATGTCATTAAAGTCAATTTCCTGAGCGTGGAGTGAGCGTCCAGAAGTTTGAATATGGTATTTCATCATTTGAGCACGACTATTAGCACCGTATTTTTGTTTCATTGCTTTGGACCATATTCTACGAGCAACTCTACCGATTACCGCATATTCTGGATCTACGCCATTAGAGAAGAAAAAGGATAAGTTAGGTCCAAATTTATTGATGTCCATACCACGAGATAGGTAGTATTCTACATAGGTAAATCCATTGGCCAATGTAAATGCTAGTTGTGAAATAGGATTGGCTCCTGCTTCAGCAATATGATATCCAGAAATGGACACGGAGTAAAAGTTACGGACATTGTTTAGTATAAAATACTCTTGTACATCTCCCATCAATCTCAGGGCAAATTCTGTAGAAAAAATACAGGTGTTTTGTGCTTGATCTTCTTTTAAAATATCTGCTTGTACAGTTCCCCTTACTTTCGCAATGGTCTCATATTTTATTTTTGTATAAATGTCTTGTGCTAATACTTCATCACCTGTAACTCCTAATAAAAATAAACCGAGTCCATCGTTTCCTTCTGGAAGTGTTCCTTGATATTGTGGGCGTTCAGTAGATCTAGCGGCATATATGCCATCTATCTTTTTGTTTATTTCTTTTACTAAATTGTTTTCTTTGATGTATTTTTCACATTCCTGGTCAA
>NVSD01000097.1 GCA_002401105.1 Flavobacteriaceae bacterium | reverse complement strand
ATTGGCCGCGAAAAATGCCAAGTGGGGAGCCGCATTGCCCGAAGGACATCATCATGGACTAGCAGTACATTACAGTTTTTTAAGCTACACGGCGAGCATTGTAGAAGTGTCTATGATAGCTAACAAAGTAAAAGTACATGCCATCCATTCGGTAATAGATTGTGGTACTGTAGTAAATAGAGATACAGTAATAGCACAAATGGAAGGAGCTGCTATTTTTGGGCTATCACTTGCTTTTTATGGTAAAATAACAGCGAAGGACGGAGCTATTGAGCAGAGTAATTTTCACGATTACAGAATGATCCGTATGCCACAAGCTCCTAAAATTCATGTAGAGATAGTAGAAAGCACGGCTCCTCCAACAGGAGTTGGTGAACCAGGTGTACCTGTGATAGCTCCTGCTCTTATTAATGCAATATTCCAAGCAACCGGAAAACGATACCACAATTTACCTTTGTCTAATTATAATTTGGTATAATAAATGAACAATTGGATTGAATTATTACATCATTATAAAAAAATTGGTCAAGCCGTTGCATTGGTTACCGTATCTAAAGTAATGGGTTCAGCACCCTGTATTATTGGCTCAAAAATGATTGTGTGTTCAGATAAAAAAACACACGGCACCATTGGAGGAGGTAAAATGGAATTTGAGGTAACCGCTRCTGCATTGGATGCTATTRAGCAAAACAAATTTACRGAAATCACACATACATTAGGCCCCAAATTTGAGCAATGCTGTGGAGGARTAGTAACGYTAATTATAGAACCWATGRTTGAAMAATCAGATTTATACATTTTTGGAGCTGGACATATTGGATTGGCGCTCGCTAATATATTAAAAGAAAGCCCTTTTAAAATACATCTTTTAGATACTCGAAAAGATTGGTCCGAACGACTCACCTTACACGATCAGGTTCACTACAATGCCATGGATTTTGACCTRTACAAACAAAAAGTACGTTGGGGTGCACAATGTTATGCTGTTATAGTAACCCACGATCATGTGTTGGATTTCGAAATTACTGCACTTGCAATAAATCAAAAAACTAAATATATCGGTTTGATAGGAAGTCAAACGAAAAGGCAAAAATTTCACTTAAAACTACAAAAAGAACTACAATTAAAAGATGGTTTAAATACTGTCCATTGCCCAATGGGGTTGGACATAGGAGGGCATCGTCCAAATGAAATTGCCATTAGTATTGCTGCTGAATTGTTAAAAACTTATTATGCCCACTAAGTGTACTGCCATAGTATTAGCTGCTGGAAAATCGAGTAGAATGGGAGTGCCCAAAGGACTTTTAAAATACAAACATACTTTYTGGTTACTCGAGCAGCTYAATCGCWTATCYCAAACTAATATTAAACAAGTATTRATTGTATTAGGACATCAMAAAGARGATTATTTAAAAACTATYCCTTGGTTAAGTAARGCMWTRTATTCGYCCTATAGYTATGGSACTATAAAACTACGTRTTTGTATAAATTCACATCCCGAAGCAGGTTCTTTTTCAAGTTTACAGAYMGGACTACAGCAMGTGACWRATACTCATAGWGTAGTGGTATGCCCWATYGAYGTMCCKTTTTYMYCMAGTACRTTATCTTTACTGTTATCCCATCGTAATAATGCCATAATTCCTACCTTCGAGCACAAAAAAGGACACCCTGTAATTCTCAGCGCCAAATTTTGGAACCTATTACTTGCTATAAATACCCATTCAAAGCAAGCTCGTTTAGACACACAAATAAAACTACTTCCCATCAATCAAATATCTCAAATTGAGGTAAACGATGCTTTAGTAATAAAAAACATAAATTATCCAAACGAGTGGAAAGATTATCTAACAACCTATTCCTAACAACAATCATGGTTAATAATCAACAATGCCTACCCTTTAGCATTAAAAAAGCGCATCATTCCGTTAAGAAGATGCGCTTTATATATTTATTTTAAATAACTAGTCTATTTACTACTCATTCAAGCCTTTAGAAAAAGCCTCTGGGTTTGCTGCTAAATGATAACGAGGATCATCGATATCATCAATTATAACATGCGCAAATTTAGGACTCCCTTTTAGCAATAACACTTTACATTCTTCACTTAAGTGTTTTAAATGGACTGTCTTCCCAAGTGCTTCGTATTTTTCTACAATATTAAATATTGCTTCAATAGCAGAATGATCACTTACGCGAGACTCTACAAAATCAATTTCAATATTATCAGGATCACTTTTCACATCAAATTTATCTATAAATGCAGTAATTGACCCGAAAAACAATGGTCCCCAAATTTCATATATTTTAGTCCCATCCTCTTTAGTTCTTTTACGAGCTCTAATACGCGTAGCATTTTCCCAAGAAAACACCAATGCACTWACAATTACYCCMGCAATWACMGCAATGGCYAAATCAAAWATWACTGTWARAGASGATACYAAAACRAGYACAAATAAATCTGCTYTYGGTATTTTATTRATWATTCTAAAACTACTCCAWGCAAACGTTCCTATAACCACCATAAACATAACACCGACAAGTGCTGCAATTGGAATTTGCTCAATATATGACGATCCAAATAAGATAAATAACAATAATAATACGGCTGCAACTATACCAGATAATCTAGTACGTCCTCCCCCTTTAATATTAATAATAGACTGGCCAATCATAGCACAACCTCCCATTCCTCCGAACAGTCCAGTCACAATATTTGCACCACCTTGGGCAATACATTCTCTGTTGCTATTCCCACGAGTATCCGTTAAATCATCGATTAAATTTAAGGTCATTAAAGATTCAATTAATCCAATAGCTGCTAAAATTAACGCATAAGGAAAAATRAATTTTATAGAYTCCCAATTAAAAGGTATTTTTTGGAAAGTCTCCAARTGYAAYAYWGGCAATCCTCCTTTTAATCCTTCTCCACCACCATCTTTAATAAAAGAACCAACGGTAGCTACGTCCAAATTAAAATATATAGCCAAAAAGCTTACTACTAAAATAGCCAATAATGCCTCTGGTATTTTCTTCGTGTATTTTAATTTTGGCAATCCCCACATCATTAACATGGTCAATCCTACTAATCCAGTCATTAACCAGAAGTTTGTATTTGCAAAAAGTTCACTAAACCAAGCTCCTTTATCATTCCAAAACGAAGTTCCTTCTGCCACAGCATCCGGGAACATTCCTAATTGAGAAAAGAAAATCACAATGGCCAAGCCATTCACAAATCCCATCATAACAGGATGTGGAATAAGACGAACAAATTTCCCTAATTTTAACAAACCAGCTGTCACTTGAATCAATCCCATCAGTATAACTGTAGCAAACAAATAGTACAACCCTAAATTCTCCTCAGGCAATCCCATAGCGTTTCCATCTTTCACTAAGGAAACCATTACAACGGCTAATGCCCCTGTTGCACCAGAAATCATTCCAGGGCGACCTCCAAAAATAGATGTAATTAATCCCACCATAAAGGCGGCATACAAACCAACCAATGGATCCACACCAGCWACAAATGCAAAGGCTACTGCTTCAGGCACCAAGGCTAAAGAAACTGTAATTCCCGATAATACATCGTTTTTAATATTTGAAGCTCTCTTTCTTACAAATTCAGTCATAGTTCTATCAGGGAGTTCAAACTCCAAATTTTACAGGACACAAGCCGTGCCACTCAATTAATTTTCAAAAAGTTGCAAATGTACATTTTTTATTCTTAGTGCTTAATTTAGATTTCGAGAACTTTTCACTAATAACACAATATTTTCATAGCTATTTTTCAAAGCATCAATCTGTTCTTCCTTAGTTTTAAAACAAACAGCCTCTATTCCTTCTTCAGTTTGTGGGATAAGTGTACTCTTATCATTAGAAAACATTTGATACCAATAGGTGATTTTCAGTATCATTTTCCCGTTCCGTTCAAACATATGGTAAGTAGTAGGAAGTTTATTTACAATCTCTAATTCTGAAATCCCACACTCCTCCTCCACTTCTCTTATAGCCGCTTCTTTTTTCCCTTCTCCTTTCTCAATATGCCCTTTTGGTAAATCCCATTTTCCAAATCTATGAATAAACAATAGCTGCTCCTTATCATTATATACAAGTCCGCCTGCCGCTTTTTCCACTTTAAAACTAGTTTTGAAATGAGACCACACATACCTTAAATCTGAGTGATAAACATGCATACTATTACGTTCATCCTCGAGGAATTGGGCAACCAACCCCTTAAACTCTATAGCTTCTGAATAGTGCAAAAAGCCTCCTTCTATTGCCTCTTTATTATTGGTTAAAATTAAAGGACGTTCATTCACAAAAACTTTATACATTTGCATTATGATTTTCAACAAAGATACAGCAAAAAAAACAGCAGAGCTTTTACTTCAAATTAAAGCCATTAAGTTAAATCCACAAGATCCATTTACATGGGCATCTGGATGGAATTCTCCTATTTATTGTGACAATAGAACTACCTTGTCTTACCCAACTATACGTACCTATTTACGTGAAGAATTAGGGAAAATTATCGAAGAAAAATACGGGAAACCAGATATTATTGCTGGGGTTGCTACCGGAGCAATTGCTATTGGAATATTAGTAGCAGAATATTTAAATGTACCTTTTATATATGTACGCCCTGARGCAAAAAAACACGGGAGACAAAATCAAGTAGAAGGTGTTTTAGAAGCTGGAAAACGCGTGGTTGTAATCGAAGATTTAATCAGCACTGGAAAAAGCAGTTTGAATGCCGTAAAAGCATTAGAAGCAGCYGGAGCAAATGTAAAAGGAATGGTCGCTATATTTTCCTATGGATTTGATATCGCAACTAAAAACTTTGCAGATCAAGACGTAGAATTAACCACCTTGAGCGATTATGATAATTTATTGGAATTAGCTAACGACAATAATTATATCGCAGCAAAAGAATTAGAAACTTTAAAACAATGGCGTATTAACCCTAGTACGTGGAACAAATAATATCACAATGAATTTAGAGAGCAACACAACRGCTGTTAGTAAATCCCAAAAGGAAACCTTTGAATTTTTAACTGACCTTAAAAATTTCAAGCAATTATTACCAGAAAATACAGAGAAATTCGAAATTGACGGAGCGTCTATGTTATTTTCATTAAAAGGAATGCCTGAGATAAGAATGGTTATAAAGGAAACTCAAGAATTTGACAAAGTAATTTTAGGTGCAGCTAGCAGTAAATTACCTTTTACCTTAACCGCAGACATCAAAGAAATTTCTGAAACAAGTTCTGAAACTAAATTGAGCTTTACAGGTGATTTCAACCCAATGATGGCTATGATGGTTAAAAAACCATTGCAAAAATTTATAGACACCTTGTCAGAAAACATTGCCAAATTATAAGCACAAATAAACGTCCAGAGTATCGGTCATTTATKACATTTTAAAAACTCGAAAATTTGATTTCTTTTAAATTAAATTCTCGGGTTTTTTTATTCCTTACCTCYACCTGCAACATCCCTGCATGCGTCACTCCTATAATTTTTCCAGAAAAAGAAAGACCACTTGAATCCGTATAAWTACACCACTCACCAAAACGAAATAGTTTCGCATAATACAACCTGGTCAAAAAGTCAAAACCTTGATGTAAAACAATGGTCATGTAATATTCTATACTCGTAACAATTTCGTCTAGTAACTTCTCTAAATCAACCGTTTTTCCATTTAAAATTTTCAAAGAAGTAGGATTGGGAATTCCCTTAGGATAACTTATTTGATTCACATTTAAGCCTATTCCGATAACGACTCTATTCAAGTGCCCGCCAGACAAGTTGTTTTCGATTAAGATTCCAGCAATTTTTCGATTATCTGCCAAAATGTCGTTCGGCCATTTTACCACTATATCATTCGATACATAAGACGTCAATACCTTTTGAATAGCTAAAGAAACGGCCATACTAATAAAGAATTGATTTCCTACTTTAAACTCCAGGAAATTCACCAATACACTAAATGTCAGGTTTTTACCACTGTCAGAAATCCATACTGTGCCCAATTGACCACGACCTTCTGATTGAACATCGGTCTGAACTACGGTGTAAGATTGTTGTTTTTCTTGCTGACACAAGTCTTTTAAATATGCGTTTGTAGAGCCAATGGCACTAAGTTTGATTAACTTCATGATTAATAATATGAAACAAAGTTAAGACAACCACGTTTACTAACAAAAAAATAATAACTTTGTATTAAATAAATAATTTTTGATGACTAAAAAGAGTGTAAATGTTGATGAGTTAATTGCCGTAATTATTAAAGGAATTGACGAAGTCAAAGGAGAAGATATTAAATTATTAGATTTAAGAGAGATAGAAAATACTGTGTGTGATTATTACATCATTTGCTCAGGAAATTCAAAYACCCAAGTAAATGCCATTTCTGGTTCTATCCAAAAAATGGTAGGTAAAGAATGCAGAGAAAAACCATGGCATGTAGAAGGTGAAGGAAATGCCGAATGGGTTTTGATGGATTATGTAAATGTAGCTGTACATGTATTCCAAAGAGAGACAAGAGAATATTATGATTTGGAAAGCCTATGGGGTGATGCAAAAATAACAGACATAAATACTGCTAGCTAATAATATTTCAACATTTGAAAGACGTATATGAACGAAAAAAATTCGCCAGAAAACAAAAACAAATTAAAAGTTCCTAAATTCAATTTCTATTGGATTTATGGGATTTTATTTGTGTTGTACATCGGTTACACCGTATTGAATAGTGGTAACTTAGGAAATCAAAACTTGAGTCATAATAATTTTATTACGACCCTTTACGACAACGATATTGAGAAAATTCTGATTGTAAATAATAGTACCGCTGAAATCTATATTAAAGACCAGGTACTTGATAAAGAGAAGTACAAAAAAGCTACCGAATCTGCTTTATACAGCAAGAGAGGACCTTTGTACATATATGATTTTGGTGATTTACAAAATTTCGAAAACCAAATTAAAAAAGCAAAAGAAGATGAAGGATTGGATGTTGACACACAAAATGTTGACAAAACAAACATTATGGATTCCATCCTTATGTACCTTCCTTTTATCTTTTTAATAGGTTTGTGGATTTACTTCATGAAACGTATGTCAGGTGGTGGCGGTGGTGGTAGTCAGATTTTCAATATTGGAAAATCTAAGGCCAAATTATTTGACCAAAACACAAAAGTAAAAACATCGTTTAAGGATGTAGCAGGGTTAGTGGGAGCTAAAGAAGAAGTACAAGAAATTGTTGATTTTTTAAAAAACCCAGAAAAGTACACTGCTTTAGGAGGTAAAATCCCTAAAGGAGCATTACTAGTAGGACCTCCTGGAACTGGAAAAACCTTATTGGCAAAAGCAGTTGCTGGTGAAGCAGGTGTGCCATTTTTCTCCTTATCAGGATCTGATTTTGTAGAAATGTTTGTTGGAGTTGGTGCTTCTAGAGTACGTGACTTATTTAAACAAGCAAAAATAAAATCACCTTCTATCATCTTTATTGATGAAATTGATGCCATAGGTAGAGCCCGTGGAAAAAGCAATATGACAGGTGGTAATGATGAACGTGAAAACACGTTGAACCAATTACTAACAGAAATGGATGGTTTTGGAACAGAATCTAATGTAATTGTTATAGCCGCAACTAACAGAGCAGATGTGTTAGATAAAGCATTAATGAGAGCCGGTCGTTTTGACCGTCAAATTTATGTTGATTTACCAGACATCAATGAGAGAGAGGAAATTTTTGGAGTTCATATTAAGCCTTTAAAATTACACGATGATGTAGATATTCATTTCTTATCTCAACAAACTCCGGGATTCTCTGGAGCAGATATTGCAAATTTATGTAATGAAGCAGCATTAATTGCCGCAAGAGAAGATAAAAAAGCAGTACATCATATCGACTTTTTAGCCGCTGTAGATCGTATTGTAGGAGGATTAGAAAAGAAAAATAAAATCATTTCTCCWCTAGAGAAGAAAACAATTGCTTTTCACGAGGCAGGACATGCAACCGCAAGTTGGATGCTAGAACATGCATCTCCCTTGGTAAAAGTTACCATTGTACCAAGAGGRCAATCCTTAGGTGCWGCATGGTATTTACCAGAGGAACGTCAAATTGTACGTACAGAGCAAATGTTAGACGAAATGTGTGCTACTTTAGCGGGTCGAGCTGCTGAACGCATCATTTTTGATAAGATTTCTACAGGTGCTTTAAATGACTTGGAAAAAGTAACAAAACAAGCACGTGCTATTGTTAGTGTATATGGTTTAAATGATGTGATAGGAAACATAACTTATTATGATTCTTCAAACAATGCAGACTATAGTTTTACAAAACCATATAGCGAAGCAACTGCTCAAAAGATAGATGAAGAAATTTCTAAAATAATAGAAGAGCAATATCAAAGAGCTATTCTAATACTTACTGATAATAAAGAAAAACTAACCACTTTAGCAGAATTATTGCTAAAAGAAGAAGTTATTTTCAAGAAAGATTTAGAAATTGTTTTTGGACCAAGGCCATTTCAAGAAGAAATTAAAGAAACGTCTAAAAAAGAGGAAATTAAGGAAAAACCAAGTGAAACAGAGAATAAAACTGAAAATAAAGAAGAATCTGACGATTAATCGCTAGTATTTCTTTACTTTTGAAATTATTCAAAATGTAGCATGAGTTTTTTTAAAAACATCTTTAAAAAATCAAAAGAGAATCATAAAAAGCCTAACAAAAACACTATCAAAGAAGAATCTATTGATAGTGTTTTTGTTAAAAATTTTATAGATCGAGGAGGTAAATTCTTATATTGTACAAGTTTACAAGAGGTCACGGAGTTCCTAACACATATTGTTAGTGAGAACAACCACTGGGACGCTGTAACCTGTACAGATAATGATTTGCACAAGCTTATAGGAGCATTACCTATTAAAAAGATCCCCATATTTAGCAAAACAACACCAGTATTCACTTGCTGCGAGCATTTAATTGCAGAAAACGGGAGTATCTTATTTTCATCAAACCAACTAAGTGATATAAAGTTGACCGATTTATCGGAAGATTTCATTGTATACGCCACTACAAGCCAAATTGTAAATAACCAAAGCGAAAGCTTAACTGGGATAAATGCACATTACCGAGGTAATATCCCAAGCAATATAGGCGCTGTAAAAAATTACAATCCACAACAGAAAGAAGTGGATTTTATGAATTACGGTTGTAACAATGCAAAAAACTTATATCTAATACTTTTCGAAGATTTATAATTTATGAGCACACTAGCTAAACGCGCATTATCCGGACTTGTATTTGTATCCGTACTTGTCTTTTGTATCTTATTTAACAAGATTACCTTTATCACATTATTCTTTTTATTRATGATGGTATGCTTGTTTGAGTTCAAAAGAATGATCGGACTTAAAAGTGTATTCCCCTATTTAATAGGTATCTTGTTTTTTATATTTGGAAATATATTAAATGTAGAAGATGTACCTTCTAAAACAATCTACACCTATGCAGGAGTCCTATTGTTTTTAGTCATATTTTCATCTTTTGCATCCATTCTATTTGCGAAAAAAGAAGAAGTAATATCACATTTAGGAAAAATATTTTTAACGGTCGTTTACATTGTAGCTCCCTTTACCTTAATGGTTCAAATACCATTTTTAAACGGATCATTTGAATATGTGAATACAACTATTCTGGGCGTATTTATATTGATTTGGGTAAACGATTCCTTTGCCTATTTAGTAGGGAAAAACATAGGGAAAAGAAAATTATTAGAGCGTATTTCACCTAACAAAACGCAAGAAGGATTTTTAGGAGGACTCGTATTTACATTTATAGCCTGTTTTTTTATCGCTAAATATTTTACAGATCTATCACTTATACATTGGTTTTCTATAGCAGGAATTGTCAGTATATTCGGGGTCTTAGGAGATTTAATAGAATCTRTGTTTAAAAGACAAGCTGGAGTTAAAGACAGCAGTAATTTTATCCCTGGTCATGGTGGTTTTTTAGATCGCTTTGATAGTGTTATTTTTGCAGCACCATTTATATTTATTTATTTACAATTAGTTCATTAATATGTTTCATAAAGAAGGTTTTAAAATAATATTGATTTCAATAATACTAACAGGGCTTAGTATTATTCTTATCGAAAATTTCGCTACTATTTTTTGGTTAAACAAAGCATTAACAGTAATTGTATTAGTATTACTAATTACGGTGTTACAGTTTTTCAGAAACCCGAAAAGAAATACCGAATTAAACGATTCAGCTATTATCGCACCGGTAGACGGAAAGGTTGTAGTTATAGAGGAAGTATTTGAAAAAGAATATTTCAACGAARAAAGAATACAGGTATCCATTTTCATGTCACCTATTAACGTGCATGTTACAAGGTACCCTATGAGTGGTGAAATCACCTATAGTAAATACCATCCAGGAAAGTATTTAGTAGCATGGCACCCTAAGGCATCTGAAGAGAACGAACGTACCTCTATTGTTGTAAAAAACAATACTGTAGGAGAAATTCTATACAGACAAGTAGCTGGTGCAATGGCAAGACGTATTGTTAATTATGCGAAAAAAGGAGATAAGGCTATTCAAGGATCAGATGCAGGTTTTATCAAATTTGGATCACGTGTAGATTTATACTTACCTTTAGACTCTAAATTAGAGGTAAAAATAGGCGATGTGGTAAAAGGAGGAGAACAAATTATTGCTACGTTATAAATCCTAACTCCTTTTCAAAATATCTATATGGAAGATACATTAGAGATAGAATTTCAAAAGGCCTATGCAATAGCAAATGCCTCTACAAAAAAACAACCTGCAGATATAATGCTACAACTATATGCATGTTATAAACAGGCTACAAAAGGGAATAATTATCTCGTATATAATGATGAAAATGATGTCAAAAGTGCGTTTAAACTAAATGCATGGATGCAGATAAGTAATCTGAGCATTGATGATGCAAAAAAAATGTATATTCGTTTAGTAAACGAGCACATTACTCCTTAAAATTCTATTTATTCAGTTAATAAAAGGAGTGTATTTTCTCTAATGTAACTAACAATTAACATTTTATAAAACCAATCCAAT
>NVSD01000096.1 GCA_002401105.1 Flavobacteriaceae bacterium | reverse complement strand
ACTATTGGAGATTACAACTAAAAAAACAGGTTTATCTACAAAAAACAACATTAAAAAAAGAAGATTAATGTTGTTTTAATTTGTTTATGCGCTACTCTTTATTGGAAAATTAATCTGTCTTAGGCACTAATGGAAACGCATCTAACGGCGTTACAAACGCAATAAAGATGATACAAGGTTCCTTTTTACCACATTTTGCACTATGTGGTTTTTTAGAGGGACCATAGGCGTAATTTCCTTTTTTCATTATTTGTGTTTTTTCTCCTTCGTAGGTTATTTCCAATTCCCCAGACAATAGGATCATCCTTTCTGCTGAATGATGCCAATGATTTGGAATAATTGAGTTCGCTGGAACTTTAAATAAAATATCCAAGTTGTTTTTTGCGGGATCACCATGTAAAACTGCGATAGCACATCCATCCGGCATAAACGAAGGACAGGCGCCCCATACTAGATTTTCATCCGCTGTATCCACTAGGATAGATTGCTCAACATTATGGTTTGTATCACTCTGTCCGTGACTTTGATATACGGTGATAAGCAGTATAAAAAATAGCATTTTGAATCCGCTATTGAAATGTAGTTTAATCGTTTTCATAATTTGTTGCGTTAAATTAATAAATGACACTTATTTATTTAAGGTTTTCTGWGTAACCTTAGCRGGTACAATGTTTTGATTGCGTCGGAAWATGTTTTGAGGATCGTACTTRCTTTTAATCTCAACCAATCGCTTATAATTATGTTTAAAACTAGCTTTCACCCGTTCTTGTCCTTCATCCATCATAAAGTTTGAATAGGCACCTCCGGAAGAGTAGCCATGTAGTGCAGCCCAATATTCTTTACACCAATGTGTGATTTTTGCTGCATTTTTCGGGTCTGGATCTACTCCTACTATTACACCAGCATAACTTGCATCCCTATATGCCCAAGGAGTTTCAGAGCTTCCAACCCTTGCTGCGGCACCGCTTATTGGGTATAAATGCATTTGAGATAATGCCGTGGGTATATTGGATCCGTAGTTTAAATGTACTTTTCCAATTTCTTCGGTGAGTGTATCAAAAAAATCTGCCCGCCAATACCATTGTAGGCCAGGAGGAAATAAACCATCAAACATACCTTGAATGGATGGATAAGGCATTTCAAATACATGTTCAAAAAATGGTTTTTTAGCCAATATAGGTTCAAACATTTCGGATGCCTTACTCAGGTCTCCAGAGTAACACCATACAACACCACAGAACTTTTTCATATGTAAATGTTCAGGGAATGGAGGTCCTGGTACAATCATAGTAACAAAAAAGCCATTCAACTCATCTGGAGCATTGGACATAAATTCGTGATACCAAGCCATTATTTCTTCAGTCCGTTCAATGGGCCATAGTGTAGGACCTCCAAAAACATTTGTGACATCATGCGCTTGAAATTTAAAAGAAGTAACAATTCCAAAATTACCACCACCGCCTCTAATTGCCCAAAATAAATCGGAATAATTATCTTTGTTCACGGTGACTAAACTTCCATCGGAGAGCACCATGTCTGCTTCTAATAAATTATCGATAGTAAGACCAAAATTCCGAGACAAATGCCCAATTCCACCACCCAGTGTTAGTCCCCCAACTCCAGTAGATGAAACAATTCCAGCTGGTACCGCCAAGCCATAAGGATGGGTTGCATGGTCTACTTCCGCCCAAATATTTCCTCCGCCTACTCGCACCGTTTTTTTATCAATACCAACACGTACACTTTTAAGGCCCGATAAATCAATCACCATTCCTCCATCACAGACACCAAAGCCTCCACCGTTATGCCCTCCTCCACGTACGGCAATAATTAGGTCGTGTTTTTTACCAAATAGCACGGCTAATTGTACATCTGCAACATCCGTACACATAACGATCATACCTGGATATTTTTGAATCATTGCATTGTATATTTGTCTACTTTGATCATAGAAGGGATGCTCCTTTAATAGCACATTTCCACGAATACTGTTTTCAAATAATTCAATCTCCTGCTTACTCAAACTGTCGATAATTTTCATACTTCAAAATTTTAAGGTTATAAAAAAGGGGACATTCATTCTCTTACTAACATAGATACGTGTACAAAGCTCTCTCTATTTAGGGAATTTAAATAGTACATTTAGCCCAAATACAGCGACAAAACATTCTTTCTCTGATCTAGGGGTTACTTTAATAGCTTTTTAAATGTTAACGATTCTGTTGTTTGAGATAAACGGAAGGTATTACATTGAATAAATTTAAAAAACATTTGGAGAAATATGCCGCACTGTTGAAACCTGTTTTATAGGCAATATCTGCAATAGTGAGCTGCTGTTGTTCCAAAAGAAATAAGGCCTTATGCAAGCGGTATTCYTTTAAAAATAWATTGGGTGATTTACCGGACATTGCYATAATGTTCCTGTAAAACTGAGAKTTACTATAGCCCAGGTTGATGCAAAAATCACTTAATTTTAATTGTGGGTTTTCCCATTGGGATTCCAAATAATCAAAAAAATTAAACAAAAACAGTGCTTGTTTAGGGCCTATSACACGCACATTAGTCAATGGAATCGTATTTTTTATATCTTCACTTTCGTATAAGTCWTTGACTTCAGAAGAAACAATAATAGTATTGTTCGTTGAAATCGAGGCAAATCGTTTCGCCATTTTAACGGTTTCTTTAAAAAATCCGTTGCTAGTGGTTACTGGAACMCCMGCATGCAACCCTATATTAAAATGAAATTCGTGTTTATTTGYTGYMARTAAACGYTCTTTGATTTCAGCTTGGATGYACAAGGCRCAATTAACTGCATGCGTCACATCTTTAAAAGAAGCCAACAAATACCTACTCGTTCTTTTGAYCAGTCTTCCTTGATACCTATTCAGTGCATTAGATCCGTTTAGAATAAAATTACGGAGGGTATCTGCCTGTTGATCAATCCTAGTCAAGGGAATTAACTCAATGTATAAGATTGTTCTAAACGCGGGGTCATTTATAATATTTAACTTGGTATTTCTAGCTTTTATTGGGTCTTCTATTCTCCCTAAAAAAGATTCGACAATCTGTGTGTCTACTTCTATAATATGATGGGGTACTTCTCCATGTGCCTTATCATGCATACGTTTAATAGCACGTATATTTGGAGCTTCTATAAGACAAAATGCCGTTTTTCGGATATCATCARACCAATAGGTAATCCCACGACAGTCGTATTTGTCTTGAATTTTTAAATCAGCTTGATGTAATGCCGCAACTATTTCTGCTGTAACCTCTGCAGATACGTCGTGACGATCCATATAGATAGGCATAAGGTTTGTTTTACCCAAAGATACAAATTTCTTATAAACTATTAAAAGGCAAGTACTTGAAGTGTCCTTCTGTTACTGTACGCTATTTTGTTTTATTGATAGTAGGCGCTATGGCCATATTAATTTTCTGAATTAAGGAATACATCATAGCCGTGGACCAACCGATAAGCATAATTCCATTGATAGCTTCAATTCCGGACAATAGGCGCCAAGGACTGTTCATGGTAATATCTCCATAGCCCAAGGTGGTAAAAGTCACTAAGGAAAAGTACAAGGCTTCTGAAAAGGATTGAAAATCAACACTCGTCGTTGGGTGGATATAATAGCAAATTGCCCAAACAAAGGTTTGAGAAATATGCAATAGGGTAATCATTAAAAACGAAAAAGTTAGGAGTTTCGCGATAGCTACATTAGAAAGGCTTGCATTTTCTCTTAAGAAATGATGATTCGTTTTTCGAACCAATAATACATTTCCTAATGCTTGTAAGATCACATTGATTGTAATTATAATGGCTCCTACCAGTAATATTCTAAACATACCTTTTTTATAAAAATACAAAAAAAAGCTATAAAAACACAATTGTATTTTTATAGCTCCCAATTAATTACTCAATGGATAAAAAAATATTACTTAATTAAAGAGTAATTATATTTTAGTAACGCGTACTGCGTTTAATCCTTTCATTCCTTTTTCAAGTTCGAAAGAAACTTTATCATTTTCTGCAATTTGGTCTATCAATCCACTTACGTGACAGAAATACTTTTCACTGTCTTCAGCATCAATAATAAATCCAAATCCTTTAGAAGTATCAAAGAAAGATACTTTTCCTTTTCTTACAGGATCTACTTCTGGAAGATCTTCTTTTTTAGGAATCGCAATTTCAATACTTTCTAAATCTACGGCAACTTTTAATGCAGGATCTGGTGGGGTATCAGTTAGGTTTCCTAAATGATCCACATAAGCAAACTGGATACCAGCGGTACCATTTTCCCTAACGTCCATTTTACGAGCTTCTTTTTTCTTTAATTTTTCTTCTCGTTTTTTCTTACGTTTTTTTTCTTTTTCTGCTTTATTAAAAGTTTGTTGCGATTTTGCCATTTATATTTTATATGATTTATAATTTGCTTAAAAAGACCTAAATTGTAATAAATATCAAATCTCGGTCAGCCGTGCAAAGATACTATATGTATTTTAATAATTTCGATTTGAAATTGATAAATATTTTTTTTATATCATAACAACCTTCAAATACGTTTTATTTTATTCGAAAGACACTAAAACACAAAAAAAACACTCACAATCAGTGATTTACACAATAGATACTCGCACTTTCTTTTTCTTCAGTCTACTATTATTTAAATTCCTTACAACTTCGTTGGCTATTTTTTTAGGGACTGCTACAAAGGCACAATCTTGTTTTAGCTCTATCACGCCTAGTTGATCCTTTGTTAAATCTCCTTGTTTAAAAAATAAACCAGCAATATCACCCTTTGAAATTTTATCTTTTCTACCTCCAGAAATAAATAAAGTCACCCATTTAGGTGCTTTCCTTGTGCTATTTTCAGATAATTTAATCACTTTAGCATTGTGAATAAAATCAGGTAATCTTTCCTGTTTATGCTTTATTACATATGCTGTTCCTAATTCATCTACACGTGCCGTACGACCATTTCTGTGCGTAAACTCCTCCTCTTTCATTGGCAATTGGTAATGCACAATAAATTTTAAGGCTGGAATATCAATTCCACGAGCAGCCAAATCGGTAGCCACAATAATTTGATGGGTTCCATTTCTGAATTTTATCAAAGAACGTTCTCTGTCCTTTTGTTCCATTCCTCCATAAAAACAACCGTGTTTTATTCCTTTTTCGTCTAAAAAACGACTCACATCACTAATGGTATCTTTTAAATTACAAAATACAATTCCTGGCGTGTTTCCCACATGGTTCAACACATCTACCAAGGTTTGCATTTTATTTTTACTTGGAGACATAACCGTTTGAAGGGTTAAGTTTGAACTTCTTTTCTTCAAAAAGTTGACAACGCTATGTTTTCCTAATTTTACAAATTCAGGAACTTCTAATTCTTGCGTTGCAGACGTTAATATTCTTTTTTCGATACTCGCTAATTCGTGAATAATTCCACGCATTTCGTATTCAAAACCAACTTCTAAAGACTTGTCAAACTCGTCTAAAATCAAGGTCTTGATATAATCTCTAGAAAAACGTTCACGGCTAARATGATCCGCAATACGTCCTGGAGTTCCTATTAAAATGGCGGGTGTATGTTTCAATTCTATTTTGTCCTTAGACATAGATCTTCCTCCGTACACAGCATTTACTTTATACCCAGATCCTAATTCTCTNACTACCTGCTCTATTTGTATGGCCAACTCACGAGAAGGCACCAATATTAAAGCTTGTACTTCYTTGCTTTCAGGGTCTAAACTCTCTATCAATGGCAATAAAAAAGCCAATGTTTTTCCCGTCCCCGTAGGAGATAAGATTACCACACTACTATGTGCAGCAATGGCATCCAAGGCCTTTATTTGCATTGGGTTCAACTCCTTGATATTTAATTTATCAAGCATGTCTTGCTGATGTTTTATTATATTTGCCATCTTATTTCTTCTTCTTTTTCTTAGTTGATTTCTTTGTACTCTCTGTACTAGGTGTTACTTGTTGACTCAAATAATGCGCCAACACCTTTTCTACCAATTCTTCTTTTGTTAAATGATGAAAAACGGTATGTATCTGCTTTTTAAATTGTGCAGTTACCTCACGATTCGGTTTAATCTTAAAAATTTTCTTAGCCCATAACAAGCCATTATTTTCTTCAATGCTTTGAGCATTGGCTTTTTTAAACGGACTAATTTTAATTCCTAATTCCGCCTCAAAATCAGTAATATCTTGTTCTTCTTCTTGCTGAATTACCGTTAGTGCAAATCCTTTCGCTCCTGCCCTAGCCGTACGTCCCGTTCTGTGTACATAAGTTTCGTACACTTCTGGTAAGTGATAGTTAACAACATAAGAGATTTCTTTAATATCAATCCCTCTCGCTGCTAAATCTGTCGCGACTAATATATTTATTTCCCCCACTCTAAACTGACCCATAATACGGTCTCTAATAGTCTGAGTTAAACTTCCGTGTATAGCTCCAGAGGAAAACTTATTAATGGCTAAATTCTTAGCTAATTTATTTACGGCAGCTTTCGTTTTACAAAATATAATTCCGCGTTGCCCCTCTTTCTGACTTAAAAAATGCATTAAAACATCTAATTTCTCTTCAGGAGATACCACYACATATTGATGATCTATTCCTTGATGTCCCACTGTTTCCATATCCGCACTCACCTGAGTTACATGCTTGGACATATAGTTCTGGATCAATTGCTTGATGTTTCCTGGCATGGTAGCAGTAAACAACATGGTTCTGTATTTTTTAGGCAATACAGCCACAATCTTATCCAAACCATCTTTTAAGGAAGTTACCATTTCATCCGCTTCATCCAATACCAGATATTCTGTGTATTTAAGGCTGATGTTGTTACGTTGAATCAAATCAATCAATCTCCCCGGTGTGGCTACTATTATATGTGTTGCTTCTTTTAAGCGCTCTATTTGTGGTTTGATAGGAATCCCTCCACAAACCGATGCGATGGACACTGCTGGAACATGCGTCGCAAAAGACACTAAATTATTGTATATCTGCTGTCCCAATTCACGCGTAGGTGCTAAAATCACCGCTTGTATTTTTGGGTTTTCCACATCAATTAATTGAATTAATGGAAGTCCAAAAGCAGCCGTTTTTCCAGTTCCCGTTTTGGCCAATCCTACAAAATCATCCTCTTGTTGTAATAAAACAGGAATGGATTTTTGTTGAATATCCGTAGGTGTGCTGATATTTAATTCGGTTAAACCTAATACCAACGGCCCCGAAAGCCCTAAAGCGGCAAATTGTTGTGACATATATAATAATTTTCGGCAAAGGTAAGGGTTCTTTGCGAACTTAGGAAGTTTTGTTTTTATTGTTAAATGATGCCTTTAATTCCATAAATAATAAGCCTCTTATTCCATCTATTAGTGATTGTAAAAGCGTTTATTCCTTCCTGTAAACTTGATTAAAGCATTGATTTACAACTAGTCATTCATCAACCTACTACTAATAACAAACAAAACGACTAAGAATATTTCTCAGTCGTTTTGTTTTGTCAGATGCAATGCAGTACCTCTTACCTTTTAATGAAAAGCGGTAATTAGCTAGTCATTAGCCCTTATTTAAGAGTTGGGAATTTACAGAATTGTCATAATTTCATTTTCAGGTAAGCGTGATTTTGGAGTCGCCGCGTTAAAATCAGTGGCTGTTCTATACCCTAAGGATACCATGGCTACCGCTGTCAATCCCTTTTCTTTTAAAGTAAATTCTTCATTCAAAATACTCAGATCCACACCTTCCATTGGCAAGGCATCAATTTTTAACATACCAGCCCCTAGCAGTAAATTTCCTATGTTTAAATACACTTGTTTTTCAATCCAATGTTGTAGATCGTTTAACTGATCTCTGTGCATGCTGGCAAAAAACTTTCTTCCACCATCCATAGCCACTTTTATTTCTTCATTTGGATAACGACCATCTGTATCTTCTTGGGCCAATACATGTGCCATATACGCATCATCCACCTCCGTTTTTGCACAAAACAAAATAACATGTGAAGCATCCATCACCTTTTTTTCGTTGAATTGAAAGCCTCCTTGTGTGGCTTTTGCCATGCGTTCTTTTCCTTTCTTATCATCAGCAATCACAAAATGCCAAGGCTGCACATTGGTACTAGAAGCACTCATTCTCAACAATGCTTTTACCTGCTCAAAATCGGCAGTTGAAATTTTCTTTTCCGTGTCAAACTCTTTTGTTGAATATCTCCAATTCAATGTTTTAATAATGTCCATGTAATTATATTTTAATACTATACTTTTTATAGTGGCAAAATTAAGTATAGTTTATTAACTTTGCAATAACGGTCAAAAGTGACCGTATCAAATTTTATTAAAAAAAGGCTGTTATGTATCAAATAAATGGAAAGGAATACCCTTGTTGCACGAGTGTTACCATGGGAATGATCGGAGGAAAATGGAAAACAGTTATTTTATATCATTTAATTGAAGGAAAGCTACGTTACAACGAATTGCGTAAAATAATGCCCACTGTTACCGAACGTACCTTGAGTTTACAACTGAAAAAATTGGAAGAAGACGGAATCGTACACAGAAAAGTTTATACCACAAAGGCACCCTTAAAAGTAGATTATAAATTAACCCCTTTGGGCGAATCCTTAGTGCCTCTCTTAAAATCTATTGCGGAATGGGGTGATAAAGTGGGAGTGTTGACATAATTTTTTGAATACATTTGATTACTCATTTAAGTTCAATGTTTCACAAGTCATTTTAAGCAAGCTATTTTGTACCATCTGCAGGGATTATTTACAGTCGTTTTATTTGATGGAAAGCGTCTGTAGTTCACATTACAAAAACTGACTAGCACAAGTTTACACATTGATTTATGGAAATGTACCTATAAAATAGACGGTGAATTCTAATCTAGAAAACTCCGTCTATTGGATTGTTGGGTATTGTTATTATTACTTCAAATTTTTAGCAAAGAAGCCCATCATCGATTTGTAGAGTTCAATTCTATTTTTTTCATGTCCAAATCCATGCCCTTCATCGTATTTAACCATGTATGGTATTTCAAATCCTCTATTTCTCAAATTCTTAACAATCTGATCTGATTCATCAATATTTACTCTGGGATCGTTAGCCCCTTGAATAACAAACAAAGGTTTGGTTATTTTATCAACATTTAATGCGGGTGACACTTGCTTCATAATGGCTATATCTTCTGGAGAATTTTCGTCATACCATTGCTCATACACTTGTCCTAAAAAAGGTTTCCAATACGCAGGGAAAGATTTGAAAAAAGTAAATAAGTTTGATACCCCTACGTAATCTACTCCACATTTATATAAATCGGGTGTTTTTACAAGACTTCCTAAAGTTGCTAGGCCTCCATAACTTGCTCCATAAATAGCAATGTTGTCATTATCAATAATGCCTAATGTCTTTACAAAAGCAACTCCATCTTCTAAATCATTCAACATTTTCCTCCCAATTTGCTTATTCCCAGCTAGAGAAAACGCTTTTCCATAACCACCAGAACCTCTGTAGTTAATTTGTAAAGTAGCATAGCCTCTACTCGCAAATAATTGAGCTTCCGCGTTAAATCCCCAATAATCTCTTGGACCATAAGGACCTCCATGTGGATTGACAATCAATGGTACTTTTCCATTTGTTGCTTGCACTGGGATGGTTAAATACCCATATATAGTCAGTCCATCTCTAGAAGTAAATTTTATTGGTTTCATTGACGCCATCTCGTTAGGATCCAACGCTGGCATTAAATTGAATACTTCCTTAAATGATTGTTTGTTGGTATCGTACACATAGTAAATACCATATAATTTATCACTACTCACATAAATTAGGTATTTATCCTCAGCATCCGTTTTATTTACAATCTCGAAATCATAGCCTACAAATTCCTTTATAAACGTTGCGTGTAATTTCTTGTAAGTAGCACTTACGGGTATAATTTCTGATTTTTCTCCTGTGTAATAATAGGAATCTACTTCATAGCCTCTTTTACGAGATCTATTGATTCCCCCCACGTCATAAGTCGAATTCGAATACACTTTTTTCAGTGTTTTCTTTTTCTTAAAATCATACAAAATGATCTCTGCTGTATTGTTTTCAATATTTGAAATTACAAAGGCATCATGTGGGTTTTCTGTGGTGTAATCGAAGTCAATAATACTGAATCTATCCTTCCATGTTGTTTTAATAATCTGTTCAAATTTGTTTTCTTTTGCTGTGCGGTAATACAGTACATATTCAGTACCATTTTGTTGCTTGGTATACGCTCTTAAGTTTCCATCCTTGTCAAAATTATAACTACTAATTGGATTCTCTACGTCAGTATTCTCAAAGAGTTTAATAAGCGCTCCTGTATTTATATCRATTTTATAAGGTTCAAAAATTTGTGGATTCTCCTTATTCATTTGAATAATCATAGCGTCCTTTTGATCTTTTAAATAATTCAAAATACTAACCTTTACGTTTTTAAAAGGCGTTAATTCTAGTTGATTTTTCCCGTCAAGATCAACGGAAAACAAATGATAATTCTCATCACCTCCAGTATCTTTTACATAAATAAGTCGTTGGTCGTTTGCCCATCCATATCCCCTCACTAAGTCATCACCTTCTTTAATGGCGAGGATGCGCTCTCCGGTTTCCGTATTCTTAACATAGATATGACGTTTGTTATTTTCATCCTTTTCTCTATAAGATAAAAATTTTCCATTTGGAGAAAACTTAAAGGCACTTTGTTTGGGCCTTCTAAAATAATCCTCCACGGTGTATTTGAATGTTCCCTTTTCATGCAGTGCTAAATCATTCAATGCTTCTTTAGAAGATGGTAGCGCTACGTCTCCAGGTAGGCTTTTTGTCGCGTCTTGCGCAACACCTATATTAATGATTGTGATAAAAGTGATCATTCCCAAAACTATTTTTTTCATGCTAGTGTATTATAAAAATTAAAAAAACAAAGATATATCTCCAGGTTGGAATTTTATTATAACGATTGTTAACTAGTGTTAACCAGTGTTAATGGCATTCAGCTCGATAGTCCGATACGTGGTCTTGAGGTCATACGTGAGTTGGGCGAGGCGGAGCGGGTTAATGTCGAAGTGC
>NVSD01000095.1 GCA_002401105.1 Flavobacteriaceae bacterium | reverse complement strand
CAATAGCGGTTAATTTTAACCACATCATAGAAAATATAGAACCAAAAATGATGATATAAAGTGGATTGAAAAATTGCGTGTTACCAGCTGTTAATGTAAATCCGAAAATCTCTCTGTTTACATTCGTGTCAGCAAATACAGTTAACGATGTTCCTGCTTGTTCAAACAATGCCCAAAATACTACGTTAAACGAACATAATATTAAGAAAATTATCATTCTGTGTAATAATACTTTTCCGCCTTTGGCTCCTTCTACTAATAAGTAGATGATAATTCCTACGGCTACAATTCCTAATACATACCCAACTAACGTATTGTGATTTACCAAATAGTAAATCGCAGGAATAAGTGCAAATGAGGCTAAATATACAGCGTATTCTTTTGGTAAAAAACCAAATATCTTTTCTTTTAATTTCTCTGGAAATGGAGGTAAGGCTTTTTCGATATAATGTTTTTGTCCAGCTATAAAGAAAACCAATCCTAATAACATACCAAAACCTGCCAATCCAAATCCATAATGGAATCCGTACGTTTCTCCTACGTATACACAAATAGTAGTTGCCAATAAAGCTCCTATATTAATTCCAATATAAAAAATGGTAAATCCAGAATCTCTTCGTGGGTCGTCATCAGCATATAATTTACCTACAATACTTGAAATGTTGGCTTTAAAATAACCGTTCCCTACAATCAGGAATCCCATTCCCCAGAATAACAGGTCTGCAAAAATACCTTTGTCTGGATTATCTCCACCAATACTGAAAATTTCGCCACCTATAATTACCATCTCTCCGATGAACATTAAAACGGCTCCAAATATTACGGCTTTTCGATATCCTAATAGTGCATCAGCAATTTTACCTCCTAAAACGGGTGCTAAATAAACCAAGGCTGCGTACGCTCCGTAAATTAAAAACGAATCGTTTTTTCCTATCATTAACATTTTTATTAAATAGAGTGTTAACAAACCTCTCATTCCATAAAAACAGAAACGCTCCCACATCTCCGACATAAATAGTACGTAGAGACCCTTTGGATGTCCTTGTTGAATTTGATTTTCAGTCATAATAATTGTAAATTAAGTTTTAATCGATTTAACCTTTTATTTTTGAAACCTTTTCTTTTTCCTTAGCACCTAAATTTTCCTCGATAAACGAAGTCATTTTCTTATATAAATGTAATCTTGTATTTCTTCCTTTGTAAATTCCGTGGGTACGGTCTGGATAAATTGCCATGTCAAATGGCACATCAGCGGCAATTAAGGCATTGGTCAATCGCATGGTGTTTTGTACATGCACATTGTCATCTCCCGAACCATGTACCAATAAGTACTTTCCTTTTAATTGGTCGGCATAATTAATAGGGGAATTCTCGTCGTAACCAGCTTGGTTTTCTTGTGGAGTACGCATAAAACGCTCTGTGTAAATAGAGTCGTAAAAACGCCAGCTTGTAACCGGAGCTACAGCAATAGCCATCTTAAAAATCTCACTTCCTTTCATCAAGCAGTTAGTGCTCATATGTCCTCCAAAGCTCCAACCCCAAATTCCTACTTGGTTTTCGTCGATATAACTGCGTTCTGCCAATTGTTTGGCAGCGGCTATTTGGTCTATGGTTTCGTATTTAACTAAGTTTAAATAAGTCACTTTCTTAAAATCAGCGCCTTTAAAACCAGTTCCTCTACCATCTACACAAACAATGATGTATCCTTTTTGAGCTAGGTGTTGGTACCAATAGTCATTAGAGCCGTTCCAGCTGTTTTTTACAGATTGAGAACCTGGTCCAGAATATTGCGTCATAAATAAGGGATACTTTTTAGAAGCGTCAAAGTTGGCTGGTTTTATCATCCAAGCATTAAAAGTGCCTCCATCTGTAGTAAGGGTAAAGAATTCTTTTTTAGAAAGATTGTAAGAATTTAATTTTTCTTGTAGTTTTTGATTGTTCAATACTTCCTTTAATTGGGTTCCTTTACCATCGTGTAAGGTGTAAATTGTAGGAGTATTACTGTCCGAAAAAGTATTGATAAAGTAGTTAAGGTTTTTACTAAATGATGCATTGTTGGTTCCAGAAGCATTGCTCAAACGCTGTTTGTTATACCCGTTTAGTTGTACAGAATAAATGGTTCTGTTGATAGAACCGTCTTCTACAGATTGATAATATACCGTTTCTGTCTCTTCATTAACACCGTAAAAATTGGTCACTTCCCAGTTTCCAGTAGTTACTTGGTCTTTTAATTTTCCAGCGGCACTATAATGATAAATATGGTTAAATCCATCGCTTTCACTGGTCCAAATAAAACTATTGTCTTTTAAAAAGGTCAAGTTATCGTGAATATCCACATAAGCCTTGTCCGTTTCGTTCAAAACTATGGAGGCTTTGTTGCTTTTTGCATCCACAAAAAATAAGTTCAAATTATTTTGATGTCTATTTAGAGTAGTTGCCGATAAAATATTGGCATCCTTGGTCCATTGTATTCTTGGTATATACTCGTAATCACCTAAGTCAACCTGAGACGTTGTGTTTTTCTTAAGATTGAAAATATGTAAACTTACCACTGCGTTTTTTTCTCCTGCTTTTGGATATTTAAACACTTGTTGTGTTGGGTATAACTTATTTCCTGTAACACTCATAGAAAACGTAGGAACTTCCGATTCGTCAAAACGAATAAAAGCAATATTCTTACTGTCCGCACTCCAATCAAAGGCACGTACAAAAGCAAATTCTTCTTCATACACCCAGTCACAAATACCATTGATAATAGCATTTTTTTGACCATCGGAAGTAATTACTATACTTTTTCCACTGTCTAAGTTTTTTATGTAAATGTTATTTCCTTTAGCGTAGGCTATTTTTTTACTGTCTGGAGAAAAGGTAGGCTCTTGGATAGGGTCTTCATCAATCTTGACTAAACTTTTTGTAGCTAAATCATACACATAAAAAATACCGATACTTGAATGTCGGTATATTTGTTCAGAATCAACGCCTAAAATAAGTTTCGTTTCATTCTTGTTAAATGTATAGGTTTCGAAATATTTAATAGCAGCCAGATTTTTACTATCTACAATTGTAGCTACTTTTTCTAAGGTTGCATAACTGTATTTATCTACAGAAGTACTACGTGATTCTCTGTCAAAATTGAGTAAGGTGTAAAAATTACCATTCATAGAATTGAGCGAGTTCATACGTTCCGTTCTAAATTCACCATTCCAAATATTTTCTAAACTAATATCGCTTTTTTGAGCCGTTGCAATAAACGAAATTGCAATTAGTAGTACCGTAATTTTTTTCATCTATGTTCATCCGTTAAAGTGATGCCAAGTTTAAGCAAATTTTAGCAATTTTGRRCTGAGTTGTATCATTTTTTAACAAAAAAGKATAGATTAATTTATCCTTAGATGGAAAAAATTACCTTTGCAAATTATAAATACAATAATATAATGCCAAAAACAGTAAGCGGATTTTCTAAATTTTCAAAAGAAGAGAAATTACAATGGATGTTGACCACATTTTTTAATGGTGATACACGCATTGAAAACACCTTGAAACAGTACTGGAATAAAAATGAGGTATTACAAGATTTACACGATGATTTTATAGAAAATACATTGAGTAATTTTTACATGCCTTTTGCGATAGCACCCAATTTTAAGATCAATGGGAAAGACTATGCAGTACCTATGGTTACAGAAGAAAGTTCTGTAGTCGCAGCCGCATCTTTAGTGGCTAAGTTTTGGAGTACTCGTGGTGGTTTTAAAGCCGAAGTTATCGCCAGTGAAAAAATTGGACAGGTGCATTTTATGTACCAAGGAAATACGGAAGCACTTTTTACTTATTTTAAAGAGATAAAAGCCGATTTATACAGAGTTACCCAAGGTATTACCAAAAATATGCGGAAACGTGGTGGTGGTATTTTAGCCATAGAATTACGTGATAAAACTGCCGAACTCCCTAATTATTATCAATTGCATATCACTTTTGATACTAAGGATAGTATGGGGGCTAATTTTATCAACTCTTGTTTGGAGGCGATTGCGAACGAATTTGAAAAGGACGACATTTCTGTTGTCATGAGCATCCTTTCTAACTACGTGCCAAATTGCTTGGTGCGTGCAGAAGTGAGTTGCCCAGTAAGTGATTTATATGCGGAGAATTCAGAAGAATTTGCTCAGAAATTTGAGCAGGCTATTCAAATTGCTGACATTGAACCACACCGTGCAGTGACGCATAACAAAGGTGTGATGAACGGAGTAGACGCCGTTATTTTAGCTACAGGAAACGATTTTAGAGCCATTGAAAGTGGGGCACATGCCTATGCTGCAAAATCGGGTTCTTATAAAAGTTTGACGCATTGTGAAATTAAAGAGGGTGTGTTTAAGTTTTGGATAGAAATTCCCTTGGCAGTTGGAACTGTTGGTGGTTTAACGGGCTTGCATCCTTTGTCTAAATTGAGCTTACAGTTATTAGGAAGTCCATCGGCACAAGAATTAATGATGATTGTTGCAGTGGCTGGTTTGGCACAAAACTTTGCTGCTTTAAGAGCATTGACTACTACTGGGATTCAAAAAGGGCATATGAAAATGCACTTGACTAATATTATCAAGCAATTAGGAGCGAGTTCAGAAGAGAAGCAATTCTTAATCTCCTATTTCGAAAATAAAACAGTGACCCATAATGCCGTAGTGGAAGCCTACGAAAATATGACGAAGGTCTAAAATAATAATAAAATCCCCTTATGTTGGAAAGATATTATAGCCACGGAAAATTATTGTTAACTGGTGAATATTTGGTGTTAGATGGAGCAAAAGCATTGGCGCTACCTACACGATTTGGTCAAGACTTAACCATTCAAAAACTAAAAGAACCGGTATTGCTATGGGAAAGTTACGACCATCAAGGAAATTGCTGGTTCAAAGCAACGTTCGAATTGCCAAAACTACGCATCGTCTCAGCCGATTTTGAATCGGAAGAAGATGGAGGAAAGGACAAGTTGGCGGAAAGACTTTGGGAAATCCTAAGTGCAGCGCGACAGTTAAATCCTGAATTTTTGAATTCAAACCAAGGTTATTTAGTGAAAACTACTTTAGAGTTTTCGCAAGATTGGGGTTTAGGAAGTTCTTCTACCTTGATAAATAATGTGGCAGATTGGGCTAGAGTAAGCCCTTTCGAGTTGTTAGAAAACACCTTTGGAGGAAGCGGTTACGATATTGCAAGTGCTCAGAATGATACTGCGATTATCTATAAAAGAAATGGAAGTAACCCACTGGTAGAGGCGATTGATTTTAATCCTTCGTTTCAGGAGAATTTGTTTTTTGTACATTTGAATGTAAAGCAAAACAGTAGAGCAGGGATTAGAAGGTATCAACAATATAAAGAAGGAGCGTTAATTCAAGCTTTTCAAGAAATTAATGCCATTACAAAAGCAATGATTTCTGTTAATGACTTAGGAAGTTTTGAGAAATTATTAAAAGAACACGAAGCCATTATAGGGCAAGTGATAAAAAATAAACCCGTTCAAGAATTGCTATTTAGCGATTATTTTGGACAGACAAAAAGCTTAGGAGCATGGGGTGGCGATTTTATAATTGCTACGGGTAATGAAAAAACCCCTGCTTATTTTAAAAATAAAGGATTTGAAACAGTGGTATCGTATAAAGATATGATACTTAACAAATAGATAGTAAAGGATAACATGAAGAAATTTATAATTATAGGAGGAGGAGCAGCAGGATTTTTTGCAGCCATTAATGCAGCAGAATTAAATCCGGATTTGGACATCACTATTTTGGAAGCAAGCGGAAATATTTTGCAAAAAGTAAAAGTATCTGGAGGTGGAAGGTGTAATGTAACCAACGCCTGTTTTGAACCGAAAGAGTTGATTAAATTTTATCCACGTGGTGCCAAGGAATTGCTAGGTCCCTTTCATCAGTTTATGACAGGAGATACGATGGAGTGGTTTGAAAATCATGGGGTACCTATGAAAATTGAATACGATAATCGTGTGTTTCCGGAAGCGAATACGTCACAAGCCATCATCGATTGTTTTTTACAAGAGGTAGAAAAACACACTATTAAAGTATTAAAAAAACACCGTGTACAGGGAGTTACTAAAAACGGAGCTACTTTTACAATTAAAACTTCAGATGAATCTTTTGAAGCCGATTATTTAATGATTGCCACTGGAAGTACTCCAAAAATGTGGGACATCGTTGAGAATTTAGGACATTCTATTGTGAAGCCTGTGCCTTCTTTATTTACCTTTAATGTGCAACATCGCTTGTTAGAAGGGATTCCAGGATTATCAGTGCCGTATGCATCAGTAAAAGTATTGGGTCAAAAAATGGAGGAGTCAGGACCCTTGTTAATTACCCATTGGGGATTAAGTGGACCTGCTGTTTTAAAATTGTCAGCTTGGGGAGCAAGAAGCCTGGAAGAACAACAATATCAATTTGATATAGAAGTGAACTGGATTTCTAAACGCACCGAGCACGTGATGGAAACGTTAAGAAGATTAAAGAAAACCCAGCCTAAGAAACAAGTTAGTATTCGTTCTGCATTTGAAGATGTACCAAAACGTTTGTGGGTGAAAATAGTGCTAACAGCAAACATTCCAGACCAATGTCAATGGGCTCAATTGAGCAATAAAGAATTGGAATCCTTAACAAAACAATTAACGGCATGTAAATTACGTGTAAACGGAAAAAGTACCTTTAAAGAAGAGTTTGTAACGGCCGGAGGAATCGACTTAAAAGAAATAAACTTCAAACGTTTCGAAAGTAAAAAACACGAAAATTTGTTTTTTGCAGGCGAAATATTAAATATTGATGCCATTACTGGAGGATTTAATTTCCAAAATGCATGGACTGGAGGATGGGTTGTGGCTCAATCTGTGGCCTCGGATATTTAACTGTTAATCAATAGTTAGTAGACCATCAAATAATTCTAAAATGCGGCACTGTTTTTAATACTTAAAACAGTGCCGCATTTTTTTTGTCTTAAATACGGTTCCCTATAATCGTCATTATTCAAGAGGGTATTTAAATCTGAAGATACGAATATATTAAACATCTCTAGATCAGAATTAGCTTAAAAAGGAGTAATTTGCCTTTCTTAAATTSGAGGGGGAATAACTTGAAGTTGCTCTCTTTATAAATGATAATCATGAATAAAATTAAACGTTTACTAGGTGCTGTAGTTTTAATACTGATTTCTTGTAATGTAATCGATAAAACATCTGATGGTTCGGACACTGTTTTTGTATCACCTTTAGGAGATGATACTAACAAAGGATCTAAAGATTCTCCTTTTGCTACCTTGGAAAAAGCTAAAATGACTCTCAGAGAATCGAAAGGTACACTTACCACGGTAATTTTAAGGGAAGGGACCTATACGTTACTTTCATCTTTTAGCTTAGGAGAATTAGATTCGGGAACGAAGGACACTCCTGTAGTTTTTAAAGCGTATGAAAATGAAAAAGTGATTTTTAGCGGAGGTATAACCTTAAACAACTCTAAAATAAAAAGGATAAAGGATACAGATATACTTAGCAGGTTTCTTCCAGAAGTGGCGCATAAAATAAAGGAAATTGATTTAAAAGAATACCATATCTCTGCTTATGGGAATTATGGGCCAAGAGGGTTTAATCGTCCGTATATTGCTGCTCCCAATGAATTGTTTATTAATGGAAAAGCATTGGATATTGCCCGTTGGCCAAATAAAGGCGAAAAAAGTATTCAGATAGGTGAAATATTATTCGAAGGTTCTGTGCCTAGAATTGGAGATTATTCCAATAAAGGAGCCCTCTTTAAATGGAACACACAAAGGCCTAAGAAGTGGGGTATGGCAACAGATGTTTATATTACAGGTCTGTTTAATAATGGCTATGCAGGTGATGCGATTAAGTTAAAGGAAATTAATCAAGAAAATCAGACTTTTACCACAGTTCAACCTCATTTGTACGGGTTTAAAAATAAACATCCTTGGAATAATTGGGTCGCTTTAAATTTAATGGAAGAGATTGATGTAGCGGGAGAATACTTTATAGATAAAAAACATGAAAAAGTATATTTTTACCCGCCTTTAGAGACTGTAAAATATGAGACTGTTCAAATCTCCATATTGGAAGAACCGATGGTGCAATTAATCAATGCTTCCTACATCACCTTTGATGGGATTATATTTGAATGTTCGCGAGGTATGGGGGTTTATATAGAAGGCGGAAACAATTGCATTATAAGTAACAGTGTTTTTAAAAACTTAGGSTTGGTAGCAGTWACTATMGGTAAAGGGGTGRCTGCAGACGATAAAATGCAGCATGGATATACAGGARAACCAATTTCTGCCGTCTTAGGKAGTTTATATTCTCATTTGTATAGTAACCCTACTTTTGATAGAGAAGGAGGGAGGAATCACGGAATTGTAAATTGTGAGATTTATGACATGGGAGCTGGAGGAATTGTTTTAGGTGGAGGAGATAGAACGACTCTTGAACCAGGGAATAATTATGTGAAAAACTCTCATATTTATAACTTTAATAGGCTTGATAAAACCTATAAATCAGGCGTGAATATAGATGGTGTTGGAAATAAAATMCAAAACTGTTTAATTCATGATGCRCCAGGTACYGCTATTTATTTACATGGAAATGATCATGTAATTGAATACAACGAAGTGTATAATGTAATGATGGATGGAGATGATCAAGGGGCCTATTATTTAGGGAGGGATCCYAGTGAATTTAACAATGTGGTACGCTACAATTACTTTCATCATATCGGTATTTCACCCAYAGCGCATTCTACTTTTTGTTTGTATTATGATGATGGAGCCTCTGGGAATATCGCCTATGGRAATGTGTTTTATAAGGCAGGAAATAGAGCTACCATAATTATTGGGGGAGGTAAATACAACGAGATTGTAAATAATGTATTTATTGATTGTAATCAGGGAGTTGAAACCGGAGACCGCTTAAAACATTGGTCCAAATCTTTGCTTGATAAGGGAGGGTTATTTGAAAAACGGTTAAATCTTGTAAATACAACTAAAGGTGTTTATGCTGAAAGATATCCAGCATTGGCAAACTATTGGAATGATTTTCCGGAAGAACCATCTAACTTGATTAAAAATAATGTGTTTGTGAATTCAAAAAAAATGATCAATAAACGATTTRAAAATTCAATTGTTRAAAATAATTGGGAAACGGATACAGACCCTGGGTTTATAGATTTTGAAAATAAACAGTTTGGTTTTAAACAGCAGGCAATTGTTTTTAAGAAGCTTAAAGATTTTAAAAATATCCCATTTGATAAAATGGGATTGATAAAATTAAATAAGAGTAATTAAGTCTATTAAGACTTGATATTGAAAATGAATTTTAAAAAGGAAGAGGGGGGCAATAGGCTCTTATAAGATTTTACTGAAAATGTATGATAGAAGGGCTTACAATCTATGAAGGGAAATCACCCGTTTATTTTGTTATAGGGAACTAAAAGTTGGTTGTTTTAGAAAAGTGAGGTAAAGTCAAGGGCTATGGTCTTTTAGAGAAGGAATTATAATTAATTGAGATACCTTTAGACAACAGGGAACTTACTTTCCTACATACACCAACAAAGCACCTTCATTAAAAGTAATCTCAATAGTATCTTCCTCAGCTGTATTTCTAGTTCCAATACGTTCTCCAAATGTCAAAGATTCATTATTTAATGGATACAGAAGTCCTTTTGTGATGATACCACTAGCAGTAGGAAAAGGAATTAAGGATACAATTTTTCCTTTAATATCACTTTTTGTAAATTTTTTATCAATAAAAACATACGAACCATAATCATCAAAAAAACGTAAATTAAGACTGTCTTTCCATTGTAAAGCGGTACTTATATTTCCTAAAAAATGGTCTTGCTCTTGTCCACTTGCACCATAGACATCTATATTTGTATGGCCTCTTTCTTTTAGAATAGTTAAGGTTTTATGGAAATCCGCAAATTCTTGGTCGTCCGTGTTAATGGCTTCTATATGTGTAGGAATGTTGTCTATGGAATCAAAATCTCCAGTTACTAGGTCAGGTTCAATCCCTGATTTCACAAAATGATTGTAAGCGCCATCAACAGCACAAACAATTTTATAGTTTTTTAAATTTGGTAATTGAAATGGTGGAGTTCCGTTAAGGAGTATAAATGCTTTTTTGCTATTTTGAGTTTTCAAATTCCTTGTTTTTGAAGCAAAGATACTTTTTAATCATCAAGTTTGTAGCCAAGATTCTATAGTTTAATTATTTTACGAGACATCGAGTTTGTTTTAATGCCTACATCGTAAAAAATAACCCAACTTATCATTAGAATACTTAGATAAGTTAAGTTATTGATTTATTTGAGTTACAAAAAACTAGAGATATAAGTCAGTTCTTCTGTTTTTTATAAAGCTAGGTTAGGATTCTTTTGTAGACCATATTAGTATCAATTTTCCAATTTGAGCAGTGAAAAAAATAAGTATTCCGAATACAGGTGCAATGTAGCTGATTTTTAATCCTGTGGCCAACACAACTGGACTTACATCTACCGCCATGGCTATTACGTCTAATGCGCCTATAAAACCGATAATTTGTGCAAGAAACCCTAGTACCAAAGAGAATAAGCCAAGTGAAGCTATGGTGCTTGTTAGTTTATTTATATCAGTTTTTTTTCGGAAAGCTTGTACTATTAGTAATAGTATTATAATTAGTAATAGAAGAAGTGAGTACATAAAAAAAGGTCCGCCATCATTTAAATAGTTCATAATATAGTTTTTAAGATTATTAGGTAAAAATAGGTCCTAACTTAAGATGATAAAACAGCAGAATTTAGGACGGAATAGTTATGGAAAATTATGTTTTTAAGGCATGCACCTCTTTCCTTTTTATAAAGATATTAGGACGCTTTAATGGTCCAAGTAAGTGCTATTTTTCCTATTTGAGAGATAAAGAAAATTACAATACCAAAGAGGGGTGCAAAATAGCTAATTATCAAGCCCTCTGCTAGTACTGAAGGACTTATGTCGCCTGCCATTACAATGGAATCCAATGCTCCCATAAATCCAATAATTTGCACAAAAAATCCAAATACCATAGAAAATAAACCTAATGTAGAAATGGTACTTATCAATTTTTTTTTATCATTGTTTTTAAAAAAGCCTTTTGTTATTAACAGTAAAATGATGATTAATAGTATTAGTAATGGGTACATTAATGGACCGCCGTCATTTAAATAAGTCATAATATTATTTTTTAAGATTATTTGATAAAAGTAAGCTCCATTTCTGTGTGATAAAATTTTATGAGATAGTTGGGCAAATTAATGTCCT
>NVSD01000094.1 GCA_002401105.1 Flavobacteriaceae bacterium | reverse complement strand
GTGATAAGTCTATCGAATTAATCAAACAAGCGAGTAAAGGAAATAAAATTATAGGTGTAGTTGCTCAAATTAACGAAGAAGTTGAGGATCCAACCGAAAATGATATTTATAAAACAGGTACTGTAGCGACTATTTTAAAGGTCTTAAAAATGCCTGATGGGAATACTACTGTAATCATTCAAGGAAAAAAACGTTTTGAGATTCAATCTGTTTCTCAAACGGAACCTTTTATGCAAGCGACTACTAAGGAAGTGATTGAGGATAGGTCGGATGAAGGTGAAGAAGAGTTTGAAGCGATTATAGACTCGATAAAAGAATTGGCCACACGTATTATCAAGGAAAATCCAAATTTACCTTCGGAAGCTACATTTGCTATTAAAAATATTGAGAGCAAGCCGTTTTTAATCAATTTTGTATCTGCAAATATGAATTTGCCGGTAAAGGAAAAACAAGAGTTATTAGAAATAACTAACTTGAAAGAACGTGCTTTGATAACATTGCAAAAAATGGATGCGGAATTACAACGCTTGCAATTAAAGAATGATATTCAATCTAAAACTAGAGTGGATATGGATCAGCAGCAACGTGAGTATTATTTGCATCAGCAATTAAAAACCATTCAGGAAGAATTAGGTGGTGTTTCGTACGACGAAGAGTTGGACGAAATGCGTGTAAAGGCTAAGGATAAAAAATGGAATAAGGAAGTAAAAGAAACTTTTGAGAAGGAGTTGGGACGTTTACAACGTATGAATCCTCAAATGGCAGAATATTCTGTACAGCGTAATTATCTAGATTTGTTATTGGAGTTGCCATGGAATGAATATACGAAAGATGTTTTTGACTTGAAGAAAGCTCAAAAAATATTGGACAGAGACCATTTTGGATTGGACAAAGTAAAGGAACGTATTATAGAGCATTTGGCGGTATTAAAGCTAAAAGGTGATATGAAATCTCCTATTTTATGTTTGTATGGACCTCCTGGAGTTGGTAAAACTAGTTTGGGTAAATCTATTGCAGAGGCTATTGGTCGTAAATATGTACGTATGTCTCTTGGGGGATTGCGTGATGAAGCGGAAATTAGAGGACATAGAAAAACTTATATTGGTGCCATGCCAGGGCGTATTATTAAGGATTTGAAAAAGGTGCAAACCTCCAATCCTGTATATGTGTTGGACGAGATTGATAAATTGGCAGCTTCTAGTCATAATGGTGATCCATCATCAGCTATGTTAGAGGTATTGGATCCGGAACAAAACGCTTCGTTTTACGATAACTATTTAGAGTTGGATTACGATTTGTCTAAAGTGTTATTTATTGCAACGGCGAATAGCTTATCTACCATTCCTTGGGCTTTGAGAGATCGTATGGAGATTATCAATGTTTCTGGATACACCATTGAAGAAAAGATTGAAATAGCCAAGAGACATTTGTTGCCAAAACAAATAAAAGATCACGGTTTGACTAAAGAGCATATCCAAATAGATAAAAAGTCTATTGAGAAAATAGTGGTTGCTTATACTAGAGAATCTGGTGTTCGTGGTTTGGAGAAACAATTGGCTAAGATGGTACGTTTTGCTGCTAAGTCTATTGCATTGGAAGAAGAATACAAGACCAATATCACCATAGAAATTATTGAAAAAGTATTAGGACCCTCTCATTTAGAGCGTGACAAATACGAAAATAATGATGTTGCAGGTGTAGTAACAGGATTAGCTTGGACCAGTGTAGGAGGTGATATATTATTTATTGAATCTATTATTTCTAAAGGAAAGGGATTGACTATTACAGGGAATCTTGGAAAGGTGATGAAGGAATCTGCTACTATTGCCATGGAATATATCAAGGCACATGCAGCTAGTTTTGGAGTGGACCAAAAAGTATTGGATACCTATAAAGTACATATCCACGTACCAGAAGGTGCAACTCCTAAAGATGGACCAAGTGCTGGTATTACGRTGTTAACATCATTAATATCTGTATTTACCCAGCGTAAAGTAAAAAATAAATTGGCCATGACGRGGGAAATTACCCTGAGAGGTAAAGTGTTGCCTGTTGGAGGAATTAAGGAAAAGATATTAGCTGCTAAAAGAGCCAATATTAAGGAATTAATTTTGTCTATTGATAACAAACAAGACGTAGAAGAAATTAAACCTAGTTATTTAAAAGGATTGAAATTCAACTATGTAACAGAAATGAAAGAGGTAATTGACCTAGCATTGACCAAACAGAAAGTAAAAGATCCTATTAAGTTTGATGTATAAAGGATAGGAAATAGCGATAAGTTTAGAGCGAAAAGGGAAAATAAAAAGCCAAAAGTGATAAGCTAAAAGCCAAAAGGGAGCGGAAAGACAGGATGTGTTTTTTCGCTCTTTTTTTGTTTCTGTTAAAAATACATCCAAAAAAATAAATAAAAGCTCCGGAAATATTCACGGTTGAGAAAAACCATTTACTTTTGATAATACCTAAAAACTACGTACGATGTAGTTATAATAAAAAACACATGTTAGAAAAGATAATAGCTTACCAAAACCAAGCGGAATTAAATTTCGAGAATAAAAAAAACCTAAGTACGATTGCTCATTATATCCTTGCTTTTATATTATTTATGGCATCTACCATTATTGCGGCATTCACCTTACCTCTTAGGTATGTTTATAAAAAAATAGTGAAGAGTAATAAGGACTCAGAAATACTGACATTGGATGGGAAAAACTTTGATGCTATCTTAAAAAAGGAGGAGTTAATTCTGATAGACTTTTGGGCGGAATGGTGTGGTCCTTGTGTGATGATGGATTCCATAATGGAGAAATTTGCCGCCGAATCAAAAGGAGTAAAAGTATTAAAAGTGAATGCAGATTTTAATAGGAGCATTGTTACTAAATACCAAATAAAGGGATTGCCTCAATTTGTTTTAGTACAACATGGAAAGGAAGTGAAGCGGTATGCTGGTGCTATGACTAAGGCTGATTTGGTGGCGTTTTGTGAGGTTGAGGAGGGATACTAAATGTTTTATCACATATCCCCCTTCATAGGCTAGTGGGCTATACTTTTTACTTTATCTTTCAATACTTTTATCTGGTCTCTAAATTTAGCGGCATTGATGAAATCCAATTCTTTGGCTGCCAATTCCATGTTTTTTCTGGCGGTTTTAATGCTTTTTTCCAATTCGCTTTTTGAGGCATAATTCATCGCTTCTTCAGCGGCGATCATGTCGGAATTGTCATAGGCGTATGTAGCATCATTTTTACTATTTAGGATGTTTTCTATGTCCTTTTTAATTTGAGTAGGCGTGATGTTGTGTTTGGTATTATAGGCAATTTGTTTTTCTCTACGTCGGTCGGTTTCATCAATTGTGAGTTGCATGCTTTTTGTGATTTTATCGGCATACAAAATGGCACGTCCTTCCACGTTTCTTGCCGCTCTACCGATGGTTTGTGTAAGCGAACGGTGAGAACGTAAAAAACCTTCTTTATCGGCATCTAAAATTGCTACTAGGGATACTTCGGGTAAATCTAGTCCTTCTCTTAATAAGTTTACACCAATCAATACATCAAACAATCCTTTACGCAAATCTTGCATAATTTCTACACGTTCCAAAGTGTCTACATCCGAGTGGATATAACGACAACGCACTTGAATACGACTCAAATATTTTGCCAATTCCTCCGCCATACGCTTGGTTAATGTGGTTACCAACGTACGTTGGTCTTTTTCTACACGTATATGAATTTCCTCTATTAAATCATCAATCTGATTCAAGCTTGGTCTTACATCAATAATAGGATCTAGTAGTCCAGTAGGTCTAATTACTTGCTCTACTACCAGTCCTTCTGTTTTTTCTAATTCGTAATCCGCAGGGGTGGCACTCACATAGATGACTTGATTTTGAATCATTTCAAATTCTTCAAATTTCAAGGGTCTGTTGTCCATCGCCGCAGGCAAACGAAATCCATATTCTACCAGGTTTACTTTTCTAGCTCGGTCGCCTCCATACATGGCATGTACTTGTGGTACGGTTACATGACTTTCGTCTATCACCATTAAATAATCATCTGGAAAATAGTCTAATAAGCAGAAAGGTCTAGTCCCAGGACTTCTACCATCTAAATAACGTGAATAGTTTTCAATACCACTACAATAGCCCAACTCTCGAATCATTTCTAAATCAAATTCCGTGCGTTCTTTGAGTCGTTTTGCTTCTAAATGTTTTCCTATTTCTTTAAAATATTCCACTTGCTTCATCATATCTTCTTGGATAGCGTGGATGGCATTTTGCAATACATCGGGTGATGTTACAAAAAGGTTGGCAGGATATATTGTTATTTGGTCAAATGATTCAAGAACAGTATTGTTTTGTAGGTCAAAACTCTCTAGTTCTTCTATTTCATCACCAAAAAAGTGAATTCTATAGGCGTGTTCTCCATAGGAAGGATACACGGTAATTACATCGCCCTTTACCTTAAAAGTACCACTTCTAATTTCTTCTTCTGTTCTAGAATAGAGACTTGCTACAAGTAAGTGCAATAATTTAGTTCGGGAAATTTGTTGATCTACCTTAATATTAATCACATTTTTCTTGAACTCTACCGGATTTCCTATACCATAAATACAAGAAACAGAGGAAATGATAATCACATCTCTACGTCCAGATAATAGGGCAGAAGAGGCGCTAATTCTCAGTTTTTCAATTTCTTSRTKAWYRSMHAARYCSTTYWMYATWAVAKKYSCASYARCRKGSRMMWRMSCYTCWGSWWKSKMAWRNYCGWWAYMASWWRYARAAYMCKYSACRRWRKYWKMTKKGAAAAAGGTTTTAAATTCTTGGTATAACTGAGCTGCTAGTGTCTTGTTATGTGCCAAAACCAAGGTTGGTTTTTGTACTTGAACGATTACATTGGCCACAGTAAATGTTTTACCCGAACCCGTAACACCTAATAAATTTTGGTATTTGTCGCCGTTATTTATTCCTTCTACAAGTTGTTTAATGGCTTCCGGTTGATCACCAGTGGGTTTGAATTTTGAAACTAATTTGAATTGCATGTTGCAAAAATAGGCTATTTTTAGCTTTGTCAAAATTTGAATGCTGACATTACGATTTCTTTTTTTAGTCCACGTGTTTTCTAGGAGTAAAAGGCAATCCCAAAATAAATTTATGGTTGTTTGTGAAGAACATAATAAAGGAGGTTTGGAGTGCTAGGACCAAAACGATGTAAAGATGCTTATGAAGATGAAATCTGATATTCATAAACAATTGGGTACAGTGTAAATGTATCGATGTGAAAAAAGGAGCCTATGTGCTGGCGATAACAATGCTATTTAAATGGATATCTATTGTATAAACAAGATTAACTTCTTATTAAGCTAAAATGTCCTTTTTTGATGATACTTACATTGTTTAAATCAATTAGTTCTACAACAAACCAATAATCATCAGATTTTAACTGTTTACCGTTATAGCTACCATCCCACGCATCGCCTTGTAAATTAATAAGTTTGAGTAACTTCCCATAACGACTAAATATTTGTACCGTAGTTTGTCTATACTTGGTGTGGTCTAAACCTACGATATTCCAAGTATCATTTATCCCATCATTGTTGGGTGTGAAAAATTTAGGGTAGGCAAGGATGGCGAATTTTTTAAGAGTGATTCCACAGCCATTTTTATCTTGGACATATAAGGTATGAAAACCGGGAGTTAAATAGTCAAACTCGGTGTCGTCCTGAAAGCCACTATTAAAACCGACGTTATCCACACTGTATTCATAATCTCCAATACCTAAAGTACTAGGGTCTGTGATTGTTAATGTATTGTTAGGCGCATCGTCTACAATGGTTAAATTACGRTCTTCAACCAAGGCWGGATTAGATACATTGACTAAAATACTACTGTATCCAATACAGTAGGTATCGTCCAAATTAGTTTGAAGGCTATTTATATTGTATCTCTGTGCTTSAATAATATACGTTCCTTTTTCCGTTGCTTCATAGTAACTATTTGTTGCATCTGGGATTAGAACATCATCTTTATACCATTGAAACAGTCTTAAAGGTTTTCCGAACTTAGCACTTAATAATACCGTATTTTTTTGAGGGGTTTCTATCGGGTTATTGAGGCAGAGGAATTTTTCTTTTTGTATAAAAGTGATGTTTGGKACATAGTTAAGAATGGTATTAAAACTACCCACAGCAACACATGCTTTGGTCGTTTTATTTTCAATACGGGCGTAATAAGTATTTGTAAYGAYGTCTYTACTTCCAGTGATTGGATTTGTTTGCATTTGTGCGTCTGAGGCCGAATTGTAAATTTGTACGATTACAGAAATGGGTAAAAATAACGTGGTTATTTCTGCTATTTTATTATCAAAATCGTAGATRCCAAATCCAGCTCCTTTACTTTCATTTAAAATAGCAGAGGATGCATTTAAGTCATTTTCGCAAATGTAWACATCGGTATAAGTTTGTAGWGATGTAGGWGAAAYATTAAGKGTAAGRCTTCCTTGGTTGTCACAGCCTGTATCAGTATTGACTATTTTAGTTAATAATGTTTGAGAAAACGCATTGGTATTTGTGTAATTAGAGGTGTTTGATAGGTAGTTGTCAGCGTCGTAATCAATTTGATTCTTGTAAAAAAAGACATTTAAATTNAGMWTYGTTKTTKGNGMTRTCATCTTTTTTAAAGTCTAAATTAAAAATGGTTTTTCCATCCAACGAGTTACTATCAAAATCACATTGATCGTAAGTTGCGTTTATAGCGGCAGGAGGTGTATTTACTTCAAGTACAATGCTTCCTTTATAGGTTTTAACGGTCCCACAATTATCAATTGTTTTTACCGTTAATTCATAAATCCCCGTATTGGCTGGAGTTGTATTAAGAATACTTAATGTTTTTGTTTGAACGTAGGGTTGTCCGTTAAAAGTCCATTCGTAGGTAGGATTTCCTGAAATGGTTTCGGATGTTAGATTTAAGTTGTCTCCAATACAAATCCTTTTGGTGTTGTTATTAAGGTTGATGCTATTGTCTTGTATTTCCGTTATTTTAATGGGTAAGAGTAAAGAAGCAATAAACGGAGGAAGTCCTTGCATGGCATAATTGGGAGATAAATCCAGTCCGTTTAATTGATAATTACAAGCAGCTCCTTTTCCTTCAGGATTGTGAATTATATTTAAAAACTGTGTTCCATCTGTATAACTTGGAGGTACGGTAACATATATTTTTCCGTTTGGGGCTAGTTGTAAAGCGCCTCTATATCCAGTTTGGGAATGAATCAAGGTTTTAGAACCCGGAATATCYTGTTGATTTWAATCAAATTGAAATAATTTGTTATTAGAATTCGTCATGGTAGAAGCATAGAGATAGGTAGAGTTTGGTGAAAATTCTAAGCCATAGGGTTCTCCATCTACAGAAACATTTGAAATTAATGTAAGTGCATTGTCAGATATCTTTCCTGTTTTATTGTCAAAATTATACAGGTGCAATTTTCCGTTTTGTGGGCCTCCTTCGTTTCCATTAAAAGCGAAGGTAGCACTGGCAAGTTTTGTTCCATCGGGAGAAACTTTAAGGTAGCCTCGCCTGCTAATATCTGTAGTATTATAATTTACTTGAGAAATGACAGGAGTACTTTCTACACCAGTAGGAGTCACTTTATAAGCGTAAAACCTGTTGTAAACTATGGATATTACCCAAAAAGAATTACAATCAGCACCTTTTACAGAGGTTACTTTTTCACTCCATTCCATATTATAGCTACTCCCTAAATTCACAGGGCCATTGCTAACAATTCCATTTCCACTGTTTTTACTCATGTCAATAGTGTAGTAATGAAAACCAAATTCTCCTTCATTTTGTATGTTAGCACCTACWGTAAATAAATAATATAGATTTGGGTCATTTGGTTTAGGTACAATAATGGCAGATTGAGTGCTACTTGGATGTCCTTTTAGATTACTACCGTTGGGCATAACATTGTTATTTTTATCCCAAACAGTGGAACCGTCTGAATAAAAGAGTAAGTTTCCATTACTGTCAGAGAAAGAAGAACAACCCTCGTTGGTGTTTAGGTTTCCGGTACCAGTAGTTGGAGGAATGGTATTGAAATTAACACTTGCATTTTGACCAAAGTACCAATGATTGGCTTCGCCTTGGGCATGAATAATAGTACTAGACAATATATATAAGAGGAGAAAAGTTTTTTTCATGTATCATTTTCTATTATATGAGTGCTGCCGTTATCTAAATTCTCGATACCAGTTAAAACTCATTTAAGAGTAGCGTTTCGAATATCATTTTGATGAGGGGACGTTTCATAAAAATATTAGAATCAAAGATAAAAAAAATACCCTCAATAAATTAAGGGTATTTAAACTATTCGTACTAAAAGCACTTATTTTATGTGAACCGTTTTATAAATCTCTCTTTTTCACTAAAATATAAGAAAGATATATGAAGATTCCAGTCCAAATCATTACAATTAARATRTCTAATGGTTGTGCAGAAACTTTACCACCCCAGTTTTCTCCCACTTGCTTCCCAATAGATTTAACGGCGTCCAATCGGGTTCCAGGTTCTTTAATTAAATTACTCATGGCTTCTAATGGTAAAAAACGCATAATATCGTCCATGTGATCTTTTAGTTTCCAAAAAAGGAATCCTCTAATAATAGCATTTTCTATAAACGCCCAAATTAATAATCCTCCCACAGCAAATGCAGATCGTTTGATTAAAATTCCTAAAAACAAACCAAAAGAAAAGAATCCAACTAGTTTTATGAAAAAGGCGAATAAAAACTCGATATCATCCATTACAATACTAAATTCGGTATAGTCAGAATACATATACCCTAGTACTAAGGAAACAATAAAGACGAATATAGTTGATAAAGCAGCCAAGGCAATTACCGTATAGAATTTGGAAAGGATGAATTCTTTTTTACTCAATCCATCAATTAAATTTTGTTTTAAGGTCTTGTTACTATATTCATTTGCCATCATAGAAACGATAACTAGTAATAAGAAAAATTTAAAAATGGAAGCTGTATAGGTGTTAAAATGCCATATATATGGGAAGTTGAAAATTCCCATGTCCGCTAAATGAAATTGAATAGGCCCAATATCAAATTTAATAGCAGCAATTAGTGAAATGGAAGTTAATAATGCAAAATAAAGAATGATTAATACCTTACTAGCCCTACTGTGTTTTAATTTGTGAATTTCTATATTTAAAAGTCGAAACATGATTATTTGTTGTTTGTTAGGGTTAGGAATTGTTGCTCTAAACTTGGTTTTCTTTTGACTAAGTGTGATNAGGTTACCCCTTGGTCAAATAAGTATTTATTCATTTCTGATGCACTTATTYCTTGCGTTAGTTTCGCAGTAAAAAGTTCATTTTCAAAAGAAATAYTCCCTAGTCCTTCATGTTCATTTAATATCTTTTCGAGGGTTTTATGATTTTGATCCGTTTTGAGTTCAAACAATCCTTTGGAGGCGGTCATTTCGTCCACTCTTCCGGCGTATAACTTAATTCCATTTCTGATAATAACTACATGGGAACATACTTTTTCTACTTCGTCCAATAGATGAGAAGCTAATAATATAGTAGTTCCTTTGGAGGCGATATCTTGAATAATCCTACGTATGGCATGTATTCCTTGTGGATCCAACCCATTGGTAGGTTCGTCTAAAATTAGAATTTCTGGATCGTTTAATAACGCAGATGCGATGGCTAAACGTTGTTTCATCCCTAAAGAGAAAGTATTAAATTTAGAATTTCGACGTTCATGCAAGTCTACTAATTTTAATTTTTCTTCTATCTTGTCGTAAGAAATACCTTTAATTTTACAGACCAATTGTAAGTTTTGTATGGCTGTCATATAGGGGTAAAAGTTGGGGCGCTCTATAATAGCACCTACTTTTTTTAAGGCTTCGTGTGTAGAAATGGACCCGTCAAACCACTGGTAATCTCCAGAAGTTCGGTTTACTACATTTAATATAATTCCGAGGGTGGTAGACTTTCCACTTCCATTTGGACCTAAAATTCCATATACGTTTCCTTTTTCTATGGTAAAGGATAAATTATTTACGGCATGGACCGCACCGTATTTTTTATGTAAATTGGTAATTGTTAAAATTGTTTCCAAAAGCTGATTTGTTTAGTATAAAAATAAGACGATAAATATYGATTTTTGTTACAGCAATATAGTAAATTTGARACATCAATAAAAAWGATGACTATGGCYGATAARTTGATATCMAAAAAAAAACCYGCATAYCCTATAAAYRCTGAACTYTACGAATACCTATCTGTATAYAAYMGRAATATWAAAATTCCKGTTTCYTAYGATGATTTATTGMGWTTTGTKGGMTCTATYGTYGTTTATGATAAAMAYGGRGAGGATTCTTTATGGRTTCGWGTRTATTTTGCTGAGCATGARCGTGACGAAATAGACTTGAGTTTAAAGCGTATGTATATGATTTTGCACGGTGATGGAGGTGAAGATGCGTTGGCATACCTTACTGTGGATGCTATTGACTATTGTACTTTTGGTAATTCTAAGCCGTTTCGTGTTAAAGTTCGTAATATCTTAAATGATAACCATACTTATCTGTATGTAAAAAAAGCGGATGCTTCTCGTATTTATGGACTAGAGTTAGAACATATTTTGTCCCCAAATAATATTAACTTTTTAGTATTTGAAGATACTTTAATAGAGGAGCACGTATTGGGGATTCCTGGTGATATTTTTATAGAGGAGAATCTTAAAAATGTGACGGTACGTGGTAAAAAAAGGTTGTCTAAAGAATTTGTAAAATTTAATGAACGTTGTTTAATTCGTTTGTTAGGTGATATGAGAGCTTACAATTACGTTGTGGTGGCTTCCTATGATTTTGATCAAGTACAATATAGAATTCGAGGAATGGATTTTGATCAGCAATGTTACGAAGGAAAATTGAATGTATATTTACCTCAGTTTTTTACAGACAACATAGAGTTTGTGAATATGGTGAGTGATAGTTTACAGGAAGAATCCATAGAACAATATAAAAAAGAAGAACGTGCCGCTACTGCACGTAGAATTTTAGGGTCGCAAGATCGTATCAATCATATTTTGGAATGTATGTCTAATGACACTATTTCTACTCCAGAAAAAACAGCAGAGCTTAAAATGGGGCTGAATAAATTAACTGGAGATAAGTACTTTAAAAAATGTAACTCCATGGGCGAAATTTTAAGAGTAGCCTTTGATTTTGTGGTGCGTAATTATCAGGATGTAAATATTTATATCATTAATTAGTTGTTACTACCAACATATTAAAAAACCTATTTATCACATAGATAAGTAGGTTTTTTTTATGCCTTTTTATTTCTCTGTTTTCTTTGATAGATTAAATCAAGGACAATTATTCTTGTCTACTATTTGATGACGCGTTTTTTAATTGTTTTT
>NVSD01000093.1 GCA_002401105.1 Flavobacteriaceae bacterium | reverse complement strand
ACCTATTATAAAAGAATAAAATTACTACAAATAAACTATACATCGTTAAAACAACTTTAATTATCCATAAATTAAGTAATATTATCTGTATATTTGTTAAAACTAAAGAATTTTACTCTTTATCATATTTTAAAAGTAAATTCACAGTAAAATTACCTGCCCTTGGAAAAATTAGACGAAATAGACTTGAATATCTTACGCATCCTACAAAAGGATTCGAAGAAAACAACCAAGGAAGTGGCGGAACAACTCAACCTAAGCCCCTCTCCTATTTATGAACGTACCAGAAGGCTCGAAAAAAGAGGCTTTATTCAAAAATATGTGGCCCTATTAGACCGCAAAAAACTAGACATTCCTGTCACCGCTATCTGTATGGTATCCCTGCGTTATCACAACGAAGGATTTATAGATAAGTTCGAACGCCAAATAAAAGCCTTAAAAGAGGTGCAAGAATGCTATCATATGGCTGGAAAAGTAGATTTCTTTCTGAAAATTAACCTCGCTAGCCTGGATGAATACCATCACTTTGTACGGAAAAAACTTTCTAAAATTGAGAATATTGGTGTCCTTGAAAGTTATTTTGTGTTGAAGGAGATAATGAGGACTACGGAGTATGATATTTAGAAAAAGGGTTGCTTGTTGTTGGTTACTAGGCCACTCATATCTATAAAGAGTTGTAAGTGATAAGCCGTAGGTTATAAGTGCCACTCATGTGGATAAAAATAGTAGTAAGTGGTAAGCTCTAAGTAGTAAGTTGCAACGCATCCCGTCTCAATACTAATATCTAAAATCTCATATCTAAATTAAAACTGTTGTTGGTTGCTTGTTGTTGGTTGCTAGGCCACTCATATCTATAAAGAGTTGTAAGTGGTAAGCCGTAGGTTATAAGTGCCTCTCATGTGGATAAAAATAGTAGTAAGTAGTTAAGTTGCCACTCTTGTGGATGAATATAGTTGCAGGTTTTGATGTTAGAATCTAAAAATTGATTTGATATTTTTTTAGTCAAAATTCACATAGCAATTCCACAACTACACTAGTCTTATGTCCTGATTCCTGGTTCATATATCCAATTTTCACACGCATCCTGTCTCAATTCTAATATCTAAAATCTCATATCTAGGTTAAAACTGTTGTTGGTTGCTTGTTGTTGGTTGCTAGGCCACTCTTGTGGATGAATATAGTTGTTGGTTCTGATATTGAATCTAAAAATTGATTTGATATTTTTTTAGTCAAAAACAACGTATCGATTCCGCAGCTACGAAAGTCTTATGTCCTAATTCTAGGTTCTTGGCTCATATGTCAATTCACATACCGATTCCACAGCTACGCTAGTCTTATGTCTTGGTTCCTGGTTCATATATCCAATTTTCACACGCATCCTGTCTCAATACTAATATCTAAAATCTCATATCTAGGTTAAAACTGTTGCTGGTTGCTTGTTGTTGGTTGTTTGGCCACTCATATCTATAAAGAGTTGTAAGTGGTAAGCTGTAGGTTATAAGTTGCCACTCATGTGGATTAAAATAGTTGTCTGTTAGTGAATACTTAGCAATTACGTAGCCACAATAGTCCAATGTCTTATGTCCTGATTCTTGAGTCCATATTCTTGGTTCTTGGCTCAAATGTCAATTCCCACACCCATCCCGTCTCAATACTAACATCTCAAATCTAAATCAAAAAAAAGCGCCCAAATTGCTTTGGAACGCTTTTTAAAATCGTTGTATATTTTATAACTACTTAGTCATCATCTTCATTGTCATCTTTATCCTCTTTTTTCTTTGCTATTTTATTCCAAATTTTAATTTCTTCTTCCATCGTAACTCCAGATAAAATCTCCACATTAATACCATCTGAAATACCCAATTCTACATCACGTTTTTCAAATTTATCATCCTTAAGTTTAACTTCTACATAAGGCTTTTCTGTTTTTTTATGAAATTGTAATAAGGCTTCTTTGATAGACAATACGCTGTCCTTTTGTTCCAAGATAATATCTGCATTGGCACTGTAATTAGCACGTACAAAATATTCATCATCCAACGTGATATCCGCTTTAATTTTAAACTGTACCGCTCCGTTTTCTTCCGTTCCTTTTGGTGCGATAAAATTAAGTTTGGCTGGGTATTTTTTATTTTCAATTGCTCCTAAAGAAACGTCTAACATGGTTCCTTTTTTAATTTTCCCCACTTCTGCTTCGTCCACTTTCCCTTCGAATATCATTTTACTCATATCGGCAATAATTGCGATGGTTGTCCCTGCATTGAACGTATTAGACTCAATAACCTGATGTCCTTTACGTACTGGAATTTCTAGAATAGTCCCAGAAATTTCTGCTTTGATATAGGTRTTTGCAGAACTYCCCATCCCTGCAGCAGATCCTTTTTTAATAATTTGATAATCCGATTGCGCATTTTTCAAATCTTGTTCAGATCTATTAATTTCCAATTCTACTTTTTCAAAATCTTGCCTAGAGATCACTCCTTTTTCATACAGTCCTTTACTTCTACCGAAAGAAATTTTTGCGTTGTCATATTGCAATTGTACATTTTTCACTCTACCTCTCGCAGAGTTTAACGATTGTACATTAGGCACCACACGTACGGTAGCTATTAAATCACCAATCTTAACTACTGCACCTTCCTCCACATATATTTTCTCTATAATACCAGAAATTTTAGGCTTAATTTCCACTTCTTCCAAGGGGACTACTTTTCCTGTAACCACCGTTTTATTTACAATGGTTGTTTTAAAAGCGGTTTCAGTTTCATAAGTTACTGGCGATGCGGAATTCTTTTTCCCGAGCCAAATAAGTACGGCAATAAATAAAATTCCGATAACTGAAAATATGATGATTTTTTTCATTTGTTTGTATTTTTCTACTTTGATTTAATTTATTCTTCTCTTAATGCGTCAATAGGTTTTATACTCACTGCGGTATGCGCAGGTATCAACCCAATTAATGTTCCTAAAACTACGAGTGTTGCTGCTGCAATTAATATCACAGGGATGTCTACCGTAGGATTTTTTAAAGGTGATTCTGGGCTCTGTGCGATAAAGGTATCTATCAACATTAGGGCGCCTCCTCCTAAAATAATTCCTAATACTCCAGCAAAACTGGTTAAAAATACCGCTTCCAAAATTATTTGGCGTTTAATTTCCCAAGGTTTTGCACCCAAAGCTCTTCGTATTCCAATCTCGTTAGTACGTTCTTTTACGGTAATTAATAAAATGTTTCCAATAGCAAAGACTCCTGCAATCAAGGTCGCAATTCCAACAAACCATGTTAAAAACTGCATCCCTAACAGAAACTCCGTTACCTTTTCAAACATCTTTCCTAAATTCATCCCTCCAAAAGCTCTTTTGTCTTTAGGATGTACGTTGTGTAAGTTTTTCAATATCAGTTTGGCATCTTTTTCAATTTGTTCAATATCACTGGTATCACTCCCTGTAACAATCATCCAACTAATATTATCCGCCCTATTGTACACTTGTTGAAAGGTGGTAAATGGAACGTGAATATTATCGCCCAATCTAATGGTTTCACTTTCCTTAAATATCCCTACTACTTTGTAGTTGATGCCATTAATACTTATCAACTCACCAATGGCTTCTTCATCTTTTTCAAAAAGCTGTTTGTAAATTTCTTCTTCAATTACACAAACTTTACGTTTTTCTTTGATGTCTTTAGTATTGATAAATCGTCCTGAAAGCATGTTCTTATTCTGAATCTTATTCAACACAGGGAAATCTCCAGATACCGAAAATGTCCCGGACTGAAATTTACGAATTACCAAGCCTGAACCTTGACTTCTAGGAGCAATCAGATCGATTCCTTCTATTTCATTTTTAATCTTYTCTACATCACCCAACTTTAAACGCACCGGTTTTCCTTCCTGAAATCCTTTAAAAGGCATGCTTGTTTGACTGGACCATATAAATACACTGTTGGTCGCAAAATCGCCAAACAGACTATTGAATTTATTTTCTATTCCTTTGGCTGCCCCTAATAAAACCACCAATAAGAATATTCCCCACATCACACCGATGATGGTAATTCCTGTTCGTGTTTTATTTTTTTTGATACTGCTAAAAATTTCTTGCCAAGTATCGCTATCAAATAAAAATCTCATATTAATTATCGTTTAATGCTTCAATTGGTTTAATACTCGCTGCTCTTTTTGCTGGAATATAACCTGCTATGGTACCTGCAATGATCAATACAATAGTCGCTCCCACTACCACCGAAGTTTCAACACTCGGATCCAAAATACCGTATTCTTCCAGACTAGACCCTAAAAGTTCAAGTGCAAACATTCCTATCAATAAACCTACATAGCCCGCCAGAGCTGTCACAAACACAGACTCTAACATAATCATACCTATAATAGATTTAGGCGTGGCACCCAATGCTTTTCTTATTCCTAATTCCTTGGTACGTTCTTTTACAATGTATACCATAATATTACTTATCCCGATAACACCTGCAATTAGGGTTCCGATTCCTATAAATAATATGATAACATTTAAGCCAAACATGAGTTGTTGTACGTTTCGCGTTCCTTCGGCATAATTCCGAATTCTAATGGCACTTTGATCTCTTGGATTGACTTTAAATTTCTTTTTTAAAATTTTAGTCAACTTATTTGTAAATGCCAAGGCTTGACTTATTTCCAATTTAGGGTTGTAAGTAAATCCAAAATAATCCACCTCGTCATGAGGTTTGTACAAACTTTGAACGGTTGTAAAGGAAGCRTAAATATAGCGTTCGTCTCTATCTCCTCCCGGATCATTAAAAACGCCTATTACTTTGAAGGAGAATCCATCTAAGTTTATATTTTTCCCTATTCCACTCAAAGCCCCAAACAAATCTTTTTCTACCAATCTACCAATGACAATAACTTTTGACTTGCGCTTCATATCCAAGTAATTCAAAAAGCGTCCCCCTTCCATAACTGCCGATTCCAAGGGTTGATAATCTGGATATACCCCTCTTACGGTATACGTATTATGTTCATTTTTATAAATAGCAGACACATTTCTACGTTGAATATTGGGACTAAAAAACTCTATATCGTCCTCAAATTCGTCGTTGATAAACTTGGTATCTTCATTTCTAAATTGAATTCTACGTCCACTCTGAAGGCCTTTATAAGGTTTAGATGTAAACCCTGAATTTATATATACAGAATTTTGAGCATCTTTCGCAAATTGTTTTTCGAAGGTATGTTTTAAACCATTTCCTACACCAAAAAGTAAGGTGAACAATAGAATCGCAAAGGCAATGGTAAACCCCGAAAGTGCCGTTCGTAATTTATTTTTGGATAAGGTTTGGAAAATCTCTTTCCAGCGATCAAGATCAAACATATTACAGTGTAATTTTTACATTTTTATTTACTAATTCGTCACTAATAATAAGCCCATCTTTTAACCTAACAATACGGTCAGTTYGTGCTGCAATATCCTCTTCGTGGGTAATTACAAACACGGTCATCCCCTCGTCGTTAATTTCTTTTAATAATTGCATCACTGATTCCGATGTTGTAGAATCTAAGGCTCCTGTCGGTTCATCCGCTAATACCACTTTCGGTTTTGTAACCAAGGCTCTGGCAATAGCAACTCGTTGTTTTTGACCACCCGATAGCTCGTTTGGTAAATGATTTGCCCAATCTTTTAAGCCTACTTTATCCAAATAATCCATGGCTATTTCCTGGCGTTCTTTACGCCCAACTCCTTTGTAATATAAAGGTAAAGCCACATTTTCTAAGGCATTTTTATACTGAATTAAGTTAAACGATTGAAAAACGAATCCTAAAAATTTGTTTCTTAAGACCGCTGCTTTCGTTTCGTCTAGCTTTTCTATTCTCTGACCATTTAGGAAATAATCTCCTTCATCATGTTCGTCTAATAAACCTACGATATTTAACAAGGTAGATTTCCCAGAGCCCGAAGAGCCCATAATAGAAACAAACTCACCTTCTTTTATAYGTAAATCGATGCCTTTTAAAACATGTAAAGAATCTTTCCCTATTGGATAAGACTTATGTAAATTTTTAATTCTGATCATTATAACAAGTGGTTTTATCACGAATTTAGACAATGCAATGCACAGTACGTATTAATGTTTTGTTAAAAGACGAGCTAAAAACAATATTGTAACTTTGAAACGTGAAAAAAAGTAAAAATAATCATATTATTCTTTTCGACGGAGTTTGTAACCTCTGTAATTCAGCCGTTTTATTCCTTTTAAAACGGGATAAAAAAGCCGTTTTTAGTTTTGCATCCCTCCAGTCGGAAACTGCGGTGCAACTCTTAAAAAAACATAATTACACCAATCAAAACCTACAAAGCATTGTGTATATCAGCCATGGCACCTTATACGCCCAATCCACGGCAGCTTTGCGCATCAGTCAACAATTATCTGGAGGCTGGAAATATTGTTATTATTTGATTTTTGTGCCAAAAAAAATTCGCGATGCCGTTTATACGTACATCGCGAATCATAGATATCAATGGTTTGGTAAAAAGGAACAATGTGCCGTCCCTTCAAAAAATGACCAACACCGTTTTTTATAAGATTAAACTTGGTAGTTATCGTCCCAATTTTTCACTTTAGGGTCTCCTAACTTATTTACTGATTTTGCAACCATCATTGTTACTGCGGCATCCCCAGTTACATTCACCACCGTTCTACACATATCCAAGGGTCTGTCTACTGCAAAAATCAATGCCAATCCAGCTTCAGGAATCCCTGCTTGTGCCAACACAATTACCAACATCACCATCCCTGCTCCTGGCACTGCTGCCGAGCCGATAGATGCCAAGGTAGCTGTGGCTATAATTCCTAATTGTACTCCTAAGGATAAATCCATTCCAAAAGCTTGCGCGATAAACACCGCTGCTACCGCTTGGTATAAACTTGTTCCATCCATATTTATAGTCGCTCCAATAGGCAACACAAAACTGGTTACCTCACGCTCTACTCCTAAGTGTTCTTCCACACGTTCCATGGTTACCGGTAAAGTAGCCGCACTACTACTGGTAGAAAATGCCAATAATTGTGCTGGAGAAATACCTTTTAAGAAAAACTGAGGTGATTTTTTAGTGTATAGCACTACAAATAATACATACACACCTATCATTATCATCAAACCGACAACCACACAAAGAGCATACATTCCCAAAGCTTTAAATAAAGCCAAGCTTGGAGATTCTACAATTAATGCTGCCAATAGCGCAAACACACCAAAGGGTGCCGCTAACATAATAAGATCAATCATTTTTAAAATAACCTCGTTAAAACTGTCGAAAAACTGTTTTACTGGTTTTGCTTTGTCTTCAGGAATTAAAATCAATCCTATCCCAAAAAAGATAGCAAAAAATATCACTTGTAACATATTCCTATTGTTCGAAGCAGCCGCAAAAATATTAGAAGGTACTAGGTCTTCTAAGGCTTGCAACGGCCCCGTAGCTTTTTGTTGATGCGCGGCAGAAATTTTACTTGCAGCCTTGTCTTTACTACTCTCCATTAATTCCATGCGCGTTTGCTCATCAATATAACTTCCCGGTTTTACAATATTTACAATGGCCAATCCGATAGTTACTGCCAAAATAGTAGTTACTACATATACAGCAATAGTACGCCCTCCCATCCTAGAAAGTTTAGAAATATCCTTTAAATCAGAGACCCCTTTAATCAGCGACGCTAAAATTAAAGGCACTGCAATTAGCTTTAATGATTTGATAAAAATACTCCCAAAAGGTTTGATCCAATCAATTACAAACTGTTTTCCAAAAGGAAACGTAAGCATCAAAAATGCAAAAGCAACTCCCAAGCCCATTCCCAATAATATCTTCCAGTGTAATGCTAATTTCTTCATATATAAAATTTAAAACTTGTGGAAGATAGAACATTATGCCTAATAATGAATCATTTCTTCAAAAAATGACCGTTTTAAAGGGCTTAACAGCTAAAAAACACTGCTTTCTATGTGTTAAAAATTGTGAACGAAGATTCAGTTTTTAAGGGAATAAAGTGACTTCCGCTACTATTTTGTGTCACTAATAATAGAGGTCTTAACAATTTAAGTACCTTTAATATCAAATACAATGATATTTCAAAACAATTATTTTGACGTATCAGAAAAAAAACTAACTGTAAAAAAGAAAAAAAATGGCAGGAATTTTAGACTTATTAAACAGCGACCTCGGAAAATCATTAATCAGTGGAGCTAGTGCACATTTAGGGCAAGGAAAAGAACAAACAGGATCAGGACTAAGCGCTGCTTTCCCATTAATTTTAGGAGCCTTAAAAAATAATGCCGCTACCTCTGGTGGTGCAGAAGGCTTATTAGGAGCTTTGTCTAAAGATAAGCATGACGGAAGTATCTTAGATAATTTAGGCGATTTATTAGGAAGAGAAGACACTCTAAACGATGGAGCCAATATATTGGGACATGTTTTTGGAGGTAAAGAACATAACGTAGCACAGSCCGTAAGTGCKAAAAGTGGTTTGGACATGGGAAAATCCATGGATTTACTTAAAATGGCTGCTCCTGTAATTATGGGACTTTTAGGAAAACAATCACGTCAAAACAAGGTCGCTGACAGCGGAGGTTTAGACAGTCTTTTAGGAGGTTTACTCGGTGGAGGAAGCCAAGCGCAAGAAGGACAAAGCATGATYACAAAAATTTTAGATGCAAACGGAGACGGAAGTATTATAGATGATGTAATGGGAATGGTTAGTGGAAGTAAAAANGGTGGGATYGGAAGCTTACTTGGAGGACTTTTTGGAGGGAAATAAAAAAAATGACCACATTTTTGTAAAAGGCTTGCTATTATGCAAGTCTTTTTTTTGATATATAATATATNNGTGTACTTTTGCTCCCATCAAAAAACAAACATATGAGCACTTTTAAAGAACGTTGGGGAATTACTTCTAATTTTCAGATTATAATGATATTTATTGTTTTTTCAATAAATGGTTCATTCGCTACGTATATAGCACATCCCGTAACGGAGCTTATCGGCTTAGACAAAGAAACAACTAATCCTTGGGTTTTTTGGCCTATTCGCATTTTCTTAGTCTTTTTCATTTATCAATTTACGCTCCCTATTGTAGGTTGGTGTTTGGGACAATCCAGTTTTTTCTGGCCGTTTACTAAAAAAATGTTGAGTCGTTTTGGAATGAAACGCTTTTTTGCCGAAAGCAAGTAATATCCCATTGTTAACAAACTAAAAAAGACTGCTCTCGAGCAGTCTTTTTTAGTTTTATCTATTTAAATCTTGTCTTATTTTTTACTTTTCTTTAGTAGGAACTTATAAATCCATGTCAAGGTAAACGTAGGAATTATATCCAATCCCGGCATCGCTTCTTCTATAAAAGTAACGGCTCCAGCAATTTTCCCTTCGGTACCTTTGTACATTTTAAAAATTAAGAAAGCAGCAATAGGTGCCCAAATTATATCAAAGGACTCTCCTAACACAGGCACCGTAAAAGATAACATTCCTATGGCATCAAAGAGGAGACTTAGGAACAATAATACATATTTGTTTTTCATATCGTTTTTTAGACAGCATATATCAAATTGGATGCCACGCATTTATTTGTCAGTCTTCCTTTAATAATTCCTTAAAATGCGCACGTAACTTATCCAATTTAGGATTGATAATAGYCACACAATAGCCTTGATTTTTATTGTTATTATAGTAATCCTGATGGTAGTTTTCTGCTGGGTAAAAGATATCGTTTTCAGTAATTTCCGTTACAATAGAATTTTCAAAAACCTTCGCATCTTCAAGAGCTTCAATCATTTTTTCTGTCAATTCTTTTTGTGTATCATTTTGATAAAAAACCGCCGATCTATATTGTGTTCCTGCATCGTATCCTTGTCTATTTAAKGTMGTMGGATCGTGGGTAGCAAAAAACACATCCAATAAATCAATGAATGAAACTTTGTCAGTATCATACGTTATTTTWATGGCTTCTGCATGTCCCGTAGTCCCYGTACAAATTTCWTTATAGCTAGGATTAGGCACTTSTCCGCCTATATATCCAGATTCCACTTTGGAAACRCCTTTTAGTTGTAAAAAAACAGCTTCGGTACACCAAAAACATCCATTTGCAAAAATTGCTATTTCTATAGTATTTGTTTTCATTGATTCTTTGTGTTGTCCCAATATGTTTCCTGTCGAAATCATTAGGGTGATTATAATTAGTAGACTTCTCATTTTGATTATTTTTACGGTTGGTCGCTAGTACAATTCAAGCCTTACACAAAAACTTCCACAAGCCTCTTTTTTTTTAGGAATTTAAAAAACCGCCCGCTTATTTACATTGTACTCTAGAGATTCTCTAAAACATTCTGAACATATACAAGCATTTCTTTGGTAAAATTAAGATGGGTCACCATTCTCAGTTTCCCTTCTCCCATAGATATCATTAAAATATCTTTACTTTTTAAATAGCTCACAAATTCGTCGTCTTGTACCGTGTCTTTGGTATAAAAAATAACAATGTTTGTTTCTATAGACTCTACTTTTGAAATTTTAGAACAGCGTTCTAAGGATTTCCCCAATGCTTTTGCATTTTCATGATCTTCCGCTAAACGATTTACATTATTATCTAAAGCATAGATACCTGCCGCCGCCAAAAAACCAGATTGGCGCATGCCTCCACCAAATAACTTACGTACCCTTAGTGCTTTCTTCATCTCTTGCGCGCTCCCTATCAATACAGAACCAACAGGTGCTCCTAGTCCTTTAGACAAGCAAATAGAAATGGTATTAAACAAAGCTCCGTATTGCGCAGGCGTTTGATTTTTTGCTACTAATGCATTGTACAAACGTGCACCATCCAAATGCAATTTTAAATCATGGCTGTCACATACTTCATTAATTTTTTTTATTTCGTTCAAATCCCAACAGGCTCCCCCTCCTTTATTGGTGGTATTTTCGAGGGACACTAAAGAAGTGATGGCCAAGTGATAATTCTCTGGATCACTTATACGTTCCGCTACTTGTGCTGCGGTGAACATACCGCGATTCCCATCAATCAAACTACATGAAACACCAGAGTTAAATGCAGCTCCTCCCCCTTCGAAATTAAAAATATGTGCCCATTTATCACAAATAACCTGTTCTGCAGGCTGGGTATGTACTTTTATAGCCGTTTGGTTTGCCATGGTTCCAGATGGGAAAAACAAGGCTGCTTCCATACCGAATTCTGTGGCCATTTTTTCTTCCAAGGCATTTACCGTGGGATCAGTTTTAAAAACATCGTCCCCTACTTCGGCTTGCAGCATCGCTTTTAACATTCCTTTAGAAGGAACGGTTACCGTATCACTTATTAAATTTATTTGCATTATATCGATTTGAAAAGTTACATTTGTCTTTTATACTTTAAAATGATATCAACCGAATATGTAGCTGAAGCTTGTGAAGAAACCTTACTTGAACTTGGCCATCAAGTTCAAGTACATTTACAACCAGATTTTGCTCAAAT
>NVSD01000092.1 GCA_002401105.1 Flavobacteriaceae bacterium | reverse complement strand
CATTTTCCTGCGCTTACGTTCTGTACTTATTAAGTCCAATTCGCGGGTAGTTTGCCCAGCTACAGAAGTATTTTCTTCTGCACGTCTTATTAAATACGGCATCACATCCCTAACAGGACCAAATGGCAAATATTTAGCTACGTTAAATTCACGTTCACTTAAATTATAACTAATATGATCGCTCATTCCATACAGTTGACCAAACCACAAACGAGGATCGTTTACATCCAATTTGTGTTTTTTAATCAAGTCCATCATTAGCATAGAACTCTCTTCGTTATGTGTCCCCGAAAATATTGCCATATTTTCTAAATTATCAAACATATACGCTAAGACTGTATCATAATTGGCATCCGTTTCTTCTTTATTAGCACAAATAGGGTCTTTATACCCATACTCTTCAGCACGCTCACGTTCTTTTTCCATATAGGCACCACGTACCAATTTCATTCCAACTTTATATCCTTTTTCCTGAGCTCTCTGGTATAATTTTTTCAAATAATCCATTCTGTCCCAACGGTACAATTGCAATGTTCCAAATACAATAACTTTTTCCGTATTGTATTTTTCCATCATATTCTCTATTAATTGATCTGCTGCATCTTGCATCCAAGTTTCCTCCGCATCAATTAATAAAGGTACATTGGCTTCCATTGCAGCTCTACTAACAGTGTCATAACGTTCTGCGATGCGTTTCCACTCAATTTCTTCATGTGCATCCAAGGTTGTACCCTCTGATACTTTCTGATACAAACCAAGTTTTCCGAAACCCGTTGGCTTAAATACGGCAAAAGGAATCGCCTTACTTTCATTCGCGTATCTAATCGTATTCAATGTTTTACTCATTGCTAAGTCAAACTGCTCTTCCACTTCTTTTCCTTCCGCTGAATAATCTAAAATAGAATGCACATTTTTTGTGTACATTTTATTAATATTTGGCATACAATCTTCCTCTGTAACACCCCCACAAAAGTGATCAAAAACCGTTGCCCTTATCAATCTTTCTACAGGTAATTTTGCTCCTAGAGCAAATTTAGTCAATGCGGTTCCAATTTTTACAAGAGGCTCACGCTTGATCATTCCAAACAGGAAATATGCTCTCTCTAGCTGACTATCAGACTTTAAAGAAAAAGCAGTTTTAGTGTTATTAAATATGTTTTTCACTTTGGTATAATTTAGATGTTACAAAGATAGGCGCTAAGGCTTTAATTATTCAATTATTTAGCCTTAATTTGCAACTAAATTCGTAAAAATGCAGTCAATTTTATCTGATAATTATCATGTCCACTTTAATGAGTATTCCTACCGCGCTTTAAACGCGTTTATATTGGAGAATACCCCATCAAAAATATTTATTCTTGTCGATGAAAACACACATGATCATTGTGCTCCAATTTTATTAGGAAACTTGGAAACGCATTGCGAAATTGAGATGTTAGAAATTGAATCTGGAGAGCTTCATAAAAACCTAGACACTTGTATAGGTTTGTGGCAGACACTTACGGATTTAGGAGCAGACAGAAAAAGTTTATTGATAAACTTAGGAGGAGGAGTTATTACAGATATGGGTGGTTTTATAGCCTCCACGTTTAAACGTGGGATTTGGTTTGTAAATATCCCTACAACGTTATTAAGCATGGTTGATGCCTCTGTAGGCGGAAAAACAGGTGTTGATTTAGGCGTATTAAAAAATCAAATTGGACTATTTTCTTACCCAGAAATGGTGCTCATAGACCCGAATTATTTAGAGACTTTACCGCAAAGAGAAACCATCTCAGGATTGGCAGAAATCATAAAATACGGACTTACTTTTGATGTGCGTATATGGGACTTAATAAAAAGTTATAAAACCATAGATGTTCAGGAATTAAAAAAACTAATTCATCCTTCTATTGATATCAAAAATCAAGTGGWGTTAAAAGATCCTAAAGAAGCTAACTTACGTAAAGTACTTAATTTTGGACATACGTTGGGACATGCTATCGAGTCTTATTTTTTAGAATCGAAAGACAAAGAAACGATTACTCATGGAGAAGCTATTGCCATAGGAATGGTTTGCGCCGCCTATATTTCTTACAAACAATTTGATTTCCCAATAGACAAAGTAGAAGAAATTAAACATCATATATTACAGATATACGACAAAGTAAACATCGAACAAGATGATTACGAAGCAATTTTAGCCCTGTTAATTCACGACAAGAAAAATGTAGGTGACGAAATAAATTTTGTATTATTAAAAGATATTACCAAGTGGGTAATCGATTGTAAAGTACCTACAGAGGTAGTTGTTGCATCCTTGGATTATTACAATTGTTAAAATAAGTGAGATGTTATAAATACTAGGTTTTTAGCCGTACGTAATCTAGTAATGCTTTATAAAATCATTAGATATACTATTAATAAGGAATCTCGATCGATTTTCTGTTGATTTTTTCTTTAAAAACCAACAGAAAACTACTACCATTGACGTATTTTTTTTCACATGTTCATTTTTTTGCTTCTCCAAAAAAACGAACCAAAAAAAGGAGCCTTTTATGATGTATTTTTTAATGCGGCAAATGCCTTATTAAAAACCATGTCCAAAACTGCGCGTCGCTCCTAGGGTCGCTCCTGAATCTCGCAGCTTTTGAACATATATACTGCATAAAAGTCAGGTTTGGATTTGAAATCAGCAATATTACTAAGTTTACTTTTTCAATACCTCTAGCATTTTACTGAACGTCATCACTGCCACTTGTTTTAATTTTATTAAAACTCCCATCTCGATTTGACGAGCATTTACCTCCATTATTTCCATTTAGAAATGATAGTTTGAAAACACTAGTTAGGAGATTCAATCAAAGTAATAACACAAGTATCCCATCAGATTAACAGCGTCAACCCTTCTAGCTGAGCGGAGCCAAACTAAGGTAGCTGAGCATAGCAACTATGGTAGCTGAGCATAGCAACTATGGTAGCTGAGCGGAGCCAAAGCTAGCAGCAATCCTTTCCAATCACTTCTCTATAAACTTCTTTATAACTAGGTAATACGTTTTGTAAAGAGAAACGTTGGGAATTTTCAAAGGCTCTAATTTTAAAGGCAGCCAATCGTTCCTCGTCTTCTAATATGTAAACGGCGTTTTTAGCCATATCCATTACATCACCTATATCGCTTAAATAACCAGTTTTTCCATCAAAATTAACTTCAGGAAGCCCTCCTGAATTTGTTGAAATAACGGGCGTTCTAGCGGCCATCGCCTCCAAGGCAGCCAAACCAAAACTCTCTGTTTCCGAAGGCAATAAAAACAAATCAGAATAACATAATAGTTTTCCTACCTCATTACTATTCCCCAAAAACAATACTTTTTCAAAAATACCGAGCTCTTTCGCCAAACATTCCATTGCTTCTCTTGCAGGACCATCGCCAATAACTAACAGCTTAGAAGGAATCTTTTTTTGAATTTCAGCATAAATTTTAATCACATCCAAGGGACGTTTAACCTCTCTTAAATTACTGACATGAGAAATAATTTTCTCATCGTTTTTAGCGATAGAATTTCGCTTACATTCAGCATCCGTAATTTTAGGATATTTCTCAAAGTCTATAAAATTATAAATAACTTTTATGTCCTTTTTAATATCAAATAAACGCAAGGTATCTTGCTTTAAACTTTCTGAAACCGTGGTAACAACATCCGAATTATTAATACTAAATTCCACTGCTGTTTTATAAGTAGGATGACTCCCTACTAAAGTAATATCAGTTCCATGCAAGGTAGTAACCACCTTTACACAAATACCTTTTTCAGCTAACATTTGCTTGGCCATATAAGCAGCATAAGCATGCGGAATGGCATAATGCACGTGCAAGACTTCAAGCTCATACATCTCAACAATTTCTACCATTTTACTGGACAAAGCCAACTCATATGGTTGAAATTGAAACAGTGGATATTCCTCTACAAAAACCTCGTGAAAATGTATATTGTTAGTAATWAAATCCAAACGTACAGGTTGCTTATAGGTGATAAAATGAACATGATGCCCTTTCTCCGCCAAGGCCATTCCCAATTCAGTTGCCACTACTCCACTTCCTCCAAACGTTGGATAACACACAATACCTATTTTCATATAATCTGAGATTTTAATTGTATTTGATTGTAAAAATAAAGGTTTACTAACAGATTACTGAGATTTTCCACAAAAAAATACGTTAAAAAAAAATAAACTCCCTACCAATGGCAGAGAGTTTATTCTATTTTTATTTGCACTAATTTTAGTAATCACCTAAAGTTTCAGGGTTTTGAGCTAAAGCATCTGCCAATTGAGCATCACTTGGAGCTTTACCATGCCATGCATGTGTTCCCATCATAAAGTCGACTCCATTCCCCATTTCTGAATGTAATAAAATACATACAGGTTTTCCATTTCCAGTTTTAGATTTAGCATCCGCCAAACCAACTCTAATAGCATCTATATCGTTTCCTTTTACTACATCCAATACTATCCATCCAAAAGCTTCAAATTTAGCTCTTAAATCWCCCATTGGCATTACTTGATCAGTAGTTCCGTCAATTTGTTTTTTATTATAATCAACAGTRGAAATTAAGTTGTCAACGTTTTTACCCGCAGCATACATCATAGATTCCCAAACTTGACCTTCTTGTAATTCCCCATCACCGTGTAATGTGTATACAATTTTATCGTCACCATCTAATTTTTTAGCTTGCGCTACACCAATAGCAACACTCATACCTTGTCCTAAAGATCCTGAAGCAACACGTACTCCTGGTAATCCTTCGTGGGTAGTTGGATGCCCTTGTAAACGTGTATTTAACAATCTAAAAGTTGCCAATTCACTAACTGGGAAATAACCACTACGCGCTAATACACTATATAGTACAGGAGAAATATGTCCGTTTGACAAGAAAAATACATCCTCATTTTTAGGGTTCATATTAAATGATGGATTGTGATCCATAACCTCTTGATATAATACCGTTAAAAACTCATTACAACCTAAAGATCCTCCTGGATGCCCTGATTGTACAGCATGTACCATTCTAAGAATATCTCTTCGAACTTGTTGTGAAAAATCTTGTAATTGTTGTGTTGTTGCCATTTTTTAATATTTGTTTTTGCAAAAATAACAAACTGAATTGATTATCGCGGGTTTAGGCTTCTTTTTTTATGGAAAATGTAAGTATCAAGAAGAAGTGTTTCCGAATGGATCCCAAACCCCCGCTATCAAACCAAAATACACAAAAAAACGGCTAAAAGTATCTGTACCTACTTTTAACCGTATTCTTTATAACGTACACGTTTTTTTAAATCTAAATCTAATGGATTCAAAAAAACAATTAATACCTCCTTATTAGAAGTAACTATTATAGTTTAGATTTATGAACTTCTCTATCATTAAACACACACATCTTGAGAAAGTTATATACAAGATGTTATTAATCACGGTCAAATCAACAAAAACACTTCCTTAAATCTCTTGAAAAACAGCTTTAACTATTTACAAAAACGCCAATATTTAAGACTCAATTTAACACGAAAACCACTATTAATTCACGAAAGTTATGAGTATAAAATTTTAGATTTCATCCAAAAACTCTTGAAATCTAGTGAAAAATAAACTTGCGTGGTAGCCGTCAATTAAAGCATGGTTTACATCCAAGGAAACCGTCATGCTAAATTTACCCTTTTCTTCTGTAATTTTACTATAGGCTAATTTTGGAACCGTTTCCATTTCTTTACCTAAAACAGGTTCTTTATGTCCTGTGAAATTCACCCAAGGAATGGCAGAACAATACACGCAGTCTAACGAATTTACAGGAGGGAATAAATTAGAAGAATTTTGAATGCGTTCTTTTTCTGCATTGATGTTCTCTTGAAATTTATCCAAATTTTGGTCAAAATTGATAAAAGAAAATCCAAATGTTTTATTTTCTCTTAAAATGGTTGTAGACGCATTAATAGTTTCAAATACATGTACTTCTCCATCAATAACGCGGTATTTAAAATTTTCAATCGTATTAATAGCCTTTATACACGCATGTAAATACAAGCCAAAAACAGACTTCCCGTCYTGTTTAGCGCGCTGTATAACTTTTGTCACATCTACAGCAGCGGTCAACCCAAAATAGGGATCTGAAAAACCACTAAAAAATTCATATACTTCTTTACGCTCCCATGTAGCGATGTCAATCTTTTTAATCATTATAAATGAGGTAAAATATCTTTTAATGTGTTTACTGTTCTATATTCCGCATTATTCTGTTCTTCTATTGTTACTTGCTCATGTACCCAAGTAGTATGATAGGGAACATGAATAGCCGATGCTCCAATTTTAATCAATGGTAAAATATCAGATTTCAACGAATTTCCTACCATTAAAAACTCCGAAGGCTTGATATCTAAGTTAGATAGGATATTCTGATAATCTTCTATCTTTTTCTCACTCATCACCTCTATATGATGAAAATATTTTCCCAATTTCGATTTTTCTAATTTACGTTCTTGGTCCACTAAATCTCCTTTGGTGGCAAGAATCAATCTATATTTTGAAGAAAGACTTTCCAATACCATTTCTACATCATCCAACAACTCTATTGGGTGATTGAGCATACCTTTTCCAAAGTCCAATATTTTTTCAATATCTTTTCCAGATAAGGTATAATTGGACAATTCTAAAGCGCATTCAATCATGGATAGCACAAAACCTTTAATTCCATAGCCATACAAACTCAAATTTGCTATTTCTTTTTTAAACAGTTCTTGATCTATTTTATTTTTCGTCTCGAAACCACTCAATAATTTAGCAAACTCTTCTTCTGTTTCCCTAAAATACGGCTCGTTCACCCAAAGGGTATCATCGGCATCAAAGGCTATTACTTTAATATTTCTGTACATGGCATGTTTGTTTTATACAAAATTACTCAAAAGGTACTAGTTAGCTTAGCTCCCAGATAAATCTTTCATTATTTTAGTTAACAAAATGTTAGTAACCACACTTAATTTTGAATTCGAGCAAACAAAAGTTATCTTATCCATCAAGGATAACAAAAACATAATCATTCAAAAACTCTAAAAGCAACTATTATGAAATATCATAAAGCCATCCTTCTATTCTTATTAATTTTCAGCATATTTAGCTGTAAAGACAAAGAAATCCCACTCCAAAAAGTAGAAGAAGGCATTCAAATTCGCATAAAAAACACGAGTCCTTTTACCTACCACAACACCCTCATAAATACTGCTATCAACGATATCAATTTCGGAACCTTAGCCCCAGAAGCTTCTTCTGAATACCTTGAAGTAAAGGAAGCCTATCGTTATGCATTTGTAGAGCTAACAATTGATGGAAAAACCTATACCATACAACCCATAGATTATGTAGGAGAAACTGTATTAACTCCAGGAAAATACACATACAACATAAGYGCTAGTGATTCTGAAGAACGTCTTAACAAACTAGGAATCGTGTTAGTTGAAGACTAAGTTAGAGAAAGGTAATGTGACAATGATATATTAGAAAACTTGTAACTATCAAGTACAACACGCAGTTCACAAACACGGTCATATAAAGGAGGAACGACACGGCAATCTCTTTCTTAATAGATACATAAAGCAGATTGCCACGGCGAAAAAACGCCTCGCAATGACGCTTTGAAAAGAAAGTCATTCAAATAAAACCTACCTCCTTCCATCGGTTATTGCGAGGAGGAACGACGTGGCAATCTATTTCTTAATAGATACATTAAGCAGATTACCACGGCGAAAACACCTCGCAATGACGTAATTTTATTCTATATATTCATTTTTTTACTCACCCATTTTATTTCAGGGGTATTCGTGAGATGTTACACAGTTGCTTCTCCAAAAAAACGAACCAAAAAAAGGAGCCTTTTATGATGTATTTTTTAATGCGGCAAAAGCCTTATTAAAAACCATGTCCAAAACTGCGCGTCGCTCCTAAGGTCGCTCCTGAATCTCGCAGCTTTTGAACATATATACTGCATAAAAGACAGGCTTCGATTTGAAATTAGCAATATCACAAAGTGAACTTTTCCACTACCTTTTTCATTTCACTGAACGTCACCATTGCCACATGTTTTTTTTTAAAAAAAACTACCCTCTCGATGTGACGATCAGTAAGTATACCGAAAGACAGCGTCAATTCGAGTGGTTTTCTTGTGAATTCTGTTTAGAAATTATAAGGAAATTATATCGAGAATAGCGGGTTGATTTAGCGCTTAGCAATAGTTTTTTGTTCTCTCTCTCTTTCTAGACGATTAGTAAATCATTTATATTTAACAACTAACAACTAACAACTAACACCTTATCACTTAAATCTATTTCCCTACAAACTCAATACGACAGTTATCAGTGTCAAAAAAGTCAATTTTCAATACTTCTCCGTAATTAATTTTTAAGGTGAACGCTTTTTTTAAGGGAGTATCGAGTAAATGAGCCAAAATTACTCGCAGTACGCCATCGTGTGCTGTCAGTACATAATTAGTATCTGTATGGTTCAATGTTTTCCAGAAAGCTAGTACGCGGTTAGAGAGCTCTTGTAAACTCTCTCCTTGTGGTGGTGCATTATTCACAAAATCACCAGTCCATATTTTTAATGGTTCTTTTGGTATTTCGTTCCATAGAAGGTTTTCCCAATCACCAAAATTTAATTCTTTTAAACGATTTTCAAATTGAATTTCTTTATWGAAAGGCAATGCTTYYGCTAATTTTTYACAGCGCTGTAACGGGCTACTAATAATAGTAAAAGAAGCGTCTATGGATATTTTGGATAGAATAATGGCTACTTCCTCGTCAAAACTTTCAGCGATATCCAAATCTGTTTGTCCATAACAAATTCCGTCTGCTACCAATGGTTTTGTATGTCTAATAAGGTATATCATAAAAAGTCTAGTTTTAATATTAAAGTACGGTTATTCCTTTTTTTGTTGTATCGGTGACGTTGGCTTGTGTAAAAGTAGTCATTTTGTTCATCATTTCTACGGCTCCTTGAATTATAGGATAGGCCATGGCAGCACCTGTTCCTTCTCCAAGCCTAAGGTCTAAATTTAGGATGGGTTCACCTTTCATATAAGAAATCATGTGTTTGTGTCCGCCTTCGTTAGATTGATGYGAAAATATGGTATAATCTAATACTTCTGGATACATAGCATGCGCCACTAACAGCGCGGATGTAATGATAAAACCATCATTTATATACAGCATTTTAAGTTCCGCTGCTTTTAAAATTCCTCCGCAAATGGTGGCTATTTCCAAGCCTCCATAACAGGCCAAAGTGTGGAAAGGGTCTTCAAAAGTTCCATGTTTACTAATAGCAGCGTTCAGCACTTTTAGTTTATGTTGAATCCCTGTAGCGTCTAAACCACTTCCGGCGCCTACACATGCATCCAATGGAATATTACAGAGTTGCGACATTAAGACGGAAGCAGGGGAGGTGTTACCAATCCCCATTTCTCCAAAAGCAATTACGTTACAGCCTTTATTGTAAAGTTTACTGACTATTGCCGCACCGTTTTCCATGGCTTGTCGGCATTCGACGGTTGTCATAGCGGGTTCGATAGAAAAGTCACGAGATCCATTTCTTATTTTGTAATCTTCTACCTTGTCTTCTTTTGAAAAATGATAATCGACTCCGGCATCAATCGTAAGCATGTCTAATTTATATAAATTTGCAAAAAGCCCGATGCCTCCTCCYTTTTTAGCAAAATTTTTCATTTGTTGCCAGGTTAATTCTTGAGGGCATGGACTGACTCCTTGTGCACAAATCCCATGATCAGCTCCTACAAGTACCACTGTTGGTTTCGATAATCTAAGTTGTACACTTTGCTGTATTCTTCCTAATTGGTATGCAATACGCTCTAATTGTCCTAATGACCCTAGTGGTTTTGTCTTGTGATTTATTTCAAATTTTAAGGCCTCGTTTAAATCATTGGAGAGCGGTTGAATGTTAAAAGTAAGTTTTTCTAAGGCCATGTGATGCGTTTTTTATGGGTACAAAATGAATTGATAATTACTATAAACGGACGAATCGTAAAAACGGCACAAAAAAAACGTTGTAACATTACAGGCTAGCGTACATTCCTTTCCTCCGAAAGAACGATTCGTTATGGTTATAAAAAAGTAGGTTTTCTGGCTTGTTCTTAGATGTTACCTTCCCGTTTTTTCTAAAACAGTGGTATGTAGGATACAATTTTTACGAACTTACAGCTACGGGGATAGCTCCAGCATTTAACTGGATTCCCTTTCTTTTTTAATAGTGCAAAGTTGCTTAAACTAAAAATAGCAACTATTGATATTTATCATAAAACAATCGATTTGATTTTTGGTCAAAAAAAACGCCCAATTCAATAAAGAATTGGGCGTTTTATAATTTGATATATAGTGTTTAGTCTTCTGTTAAGACCCACTCTCCTTTACTAAGTAAGGGAATAGCTTGCTTGTATTTAAGTTCTTTACTTTGACCACTCATAATATTTTTAATCGTCACTTTTTCGTTACGACCAATTTTACGTTCCTCTCTCACAATGGTTTCCACTACTTGTGGTTGTTGTGTTTGATTGGTTTGAGATTGTTGGCTAGTGTTTCCGTATTCCTCTTTGCTCAACTGTACTTTTTCTCTTTTTTGTTCAACAGCTTGAGAAACTTGACTTGCATCTTGGTTTGGTAATTCACCTTTAAATAAGAATGATAATACATCTTTATTGATAGCACTTAACATTCCATTAAACAATTCAAAAGATTCGAATTTGTAAATTAACAAAGGGTCTTTTTGCTCGTAAGTTGCATTTTGAACAGAGTGTTTCAATTYGTCCATTTGACGTAAGTGATCTTTCCAAGCGTCGTCAATCATGGCTAATGTGATGTTTTTCTCAAAATCAGTCACTAGCACTTTTCCTTTACTTTCGTATGCTTCCTTTAGGTTGGTAACTACTTGTAGGTTTTTAGTTCCATCGGTAAATGGTACAACAATACGTTCGTATTTGTCTCCTTGGTTTTCATACACATCTTTAATTACTGGATACGCGGCTACTGCATTACGTTCTAGTTTTGCTTGGTAGCTTTTATACACAGTTTGGTATAACTCATCTAATAAGTCTTGCGCTTCTCTGCTTGCAAAATCCTCTTTACTAAAAGGAGAGCTTAGTGATAAGGTACTGATCAATTCAAACTCGAAGTTTTGATAGTCGTCCGTTGCTTTGTTATCTGTAATAATGGCGCTACATGTATCGTAAATCATGTTTACAATATCTACTTGTAAACGTTCTCCATAGAGTGCATGGTGACGTTTTTTATACACCACTTCACGTTGAGAGTTCATCACGTTGTCATAATCTAACAAACGTTTACGAACTCCAAAGTTGTTCTCTTCCACTTTTTGTTGGGCGCGTTCAATGGACTTGGTAATCATAGAATGTTGAATTACTTCACCTTCTTCTAATCCCATTCTGTCCATCATTTTGGCAATTCGTTCAGAACCAAATAGACGCATTAAGTTATCTTCTAGGGATACATAAAACTGTGAAGATCCTGGATCTCCTTGTCTACCTGCACGACCACGTAACTGTCTGTCCACACGTCTAGAATCGTGGCGTTCTGTACCGATAATGGCCAAACCTCCAGATGCTTTTACCTTAAATGCATCGAGTAAATTAGACAGGGAGTCGTCCCTCAGTAATACAGCGTCGGAGTTTAGAAAAACCACGATATC
>NVSD01000091.1 GCA_002401105.1 Flavobacteriaceae bacterium | reverse complement strand
TAGTACCGGAATTTCTAGGCGCTTATTTTTCAATTAATCACTAAACTTTGTACAAAGTTTAGTAATCTTCAAATTTAGCCATAAAACCGTTATTATTTTTATACATTATTGGTGGTAGTTCATTTATTCATATATCTGTAAGAAATGTAAACAACAGGTAATAATAGTAAGAATAGATACCAATAACTTGTTTTCTTGCTTTCGGCTAATTCAAAATGAGTAAGCCCTTTTTTCGTTTTAAATGTTTGTTGTTTTGAGTTAATTGTGATTGTATTGTAGTTTACTTGACTGTCATAGATATCAAACATAATGGTATTCGTAATTCCAATTAAATGACTGCCTTTAAATAGAATCAAATAATTATTTTGATGTGAATGACCACTATTTTCTAATGCTTTATACTCTTGGAATTTAAGTGTATCACCATTTTTACCTGTTAAAATAAGATTTTCTTTAATGTAGTCAATAAAGGTGTTTTCGAAATCTTTTTTATCAGTTGAATTTTCTAAATATGGATTGAATGCTACGAGAGCATTTCTCATTGTCCAAGGGAATGCTGCTTCAATCTCAACTGTATTTTCTTTTTGAGTGATTTTAAAAAAGGCTTCATTCGTTTTGTGTGCATACCCAAATATGCTGAATACACAGGTAAAACAGAAGAACAATAAATACCTCATTATTGACCAATTTTGAAATCTTGTGAAGGTGTTCCTCTAAAGTATCTTGGAATACTTGGGAAATTATCTGTTATGATATAATAATAGGTTCCTGATGGATATTCTGGTGTTACACCAGTTCTACCATTTGCTTCATCTAATTTTCCTAAACCATCAATATACTCGTAGTCATTTGAGTAAACACCGTTATATGTATCACAAGGTGCTGTTATGCCATCTCCAGGTCTCTCTCCTGTTTTCAATTGATAACTACTTGTCATTTCAATAACAGCAGAAGTATTGTCGTTAGCATCAGTATAAGCATATTTATAATAAATAGGAAAACCATCCGCTGCATAACCAATTAATGTCATTGTATCTGTTGGAACTCCAAGATTATCTAAAAACAACGTTGGTTTTCCGTGATAATGGTATTTGCCTTGTGGTTGAACATGAGCGTAGTTACAATCTAATCCAATGTTAACATTAAGTGCTTCTAAATTCCATTCCCAGTTTACATTTGGATCCAATATTCCGTTATGAGGAAATGGTTCTGCGGGAATAGGGTCTAACTCAACACCACTAAATAAAATCCCAAAAGAGTATTGAGGACCAATATTGTGTATATTTCCTGTTGTCGATAAAAGAGGAGTTAATAAAGTTGCAACAGAAGGAGTTGTTGTAATGTTATACGTTTCGTTTTGTTCCGATATTGCATTTGGGTTTAGCGAGCCTTGGACTTTTCCAAACAATCCAACCATATGTTCAGGAATGCTATTTGCAGTAATCGTTCTTGTCGTTCCTGAGATTGTTTCATTATATTGATGTGAAAATGTTAAGGTTTCGTTACAAGAACCTACAGAAGTATCTTTTACTATGTCTGATGTACAATCTGATTTTGTGATTGTGTCATTATCTTTGCTACAACTTAATATTGTTAGTACTGACAATATGATTGTACTGATTATTTTTATGTTCATTTTCTTAATGCTTGTCATTCTACACAATTACTGTCTAATTTCTGCCAATTTTGCAGTCAATTCATTTTTTATAATTTGATCGGTACTACTTAAAGGTAACTGATTGGTACTCARTAAATTTGGGTTTTCCATTGGGTTTRCACTCAAATTATAGAATGCTTCACTRYTATCATCAAATTTAATRTAYTTATGAGTTYYATTTCTAATGGTATAATCCGAACCACCAGTACTTCTACCCATTTCKGARTATATATATTCTCTTGGATTACTATTATTTCCTGAAAGTAAACTTTTGAAAYTYTTACTRTCATTTATTTCTTCAATGTTAATTCCGGCWATATTAGCAATGGTTGCAAATAAATCRGTTGAATTAATTAGTGCATCTTCTTGTACRTTTRCTCTACTAACTCCTTTTCCAGAGATATACATAGGYACATTTATKCCRCCTTTATAAACAGAACCTTTTRCACGGTTAGAATTAAAAACTTGGGCAACTTCATTTGGRGAACCATTATCTCCAATAAAAATTATGATGGTATTATCTCTTACTTCTTGCGACATTGAATCTAATAATCTACCTATTTCTGTATCCATTGCTTCTAACATTGCCATATAATAGGGTAATGGATTTGCAGCTATACTTGCTTGGTCAGTTGGTAAAATCCCTTGAGCGTGTAAATTGTCATCAGGCAGATGAAATGGTGTATGTGGTGCATTATATGCCAACCATAAAAACCAAGGAGAAGTTTGACTGTTTACCCAATCAATMGATAAATCTGTAAATTTTGTTGTTGTATATTCAGTTGAATTATTTGTTTGTCCRTTTTCTGTAAAATTCCAATTGGTATATGATTGAACGCCTCCATTAAGCAAGCCGGCATAATAATCAACACCTATTTCTGTTGGATGATTAGCATTYGTTGATAGATGCCATTTTCCGATTACTGCATTACTATAGTTAGTGTTATCCGAAATGTATTTTTGTAGAGATATTTCAGATAATGAAAGAACATCTCCGACTTGAGTAACATTAGTTCTAAATCCGTATTTACCTGTTATTATACTTGACCGAGTAGGGGTACAAGTCGGATTTACCCAGAAATTATTAAATTGAATGCCATTGTTTATTAAACTTTGAATAGTTGACATATTCGGTTTTGTAGTACCAATGGAATATCCAGGAGCGGCATCTAAACCCATATCATCTGCAATTATTAATAAAATATTTGGTTTGGAACTTATAATAGTTGGCGCAAGTTCGTCTTTTGAACAAGAAACAAACGTAAGAATTATTAGTGATACTATTATTTTGTGCATATTACTAGGACTATTATTTTTTAGAAAGGTTTAATTTGTATGTTGTTTAAAATTACTTCCAACGTTTCGGATAAGCGCAGTGCGGTTTTGATATTTTGTAACGTTCTTGCAACAAATATCCAAATCTTTTGATTTTGTTTTAATTAGCTCATTTTAAAAGCCAAATTGCAATTAAGTATAAACCTATAGATTTAGGAACTAGTAGCTATATTTTATCCATGTTGTTGTACGCTAACCATTTCCTGGATTTTGTTCAAAAAAACTTTCTAATCCCTATTTTAAGAGGCCTATTATTCATTTTAATTTTTGGCTACAATTCGCCCACAACCGATTTTGTGCTTATTAATTTTATAAAATAAGTCTTGTTTTTGTAATTCAAATCCCGCTCGCACAGCACCATTGATTCCTTGATTGGAAAGTGCAACAACATAAAAAAGATACGAATCATTCGGGCTTATGGTTGTTAGTAATTCAGTCGGTTTATCAATGTTTTTATCTAAAAAGGATTTTAAATTCAAACCGAAATTGAACAAGGATTCTTTTTCAAGGGTCATTTTTTCCTTTGGTAAATATAATTGGAATTTTGTGTCTGGTGAGGAAGTAATAGCGAACGAATCAATCTGAAAATCAATTGATAGTTCCAATTCAGAAGCTGTCTCATTGGTTACACAAGTCCAAAATATTACATAAACATATTCTTTACCATTGAGATCTGTATATATTTGTCCTCCTTTTGGATAACTATTATGAATCGATATGTTTCTATTTATAGATTTAGCGTACTTAAACTTGGTATGAAACTTTTGTCCCATTATAGTGAAAGAAGATAAAAATAAGGTAATAACAATTAGAAGTTTCATTGGTCTGTCTGTTTTTAGTCTTGCGTTCAAGGTTAAGTGCATGAATTATTGGGGGTTTGTAAGCGATTCATTTTCAATTTATTACTTGCTTTATTTACACGCTCTGAATCTGTGTGATTAATTATGAACCAATAATTATATGTTTTTATAAGCTTTATTTTATATTTAATTCAGTAAGTTTTTTATTTAATTTCATAACTTCTACGATGATGTAATTTAATTAAAATCGTACTCTGATTTTAAAAGTGAGTACATAATTGAGTCTTCAAATTCATGATTGTTTTTATAGTGTCCTCTTAATATTCCCTCTTGTTTGAAACCATATTTAGTTATAATTCTAATTGAATTCTCATTCATTGGATCAATTAATGCTTCTATTCTATTTAATTTCATTTCTTGAAAGCCGTAATTTATAACTTTCTCTATTGCCTCACTCATATACCCTTGATTCTGATATTGTTTATGAATTTCATATCCTATTTCACTTCTTTCGTGATTCTTTATCCAATTATGAAATCCACAACTTCCAATCACTATTTTGTTTTTCTTTTCTATCAAATCAAATATTTGATAATTTACATTTTCTTTGGGTAGCGCTTCTTTTATTCTCTTTAGCTTAGATATTAATTGTTCTTTCGTAGAAAAACCAAAAAATAACATTTGCTCTTCTGTCGAATAGGTTAACATTTTATTGATTAATTCTTTCGTTCTATTTCTAAAAAATAATCTATTTGTATTCATTTTTAATTAATTCTTGTACAATCTGTTTTATAAAGTTACGTGTGTGCTATATAGCTTAGAACCTTGGTTAAGCACTGTGAGGTTTTAATGTTTCCCATCCTTCCTGCAAGTATTTAGACAAAGCTTTTTATATTGTTTTTTCTTTAAAATTTTAAAACCAATTCTTATAATATGCACACCTTTATTTCAAATTAATAGATTTATCTTCGGTGAGACTGCGTGTTGGTGGTCTTCGCTAAATATACGGAACTTTTGGCTAAGCACAAAAGGACGTCTGGTTTTGCTCTAAACGCCCTATGTTTTATATTCATTAATACCAGCAGTGTATGCTATTTTACTTCTAATTCTGTAGGAGTTCTAATCTCTACTTTTTATTCTCTTTCAAATATTCGGTCAATGCTTCTAAATAAAGTTTGTTAAATGCAGTTCCAGAAAATGGATTTTGACTAGTTACTAAATTCCTGTCTTTTACGGCATAATTTGCCTTTGGCAACTTGCGGCTATATTTTAATCCCATTTTCCTCAATCTTTTGGCTATCTTTCTGTTGTTGGGTATCCCTTTCATAATGAAACGTTCAATAACAAATTCCTCAAACGGAGAAACAGAATTTACTTTAAATCCTATATAAGGATTTTCTTCTTTTGGTATTGTTAGTATCAGACTTGGTGCGTGGCAAATAAGTCCTGTTGGTTTATGTTCCTTTGCAAAATACTTTATTAGAATAGGTATGTTTACGTCATCTTTTAAATCTACCATTAAGCCTTGACCGCCTGGAATTATTAAACCTATATAATCAGATTTGTTTTCAATAACTGTTTTAAGTGTTTTTGGACTATTAAATAAACTATCTGTTTTAGTGAATAGTAGCGCTTCATTTTTTACTTTCAAGTTGTTTTTCCAATACTTGTCGTTTATACTTTCTTCATCTATTGTTGCTACAATTCCATTTGGGGTTGCAAAATCTACAGTATAGCCAGCTTTTGTTACAGATTTATATGCGAGATAAAACTCATTCAAAAACACTCCCGTTTGTCGAAGTTTTTCTCCATTGTTTAACTGCAACGTATCTGCTGCACTCATTACGAATAGTATTTTGTTGTTTTGCGCAGAAGCCGTTTTAGCTAAAAGCACTACTATTATTATTATTATTATTATTAACGTTTTAATTTTCATTTTATAATGTTTTAAATGGTTCCGCCTTTCATTATTTTGTCGGCTATTGTTGGACTAATTCTGTGTATGATTCTCAATAGTTTTACGTTGTGAATATTTACTTCATAGCTATTGTTTTTATAGGCTTTTATGAATTCATCTACCAATTTTTGTGGCGAAATTTTTCCTTTACCTCTTCCTTTTGTCATTTCAGTATCTACTAAAGGTGGTATTATTTCAAATACTTTTATTTTTGCTAATTGGTATCGTAATGATTTTGAGAAAATGTGAATGGCTGCTTTTGTTCCACAATAGACTGCGGATGTGGCTTTAGGTACAAAAGCTAAACCCGAAGAAACATTGACAATTGCGGAATTAGAGTTGCTTTGTAGCACAGGAATTAAGGAATGAATAAGTTTTATAGGTGAAGTGAGATTTGTACTTATTTCATCTTCAATTTTCTGTAGGCTATAGGTTTTATCCAACAAAGTTTCGTCATACTGGATGCCTGCATTGTTTATCAAAACATTTAGGTCTTTGTGTTCTTTTTTTATAAAAGCTATAAGTCTGTTTAATTCCGATTGCGAAGAAATATCGCATTTAAAAGAGGTAATTCGGTTGTCAAATCTTGTAAGTTCTTCTAATCTGATTTCGTTTCTACCAACAGCTATTATTTGATTGCCCAATAGGCAAAATCTCTCTGCTAATGCTCTCCCAATTCCTGAAGTAGCTCCTGTAATAAGAATTTTATTATTATTTAATTTCATACTTGTGATATTTAAGGNCNRAANNATWCACMAGNNAMTANMKRYAKAKAAYCAYKWAMRTMTKTWRMSMYKYTANCKTTTWGKYTYKYANRCGMCTTAATTGGGTTGGTGTAATACCTAAATACGATGCGATGTGGTATTGGGTTATTAGATTTTCTAAATTTGGATGTTCTTTTTTGAAGATTGAGTAACGTTCTGTTGCCTCAAGAGTTACAAGTTCAATTTCTCTTTTCTCTTTTATGGAAAACTTGTATTCCGCCATAATTCGAGCCATACTTTCAAATTTTGGATATTTTTTATAAAGTGAAGTGAGTTGTCTAAAATCAGCCACGAATAATGTGCAATCTGTTAGACATTGAATATTAATTAAATTTTTTTTCTTTGTTGTTATTGATGAATATGCTGCTACAAAATTTGAAGGTGTAAAGAACGTTTTATTGTACTCGTTTCCAGATTTATTACGAAAAAATGCACGCATTACTCCGTTTGAAATAAAGGCTAACTTTGATGAGAATTCTCCTTCTTTAGCGAAATAATCTTTCTTTTTGAGTTGAATTTCAGAGAACAATGAGATGAAGACTTCAGTTTCTCTTTCTGTAAAAGGGATTAATGTTTGCAAATATATTTTCAGTTCATTCATTTTGGGTAGGGTAATCGGTTTTTTACATTACTGGTAATGTTGTTGTGTATGAAACGTAGCGTGTAAAAAGACGCTAATTTTTCGGATTAACCCAGCACCGAATTTTTATATTTATCGTTAGTTTAATTCTGTGCTACTCTCTTTTTTTTGCAATTAGTTTTCTAAGTAATTTAACCCACATATTCCATCCCGTTGATTTTCGGTTATCCGAGAAATTGTTTTCAAGTWTGTCAAATCCGTCTTCAATTAAAGCGTTGTGTAATGATCGTATGGCAAAAGTCCAAATTAATGTTCCCTTTCCTTCAGTATTCATAGCAATCGTATGCTTGATTTCCGTTTTTTCTTTATCCAATTCCTTTACCTCGAATTTATGAATTCCATTAAATCCATTAGGTTTTGAAAACCTAAATTGAATTATTTCATTTGGATTATATTTTTCTACTGAGTATCGTATTGGTCCGTGTCCACCTTTCGCTCCAACTTGAATTCCATTTTTGAATTTCATTTCTGGCCATTTTTCTTTTGGCCAAATTCTGTCGTTTTCAGTTGATAGCGTTTTTAGTAATTCCGTTACTTTACTTTTCGGTTGATTTAATGTTCGTTTATGGATATTAAGTATTCTCAATTTATTCTAATTTTAATGTAGGTACGGATTTTCTATATGTTGCCCAACGGTTTTGTTTAAGAAACGTAGGGCAGTTTAGTTATATCTGACCTTTCTAGTTACACTTAGCCAAATATTTTTATTTTACGTTATCTCTTTTCTTTAAAACCAACGCTTATAACACGATCACTTTTATTTCAAATTAAAATAAAGGGGAGTACATCAAAAGATTTAACGTTGCTGAGACTTCGTGTTGGCAGTCTTAGTAAATATACACTAAACTTTAGGTCAAACACCAAACCCCGTATTAATTATAGCATTATTGCGGTAGTAATTATTTACTATTAGTTATTTCATTAAAAAAGCCTACTATAATTATTCTTTGATTTCAATCAGAGGATCTGCGTTAATAAATTCAGGGAAGTCGGGCATTGTAGCATAGCTTCCTTCGATTGACCCCATACACTCTTTTCCAGTTGTTTTATCTAAGAAGTATCGTCCAAACGCTATTTCGTTATCTATGTAAATGCTGTACATATCAGGGCCTTCAACAATGCTATTGTTAAAACCGAAGCGAGGCAAGCCAAACGCCTTGATGATAAAATTAATTTTCTCTTGTTCTTCGATAGTTGGAAAGTAAAACCTGTCCAATCCCCAGAAATCAAATGGCGAAACATGCTGGTTGGTTAAATTAACCTCAAAATCATAATCTAAATTTTCATCTTTTTTGTCAAGAGGAGTAAACTTGATAATTCTTCTGTATTTGACGATTGTTTTTTCGGAGTTTTTCCAAGCTGTGATTTCATACAATAGTGGGTCGAATACAAATCGAGCGTATTTGGAGGTTATAATTTTATTGGCTTGATCTAATAGTTGATTTTTATCTAAGGGAATATTTTTATTTATAAGCGTATCGTTTTTAGTAATTACGACATCAATGGATTCATTATAACTAATATGCTTTAATTTGACAGTGTATTCATTCCAATGAATAGATTCATACTCTTTCTCATAGGAAATGCTGTCCGCACTCTCATATATTGAAATCATCAATTCATATTCTCTTTCCCCTTGAAAAAAAATCAAATGAGCAGATGCTACGGAGGCTTGTTTATCGCTTGTTGCTTTTTTGTGTGAGAATCTAGTTAATTCAATAGAAAGAGAATTGTCTATCTCTATTTTTGTATTGAGCACTAAATTTGTGATTTCATTCATAGCGTTCTTTTGGGCATAGCTTGATAAACTAAAAACGAGTAATAATAAAGTAAATAGTTTAGTCATATTAATTGGTTTCTCTTATTACGAGCAATGTTTGGTATTAGATCAATTGCATTTTTATGTAGGTGCTTTTGTAAGTAAACACAGACCAAGGATCTAATTAACCACTGTGTTGGCGTGACATCTTTTCCGTTATAATCGGTTTTAATCACAAGATTTGCNTTTGTCAATCTTTAAGAATTTAGTAATTCTAATGGTTCTCATATCATCCATTTCAGACGAGATAGTTTCTTTCGTTATGTATCCATTAAATTCAACGTAGGCAAAATCTAAATCGTTTTCAACTTGTACTTTCTTGTAAGCATCAAATAATGAACTGAAGTCACTATCTTTTAGAGGAACAACAGAAATTGTAAACTCCTGATTGCATTCATAAAATGCCACTCCATTTGTTTTCGCTATATATGAAAGCATTCCTTTATATAACCTTTCGTCTTTATGTTTTTCCGGAACATTAGTTACATTTTCTATTTTATCAGATTTATTTTCTTTTTGTTTACAAGAATTTAAAACTGAAATAGTTAAAGCTATTAAGATTATTTTTCTGCTAAGATTCATATTTTGTTTTTTTCTTAAATGTTCTTTCAAAATGCACGCCAACGGGTTTTTATAAGATTTTTTCGACTGTAAAATTGGAGATATTTCGGACGTAGTAAATCGTTTGTTGCATGTTAATCAGTTCGTTATTTAGTTAGAATGTGAGCATAAATTTCATGAAGTGTTGCTTATAGTATTTATTCATTTTTTGTTAAATCCTTCCCGAAAGTTCTATTTATTTTTTTCTCTTTCTCTTTGATCATATTCAGTTCAGTTATAGTCATAATTTTTATAATTGAGCTATGTTTTAATGATTTTCGCAACGATTCAGATTGTTATCTATGCAAAATATAGTATTATTTAACTCCCGATTCGTCAAAAAGACCTTTTAATTTATATGTTTGAGAAGGGCGTGGTGCATTGTAGCTTATTATATTTCCCATAGGATCTAAGAAAATAAACCTTGGTATACGTTTAATATTATACGATTTAATAAAATCTGATTTAAAATCATTATCGGCTATTAACTGAATACCTTTCATTTTATTTACTTTTATTAGATCTTTCCACAACTGTTTGTTTTTTTGTTTATCTACAGATATCGATACAAACTCAATATTTTTTGCGTGGTATTGTTCTTCTAATGCCTCTAAAAAAGGAATCTGCATTTTGCAAGGTAAACACCAAGTTGCCCATATATCAATATAGACAAATTTCCCTATAAAATCATCTAGAGAAGAAGTACCACCGGCATTGTTTTCATAGTTTACAAATTTAGGAGAAGGTTTTCCTGAAAGTAATTTGGCAGAGTCTTCATATAATCTTTTTACTTTTTTAATACGACTTTCATCGGTAGATAAACTTAAAAAAGCATTTACAACCACTTTACTATTTACTAGGCTACTACCTGCGTAAAGATTATTATAAAGTACATTTTCTCTTATAAAATCATTTTTCACTTCAGAAATTGCCTTAACGTATGCATCTCCATAGGGTATGCCATCTTTATCTCTAAAGGACTTAGCTTTATAATCAATACTTAGACTTACAAGGGTTGCATATTTTGAAGAATACAAATAATCTGTTTGGTTATTTAAATCTAAAGCTTCCAATTCTTTAGCGAATTTCTCGTTTAATTTGTGATTTTTTCTGTATTTTTTTTGGACAATGTCATTTTGGTAACCGTTGTAAGATTCCATTAATTTTAAACGTTCATAATATATATTACGAAATTCTTTATCCTTAATATCGCTTGGAATATCTGGAGTAGCCAGTAGTACTCGTTCCATATCTTTTTGACGTTTTGTAAGTCTACTTTCAAATACATCTTCTTCTAAAAGGCATATATCCGGACCACCAGTTTCATGAAAAGACTTTTCTATACTAGATTTTTGTACATAATAATTATTCAATGTTGATAGATCACCTGAAAAAGTATAAGGGCTATTAAACTCCGCTCCATTAAAAGTAAAATGTATGTTACTTCCTTTTTTAAGATAAACCTCCGTTCGTTGATAACCATTAAAACGCATCATATAAACACTTGTATCTAAATAAAGTGTATCGATAAACTGTCCTGTAACAGGAACTTTAATTTGTTTTGAAAACCCTTTTGAATTTCTCACTAAAATGTTACCTCCTGATTTTAGATTTATCAAGTTACCTGTAAGAATAACATAATCCACCTTTGGAATTTCCTCTTTACAGGAGTACATAGAAGTTACTAATAATAGTAGTATTGCAATTTTTTTTTTCATTTTTAGTTTTTAGAAAAACATATCAATAGATTTGCTTCTCGATTTTCCCAAAAGAACCATTGGAATAGAAAAAAATCCTCATTGGCGTTTTGTTATGTTCATATTCCTAGTGTTTTTCAACGTAATGTTTCCCCTTTTTACACAGTTTTAAGCCAACCTTTAAACGGTTCAGTATAGCGTTTCATTATTCAATTCTTGTTTTTCTGTTTAAAAACTTTAAAAATGAGTGAAATATTTATTACTAAAGCAGAAGCAATAAAAACATCGATAATTGTTTGGGTTCCAAATACGTTATATTGCAGAGTTAAAATTGATAGAATTAATAAAATTGTAGAGATTATTAATCCAGTTTTAATGTTGATATTCATATTTTTACCTTTTATTTTGTTTTATCTTTTTATTGAGTATCTATCTATATTAAGCAGCTATAGTTTTAGATAACGTATTGTTTTTTT
>NVSD01000090.1 GCA_002401105.1 Flavobacteriaceae bacterium | reverse complement strand
TACGCCGTGAGAACAAAAATACAGAAAATTTATACAACTATGCACGAATAGCATACGGTAGATTTAATTTTATAACGCTTACGTATACCTAATGAGATTTAAAGAATATTAAATTGAATAAAACAAAATAGTACTTGTTTATATTTAAACGATTTATTAGTAGGACTGTGCTTTAACACCTCAACTAATTCAGAGAATTGTTATTGCATTTTTTTTCGCTTATACTTCCCCCAGGCCATAACTTTTACACCTTCTGAGTAGTGTATTTTATCCGGGGCGTTTTTAAATAACCTGCTAAATCTCGGATAATTAAAATCAAGCTTCAGCAATTTAATTTCACTAATCGGCCATTCTAAATGGTGGATTTCAAATTCGTTAATATACTTTTCTGTGTCTTGAAACAGCAGGTACCTTTCCGTAAGCCATGTATCTAGCAATGTTTTCTGCTTAATCTCTTTTCCAACTACAAATTCAATATCTAATGAATCTTTAAATTCTGAGTTATAAGATTTATATTGTTTAGCTGTCCTTTTGATAGTAGAAAACCGGTAGGGAAGTTCTGATATCCCTTTAGAAATTTCACAGGACAACTTTGTTCCTCCCTCTATACTTAAAAAATAAACGCCCGTTTTATTTTTAGATTTTATATATGTTCTTACGTTAATTTCATCAAAATCCGAAATCGGAGGAAATGAAGGAAGATTTTTGAGTCTTATTTTTTCCATTGTAAATGCAACCACTGAAACCCATGGTTTCCCTTCAAAAAGGTCAATTTCTAATTCCTTGGGAACAAATTTTTCTAATTCGCTTAATYCCACTTGCCAATGTAAAAATATCGCATTATTCCACTCTTGATAAAACCTCCAGCTTTTACTGGGCATTTCCCAAGTTCTGTGACCTGACGTATTTAATATTTCTTTAATATTCATTTTTTCAATTGGATAGCTATTGTATTCACTATAAAACAAGCAATTATTGTCCACTCTAAATATAGAAACATTTCCCCATACAACAACCTATTTATCAGTCAAATGCATTCACATCCCTTAATCAGGTGATGAAACAATATAACCTTTATTAACGATTGCCTCTTTCAACATTTTCACAGAAACCTTTGTAGAATCAAACATTATGGTGGCTGTTGACTTTTTAAAGGAAGTTTCGATGGAAAACACGCCTTTTATGGGAGAGATCGCCTGATTAACATTGGCTTCACATCCGCCACAACTCATTCCTTTTATTATAAATGTAGTGTTAGCCAAAGGAACTACAGGAGACACAATAACATCCTTGAACCGATGTTTGGTTAAAAGTGCAGGATAAAACGAAATAATTGTCATAATCAATACAAAAACGGCTACCAACCAAACAACTATTTTTTTGCGAATGGCCGATTTTTTATACATTTCAACCTCCGTACATTCACAATTTAAACGTTGAGTTTTATACACTTGATAAAAAGAATACCCCAAGGACAACCACGCTATACCTAAGAACCAAGGTTTATACAGTTGTAGCCAAGAAAAATAACTTGAACTTCCCGCAAACCCRAACACTCCAGTTAACAATAWTGGTCCCCAGCAACATAGCTTTAAAGTAACTGCCGAAAACACGGCAGTTACAATGGACGTTTTCTCATTTAATTGTAGTCGTTTCATCACGCTAACATTTTCCAATTCCAGCAGATAACAATTCATTTTTGGTAATTTGAATATGGGTACAACAGCTCAATAATTTACCATCTACAGCAATAGCTGGTAATTTTTTTATACCATAGGTCTCCAATTTAGAAACACATATTCCACTATCACAAGGTGACGCTACATTATAAGTAATAATTTCACAATTATCACCTGCAGTTTCCTTCACTAATTGCACTACCGGTTCACATACTGGACATCCAGCTGTGAAAATTTCAATTTGCTTTTTCATCTTTATAATGTTTAAATTAAATTACTAATACAAAGATGCAACGCTGCCCTAGGGGGTCTCCAAATTAATTAACCGCTTTTTTTATTATAATGCCTGAGTCTATTCTCTATCACATGAATTTCCTTTAGTTTTTCTGTCAATTCTGATAGCGGAATTGTAGGGAATTCCTGTTTTAAATACGCAATGGATTGTTCGTTTCCACAATCACCAGGACAAGATGCTTCTGCATTTACAATACCTTGCGCCAATGCTTTTCTGTACACCTCGTCCAACAATAAAAAATGTGCTTTTTGYACGCCTTTGTCTATCGATTTAAATTGAATATCTATCTGTGCAGGATCCCTACCCTGGTCCAGCATATTTACCACACCACTAAGTTGTCCACTCAATGTTTTGAGYCTGTTTTTTATATCAAMAATTAAATCCGAGGGTAATTTATAATCTTGTTTTTGCATGGCGATTAATTTAAAAATGAAACAATCTATCTGTTTGACRCTTAATTAAGCACAAAGATGATGCCTTGCTGGAGGGGTCTCCAAGTTTTTAACCTAAAAANANSTTAANNANNACCATCMCYTYAWTMYWANNWNAANNAACACMTAAAARAWGAWWRCATACAAACATACTGTCACATATTTAAGTGATAAATTCACTGTTAAAATCACTTCAAACAAACAGAATAGCTTCTGAGCACTTACAAATAAACCTTAGAAAACATACCAAATCGTTTTAAAAGCCGGGATGCTAATTTCCGTTATTAAATAAAAAAGAAGTTAAAACCATCACTTTATTCTTATCTCAAGCAACACATAAAAWAAGAATACAATATAAAACTCCTCAAATCGTACTATAATAAAAGCTTTGTTATTATGAAAAAAGAAAAGAATCGATTCAAACAAATCGCGATGTACCTCGTTGTTATTTTATTTATTGGCTGCGAAACAGCAACAGACACAAAAATAATAGTTCAAAACAATTCGAATAAGACAATCTCCATAAATGCAGAAAGCAATTATGATCTAGATAAGATTGTGCACGACATCGCAGCAAAAAAATCAAAAACCTTAATTTACCTCACTAGGCGTGGCGGAAGTGACATCGCCGAGAATCCGGCAGATTATTTAAGCGTTTTTAACATCACAAATGCTGCTGGCGATAGTATTCAAAAAAAGTATAAAAACACTGAAAATTGGGAAATAGACATTTCCGGATCAGGAATTGTTTCTAAAAGCTATGTCCACACTTATACATTTATAGTCAATGATAGTGATTTTTAAATAGCTCATTATTTTACATTAACGAAAAAAGAAACCAAAAAAATCTTCAAAACAGAAGCGCTATTCTTCCGTTTTTCTTGTTATAATCCGTTACAACTAATTAGAAGCCTCATTTATTCCGGAGGCATCATTAAAAATAATAGGATGTACTATTTTTACAAACTCCGCTACATCTTTTAAGGAAAGTTTGTTTGGGTAAGACATCAATAATAATTGCAAGGGAGCTTGACCATTTTTGACAGGTGGAACTTCATAATAATGCTGGTTGAGTATAAAGCCCTGTCTTTCGTAAAAATTTATCCTCCGCTGATTGATTGTTGAAGTTGGTAATTCCACCTCCAACAACATTGGCTTATTATCACTAATCATAAATCTTTCAAGAATCAACCTTCCAAAACCTTTATTTCTTTGTGCAGGAACAGTTGCAAAGTGCTCTATGTATCTATAAGATTTAAAATCCCACCACAAGAGAAAACCMATCAGTTTTTTATTGTCAATCACAACATCAAAATGATAYTYYTTMTGCYGCATAACTAMYTCCTGAGCYTCYAATAAYCGACGTTCTTCCTCAGGAAAAGCWTCCAGGTAAAGYGCCCAKGCSGTTTGGAAATAATCGTCAGAAATATRATKAAGTCGTAAGTSTTTCATTGATGTATTTTTTTATTCTCTTAACWAAAGTTGACACAGCATTTCAATAAAAAYTTRTCACAATTACTCTTCCAACACTATATTCCGAAACGTCAAGTTCACCCGCTCCTTAAACGCCTTTTTTGTAGGCGGCAAGCGATGCAACCAATGTTGCTGACATTYYCCTGCCATGAGCAGCAAACTCCCCTTCTCCAAGGTTAAAGACACGGTTTGTTTGGTTTCTTTATGCTTGAAGGMAAATCTACGTTCGGCACCAAAACTAAGCGATGCAATRCGCGGTTCTTTACCTAAGGTTTTTTCAGCGTCCGAATGCCAAGCCATACCTTCAGAACCATCGTGATATAGGTTTAACAARCAAGAATTAAAGGTGGTATTTAGCTTGGTTTCCACAAGTTTTTTTAAACTCAATAATTCTGGTGTCCACGGCAAGGCTGTCTTTGTAATTTTGGAATAGGTATACGAGAAATCCGTATCACCATACCAAGCAATTTTACGCTTGGTAGTAATTACTTTCCCAAAAATGATGGCTTGATCATGTTCCCAGGCGATTCCACTCAATAACAATTGGAAATATTTTTCCGCATCTTTATAAGACATCACAGGGCCATAATAGCGAACTTCCCCGTCTACTGGGAGAAGGTTTGGATGCTGTTCTGTGTTAAATAAATCCATATTAATTAATGCATTGTAAGCTACACTTCTTTCTTATTTGTAACGGGGTCTCCACAACTTGCACAAAATGGCAAATGCACAAAATTCTCTTCCCCACATTTCCCGCAAGGCTTGAACAATTCCAACCCACAAAAACGACAAAAATTGGTGACTACACCATAAGAAATGTATTGCTTTTTTTTATCAGAGGGCTTGTCCCATTTTTTTACAATAAAATCCTTTCCACAAGACGGGCACATATGATCGTCCAAGGCTTTTTCTGCGGTTTCCGTTTGCACTTTTTTAGCACGTTCCGTTGTTGGTGCTTTGAGTTCCTTTTTCTTACGCTCTATAAAAGCTTTAATTTTATTGATAGCATATATCCCAAATACCACACTTAAAATAATACCAACAGAATACCTAATATAACCACCATAACTTGGTAAATACGGTACTAAACCAAAAAAGAAAGCATAAAAAGAGAAGAGCACAAATCCTAAAAACAATGGCCAGTACTTGTGTTTTCTGAATTTTACAATAAAAAAGATTCCTATTAACAATATAGGTAGGATAAACAATAAGCGAATTAAAAACACTTTTAAATCATACTTTTGAATGGCCTTGGATTGTAATTTATAAGCRCGGTCTCTTTCCGCAGTAACACGGTCCGTAATTACGCCTTGCTCTTTTCTTAATAAATGAATATCATTATTTAAATCCGCTAGTTCTTTTTTCCATTCCTGCTGTGTTTTAAAATATTCATCCAGTTTAGTGGCTCTTTTTAAAATGGCTTTGTCCTCCTTAGGAGACCCGATGGTTTTACGCGCAGCCAACCAATTATCAAAGGATTCCTTTGCGTTTGTATACTTATTATTGGCAATATTAAGCGTGTTTTGAATACTAGTCTGCTGTTCTCTTTTCAAATCGATTTCCGCATCGATTTTATCAATCAACCCTTTTTCCTTAGCAATCAAATCTAGATCTTCAAAAGATGTTATCTGCGGCCTTTCCTTCCACTCATCCACATCGTCCATTAATTTCCCTGAAAGCGAGATTAAAAAACCACATAACACCAGTGCGATGAAGTAATTTAAATACTTAGATGTTTTTTCTAATTTTTTATTATTGAATTCCATAATACATTCTCAATTTTAAACCAAAATACAAAAAAAACGGACAATCAGCCTAGGCTCATCATCCGTTTTAATAAATTTATATACTAATAAATGAATTACATTTTTTGTAACCAATTACGTGCATCTACTTCTTCTTTAATAATTGCTGCAAGCTCCGTGATTTTAACACGTTCTTGTTGCATGGTATCTCTGTGACGAATAGTTACACAATCGTCGTTTAACGTATCGTGATCTACAGTAATACAGAAAGGCGTCCCTAAGGCGTCTTGACGACGGTAACGACGTCCTACAGCGTCTTTTTCATCGTAAATTACATTAAAGTCCCACTTTAACTCTTCCATAATTTTACGTGCAACTTCTGGTAAACCATCTTTCTTAACCAATGGGAAAATTGCCGCTTTATAAGGTGCCAATACCGATGGTAATTTTAACACAGTTCTAGTCGTTCCATTTTCTAATTCCTCTTCTTGYAAAGAGTTAGAGAATACGGCCAAAAACATACGGTCTAATCCGATAGACGTTTCTACCACATAAGGTGTGTAGTTTTTATTTTCTTCGTGATCAAAATACTGTAATTTTTTCCCAGAAGCTCCTTCATGTGCTTTTAAGTCAAAATCAGTACGAGAGTGAATTCCTTCTAATTCTTTAAAACCAAATGGGAATTTAAACTCAATATCAGATGCAGCATCTGCGTAGTGTGCTAATTTTTCATGATCGTGAAAACGGTAGTTATCAGCTCCCATTCCTAATGACATATGCCATTTTAAACGGTTTACTTTCCATGCTTCGTACCATTCTTTTTGAGTTCCTGGTTTTATGAAAAATTGCATTTCCATTTGTTCAAATTCACGCATTCTAAAAATAAACTGTCTCGCAACAATTTCGTTTCTAAACGCTTTTCCTGTTTGTGCAATTCCAAAAGGAATTTTCATACGTCCCGTTTTCTGAACGTTTAGGAAGTTTACAAATATACCTTGTGCTGTTTCTGGGCGTAAATACAAATCCATTGCAGTATCTGCACTGGCTCCAAGTTTAGTTCCAAACATCAAGTTGAATTGTTTTACATCTGTCCAGTTTTTAGACCCAGACAATGGACAACCAATTCCTAATTCTTCTATCAATGCTTTTACATCCTCTAGGTCTTCTTTTTCTAAAGATTGCCCCATACGCTGTAAAATAGCATTCCCTTTTTCTTTGTATTGTAATACGCGTGGATTGGTAGCTAAAAACTCTGCCTTATCAAAAGAATCTCCAAAGCGTTTGGCTGCTTTTTTTACTTCTTTTTCAATTTTAGTGTCGTATTTAGCAACATAATCTTCGATTAATACATCGGCACGGTATCTTTTTTTCGAATCTTTATTATCAATCAATGGATCGCTAAAAGCGTCTACATGGCCGGATGCTTTCCATGTAGTTGGGTGCATAAAAATGGCTGCATCTAATCCAACAATATTTTCATTCATTTGCACCATGGCTTTCCACCAGTACTCACGAATATTTTTCTTTAACTCTACCCCGTTTTGTGCGTAGTCATACACTGCACTTAAACCATCGTAAATTTCACTTGATTGGAATACAAAACCGTACTCCTTTGCATGCGAAACTACCTTCTTAAATTTATCTTCTTGTTTTGCCATGCAGCAAAAATAAATATTTTATGAGAATAAGCGTTTATTTATAGCAGTTTTTAGTGCTAAGTATTCTATTAATGAGTTTTTAAGGCTTTTTTTTATTAATCCGACGCTATAAAAATCAAAAAAGAGGAACTTGCCTAAGCAAATCCCCCTTTTTTCAACAATTAAATTGTTTGTTTTTTATTTCAAAATAATGTTAGACGCTCCTACAAAACGGTTGTCTAAATAAACATTTACCGTATAGCTTCCCTTTACCATCGATTTTCTGTCTAACTCTATTAAAGATATAACATCCATATTAGTATTGTCATAATCAACAATATTACGGTCGCTGTATCCTACTTCATTTCCATCATCAAAAGTAACGGTTCCTTTTTTAGCTAAAACCGCTCCTTTAGAATCTAAAATTTGAATAAGTGCAATACGCTCTCCTTTGTCAGCAATATCATTTTGTGCTACTCTAAAGTTAATTCTAAATGCATCTGTTCTTCTTGCACGTGTAGTTTGTTTTAACTGTCCATTTGAACGCTCACGCATAGAAAGGACTTGAATCGCATGTACTCTTAATACAGATCCTTTAATTACTGTACTTTGCAATGCTACATTTTGCGCATTCAGACTATCATTTTGAATGATTTTTTCTGAAATCTGCGTATTTGCAACTCCTAAACTATCTGTCAACATACTGTTTTCAGCGGTTAACTCAACAACTTGTTCCGACAAACGATCGTAAGATGCTTGCATGTTCGCAATTTCTTTTCTGTATTTACGGATTAAACTGTAATTGGTTTTTCCCAATTTTTTAATCGATGCTTGAAATGCTACAATACGATCTCTTTCCGTACGTAACTCGTCAGTAATTTCTGTATTCTGAGCAATTGCTTCATCATACTTTAACACCATTTTCTTTAAATCCTCTTGGATCTCAACTTTTTCTGCTGTAATAGCATTTGTTAATTCTGTATGCTCTTGAYTGCTATAAAAAATATAACCTAAGGCTCCAACTAAAAGGAGTGCTAAAACAATTAAAATTGCTTTGCTTGAATTGCTTGATTTGTTTTCTGTTGTACTCATAAAAAATAATTAATTAAACTTATTGAGGGAAACCTTCTAACGCTAAAACACGTTAATTATTGCACTTTTTTACAGAAATACACAAACGCCGGAGGGATATTCAAGGTTACAAACTGAATACTAACATGTTGTCCGAATATTTTTTTTACATCTTTCTTGTTTTGAAGGCTGTATTGATACTGTATAAATTCCCCTTTATTTTTTAAAACACTATAGGTGTTTTCTAAAATTTCCAGAGAAACCTCCGGAGGCATAATGGCTAATGGCAGACTGGACACCACATAATCAACTTGGTCAAGCCCGTATTCCTGCATCATTTTTTTTATACTAGTGGCCGATCYTTTTAGCAGGGTCAACTGAGGATGCTTAGTATTGGACAGATGTTCAAAAAACACTTCGTTAATCTCAAAACAAATCAAACGAGCCTCTGGATGCATCCGATTTAAAATTTCATTGGTTATCGTTCCACTTCCAGGGCCAAACTCCACTATAACTCGTGCGGTTTTAAAGTCGATTCCTGCCAACATTTTTTTGACCAAAAATTTAGAACTGGGAACAACAGTACCCGAAGTCCTTATATTTTTAATGGCCTCCCTAAAAAAAGTAATCCTGTTTTTCAATTAAATAGCGTTTTTATTTTTTGTAACTTTCTCTCCGAAAGTAAGTTATTTATGCAATTTTTTAAAGATATATTTTATATTTTTTTTCCAAACTACTGTTTGGGCTGTGATAAAACGCTACACAATTACGAATCTTATTTGTGTACCTATTGTCGTCACGACCTCGCGTTGACCTATTTTACCGACGAGACCGCCAACAGGTTAGAGCGCTCTTTTTATGGGCGAATTAAAATTAGAGCAGCCACTTCTTTATTTTATTATGAAAAACATCATAAGGCACAAGAATTAATCCATCTTTTAAAATATAAAAACCAGCAACAAATAGGCGTTTTTCTAGGAGATTGGATGGGAAATGAATTAAAAAATAGCGAACGTTTTAAGGAATTAGACTGTATTGTTGCCGTTCCTTTACATCCCAATAAATTACGTAGCAGGGGATTTAATCAACTGGATAAATTCGGAAAACAACTGAGTTATCACTTAGACATTCCTTTTATAAACGAGGTGCTTATCAAAAAAACAAGTAGTAATAGTCAAACTCAAAAGGGAAGGTTTGCCAGACTCAAAAACACCGAGGAAATATTTGCCATCCAACAAGAACACTTACTTAGAAACAAACATGTATTATTAATAGATGATGTTATAACAACAGGCGCCACCATGGAAGCGTGCTATAATACACTTATTCTTATAGAAGGCGTTACAATCAGTTTAGTCACCATGACCTGTTCTAAATATTAAGTGATTACTTCTCTGTAACCGTTAAGAAATCAGGAAATAACGTAGGTGCTAAATCATGAATTGGTTGATACAAAATAGACCTTTCCGTAGCTTCTTTAGAAGTAAAAGGCAAGGTACTGTTTAGCTTATCAAAAATAATTAAAGCAATACTCAAGATCAATCCAATTTTTAAGACTCCAAAAACACCTCCCAATATAGAATTGATAATTCCCAAAGCAGCAAAATCTGCAATTTTTGTAAATATTCGTCCTAACATTGCAATCACTAAAACAATGACAGCAAAGGTAATAGCAAAAGAAACAATGGTGATATAACGCTCCTCCCAGGAAACATGCTCCGTTAAATAATTAGCTACAAAATATGAAAAATGAATGGCTCCATAGACTCCAGCAATTAAAGAAACCAAGGACGCTACCTCCACAAAAAAACCTTTCATTATCCCTCTCACAAATCCAAAAATTAAAAGTACCGCTAGTATAATATCAATCGTATTCATGAAACCTGTTTTTTTTTGTAAATATACATTTTTTTAGTTCGTATCTTTGTCCCTAAAATTCAATAAAATGTCAAGAGATATTCAGTTAAAAGAAGATTGGAACACACTGGTTACCGACTTATCAGCCCAATTTAATGATGGAGACGAACTTACCATGGATGCTATTATTTACTTAATAGGAATCCAAGAATTAGGACAAGGAAAACGCGACTATAGCAAAGATGACAAAGTGAATTTAATGCATATTGCTATTTGTAGATTATTAGAGCCTTTTGGCTATTATGAGTTTGATATGTTTGACAGTGATAACTGGCCTCATTACACTATTATAAAAGAATTACCAGCCTTAAAAGCGGGAGAACAATCGGTATTGATGAAAGAAGCCATCGTAACTTATTTTAAGAAAGAGGAGGCTTAAACTTTGCGCACAGTTTGAATTTCACTCAAAGTCGAGAGACTTTGCGTAACGGTAATCAATCTTTCAAATCCAAGATTAACTCGTCATAAATTAAAGAAAAAGTTTGCTTTTTCAAGGAGTTTCTTTGCTTGGATTCCATTCCTACAGTAGGAATTATAGTGTGCAATTTAGCGCGTAATACTCCAGGTTTCCCACTAAAAAACGTAAATGAAAACAGTCGTTTACAATCGTATAAAGTAACAGGAACAATAGGGATTTGATGTTCAATAGCCAAGCGAAAAGCTCCATTTTTAAAATCACTCAATACCACATTTTCATCATCGGGCACTAGGCCTTCAGGAAAAATACAGATGCTCATACCACTGGATAATCGCCTATTCGCTTCTTCAATAACTTGTTTGCGACTATCGCGATTACCTCTATCCACTAAAATATTGGTCTTTTTATAAAAATATCCAAAAACAGGTACCTTCGCAATCTCTTTTTTTCCAATAAAAACAAAAGGATTCTCGCTAAGAACAAACATCAACATCACATCCATCATAGAGGTGTGATTAGGACAAAACAAATAACTTTTCCCTTTTTCCAAACGCCCTTCTTTTTCCATGTCTACACGGAAACCCATGATAAAAAGGATGGTTTTAGACCAAGCACGAGCTATTTTATAAAATACAGGGTACCATTTTTCTTTTGACACAATAATTAACAATACGGGAAAAACAGCCAATACAGAAAAAAACACCCATCCATAAAACCATATTTGCCAGATGGCCCTTCCAAAATTTTTTATAAACTTCATTTAAAAATTATCTGTTGTTAAATATTTTTATGCCACCACCCTAATTCTGGGTCCTCACAAAAATAGGTTAATTTGATTTAATAGGCATTCCAAAGGTTTAATGATTTATCCTATTCACAAACAGTGTATAAAACACCAAATTAATTCTTAACTTGTTGATTATTAACTAAAAAATATTTTTATGGATTTTTTGTATTTTCTCCTCGTCGGAGGGCTCGCTGGTTGGATTGCTGGTAAATTGATGAAAGGCGGTGGTTTTGGCCTTGTCTTAAACATTGCATTAGGAATTGTAGGAGGAATTGTAGGCGGATGGGTTTTCGGTTTTTTAGGCATAAACTTAGGAGTGAG
>NVSD01000002.1 GCA_002401105.1 Flavobacteriaceae bacterium | reverse complement strand
GTATTAGTGTGAGATTTCTCCTCGTTCCTCGTTCGAAATGACACGTGGAATGTGACACTTGTAACGCTACCTTTTTACAGTTCTTATTCGTCATCACTGCCACTGGTTTTTATGTTTTTAAAAACTCTCATCTCGAATTGACGCTAGAAACGTCAGAACTCCCAATGGGTTGTATTTTTTTAAAAAAACTCACATCTCGAAGTGACGATATAGAATAAAATGAGAACTTCTCGATACATCTATCCTACTTACTCAATCGCTCCATAAACACCGCCCAGTAAGGCGTTAAAATCAAAATCACTATCACTGGCCAAGCCCATACGAACAATCACCAAATCCTTAGACGGAAAAATAGAAACACGTTGTCCTTGGTAACCATTGCAGGAATACATAGTTTCAGGAGCATCTTTATATCCTTTATCTGCATTCAACCAAAAATGCCCTCCATATTCTTTATTGGAATTTGGAGCCGGGGTTCTTACATAGGTTTCCCAGTTTGGATTAAATAATTGCGCTCCATTCCAATTTCCTTTGTGTAAATACAACAGACCAAACTTTGCCCAATCTCGAGTCGTTGCCCAGGCATAAGAGGATGCAACATAGTTACCAGACATATCCGCTTCCACAATCATGCTGTGCATCCCAATTTTATCAATCAATTCCGTGTACCAATAATCCAGATATTCCTGATGTGTTTTAAATTGATTTCTAATAATWCGGGACAATAAATTACTAGTTCCMGARGAGTAATTCCAATGTGTTCCCGGRGCAAATTCTAATTCTTTATCACGTTGCGTAATAGTCATATCTCTCGATAAAAACAACATCTTRGACACRTCAGAAATGGTATTATAATCTTCAWCCCATTCCAAACCACTATTCATTTGCAATAAATTATGTGTGGTTATTTTYGAACGYTCATCATCCTTCCAAGCCATAATTGGCGCTGGTTTATAAATATCAAAATTTTGCTGCTTTGCCAATAYTCCAATAATGGTACTGGTAATACTTTTGGTCATACTCCAACCTAAAATAGGTGTTTSTTTAGTAATACCCTCTTCGTATTTTTCTGCGATGATTTGGTTTTTATAAATCACCAAAACTGATCTTGTTTTTTTTATTCGTTCACCATTGTCATCAAAAGCAGCATTTACAATTTGCTGAATTTTTAAATAATTAACATTAGAAAACACGGTATCCTTTTGTGGTAAATTCCCATATGGATATGGTAGTTGTTTCGGGTTTAAATCTCTATTAGGACGAAGATATGGCTCCGACACATCAAAATCATCGTCTACTAATACAGCTCCCAATCCCTCTCTATAAACAGCGATTCTTTCCAACACWCCAAAGGAATTAGCACTTGCGGTTTTTTGAATAACATTGACACTTGTTTCCGCCTTACTTATGGGGTCGAAATTGTTGTCAAATTGTATGATAGAAGCTTCCGACCTATGGGCCAAAAAAACGCTTGATGCCATGTTTTTTGAAGCATAACCGCTGATAATATTCAATCGAGGATAATWGAGATAAACAACAGTTAGCAATCCGATTAACAGGATCAACRATCCGTATTTAATAATTTTTTTCATAGTTATTTATGTTAGTTATCTCTCAAAGATAAATGARAAATAAAGAGTATTAAAAATACTTTGAGTACTTTTGCTTTTAGAATCATTCTAAGTGACGACTGAATACTAAACTCAGTATCACAGAATTGAATAATTAAGAGATTAGACCACCATATACTATGTTAGACATTGCCAAAATCAGATCAGATTTTCCTATTTTAAATCAATTGATTCACAAAAAACCTTTAGTGTATTTTGACAATGCTGCCACTAATCAAAAACCTCAGGTTGTTATAGATGCTATTGTAGATTATTATTCTAATTACAATGCAAATATTCACAGAGGGGTGCATACTTTAAGCCAGTTGGCTACAAATTCTTTTGAAGAAGCTCGTGTAAAAGTACAGGCACATATGAATGCCAAAAACTCTTATGAAATTATTTTCACCTCAGGAACTACGCATGGAATAAACATGGTTGCAAGTGGTTTTAGCGAAATGTTACAAAAAGGAGATGAAGTAATTGTTTCAGAAATGGAGCATCATTCAAACAYAGTTCCTTGGCAAATGCTTTGCGAAAAAACAGGCGCTATTTTACGTGTAATCCCCATGAATGAGTCGGGAGAATTAGACATGGAGGAGTACGTAAACTTACTATCCAAAAAAACCAAAATGGTATTTGTAAACCATGTATCAAACGCTTTAGGAACTATAAACCCGATTCAGTTTATTATAGATCAAGCCCATAATATTGGTGCTGAAGTATTGATAGATGGCGCTCAAGCCGCAGGACATATTAAAGCAGACATGCAAGCCTTAGATGTGGATTATTACGTCACCTCAGCACATAAAATATGTGGACCAACGGGTGTCGGAGTTTTATATGGTAAAGAAAAATGTCTCTTAAAATTACCACCCTACCAAGGTGGAGGGGAAATGATAAAAGAAGTTACTTTTGAAAAAACAACCTATGCAGATTTACCACATAAATTCGAAGCTGGTACCCCTAATATTTGTGGAGTCATTGCCTTTGGAGTGGCCTTGGATTATTTAAATGACCTAGGTTTTGAAAACATTGCAAGCTACGAGGACGAATTATTGTCCTATGCTACAGAAAAACTACTAGCAATAGAAGGTCTAAAGATCTACGGAACTTCTACACAAAAAACAGCTGTTATCTCCTTTAATGTTAATGATATTCATCCATTTGACATAGGTACCATTATCGACAAATTAGGAATTGCGGTAAGAACAGGGCATCATTGTGCACAGCCAATAATGAATTTTTACAACATCCCCGGAACCGTACGCGCTTCTTTTGCTTTTTACAACACTAAAGAAGAGATAGACCTATTTATTAGCGCTTTAACACGTGCTACAAGGATGTTGAGCTAACATCCTTTCTTTAATTTTATCCCTTGTCCTTCTCTTATTGAAACAAGGGCTTCTTCTTAGTGGATTATTTCTCCTAAATTCACTTTCCAACAGAAAAGAAAGACTACGGTCAATATCTCGGATATTACAGAAGACAATATCTATATAATTCTCTGTTAACCATTACTCACTCCTAAAAAAGAAGTTCCATACTGATTTCTCACTTTAGAAAGCAACACGCACAATCAATGTACCCACGTTTCTACCACCAGAAAACAAACAAGTAAAACTTCTTGGGCTACTGGAAGCATTTTGAAATATGCTTCACAAGGAGGAATTAACGCATGGGACACCACAACTTGCTTAAATAGTTGCATCTGGAGGAGTAAGAGAAAGCTTTGTCAAATAAATCCTCAATGCATCAAAACATAAAAGACTGAAAACGATACGTTTCACCAGTTTTTTTTTATTTTCCAATAACCGCATACACGCTTTCAAATTAAAAACAGGAGTCTTTTTATAATTTTTTTTCAATCCACAAGCCCTTATTAACACAAGTAAACTAGCACTTATCTTTATAGTGTATAATTGCTAATATTTAACATAATTTTTATAAATTCGCTCATCTTCCCCGATAATAATTATAAATAATTAACTTAACTAACATCAATATTTATGAGAAAATCAATCCTTATGGTCGCTGCAATTGCCAGCATTTTGTTTTCCTGTACGGAAGAAAACGCAGTTACAAACGACGAGGCACTAATCCTTCAGAAAGCTGCTGAAGTAGCAGAAGTTCCACCTAGTAGAAATTGTGCTATTATGGACGTGCTAGCAGTACAACTTCAGAACAATCCTGGACTAGAAGCCAGTATGAATGCCATTGAGAAACAAGCTTATGACTTTGAAAATTATTTAATTGCTTATAAAGGAAAACCACCAAAAGGAGGTGGTGGTGGAACAGACCCTGTTCCTTATCAAGGTACTATAAACATACCTGTAGTAGTACATGTAATTTATAATACTGCTTCACAAAATATCAGTCTTCAACAAATACAATCTCAAATTGATGTATTAAATGAAGATTTTAATGCACAAAATTCAGATTTCGGAAACACTCCTTCTGAATTTGCTGGGATTGCTGCAGACTTAGACATTAACTTTACACTAGCAGAAATCACTAGAAAAAGTACAACTAAAACATCATGGGGTACTAGAAACGACATGAAATACGCTTCTAACGGAGGTGTTGACGCATGGGATAGCACTAAATATCTAAATATTTGGGTATGTAATATCGGAGGTGGAATATTAGGTTACGCTCAATTCCCAGGAGGATCGGCCGTTACTGACGGTGTGGTAGTAGGACCTAATTTCTTTGGAAGAACAGGATATTTATCAGCTCCATTTGACGAAGGAAGAACCTTGACTCACGAAATAGGACACTGGTTAAACTTACGTCACATCTGGGGAGACGGACGTTGTAGAGCAGACGATTATGTAAGCGACACCCCTTCATCAGACGGGCCTAATTATGGTTGTCCATCATACCCTACTGTCAACTGTAGAACTAATGATATGACTATGAACTATATGGACTATGTAGATGATGCATGTATGTATATGTTCTCTGCAGGTCAAAACACAAGAATAAGAGCATNATTCGCTGCAGGTGGAGCTAGAGAAAGCTTTGTAAAGTAAAAACACAACGAAATACATAATTTCAGGAGGTTGTAAGCGTTATACCTTACAACCTCTTTTTATAGTAGAAACATATGAAAAATCCTATCTTATTAGTAGTACTCACAATGGTATTCTTAGCTTGTAAGCCAGTGCAATCAGACAGCTTAATCTCCATACAGTACAAAGCACAAACAAGAGGATATTCACTTTCAATAGCGGTAAATCCAGGTCAAATTATCCGTATAGAAAACGGAAAAGAAACCGTACRAAACTTAACTGCAGCACAGTGGAACGCCCTCGAAAACAACATTAACTCTATTGATTTCCCCAGTATTAAAGAGCAACTAAATAAGGAGTTTATAGCAGTAGACAGAGTAATCCCAGCCAAACTAACAATAATAAAAGGGGACAAAACACAGCAATTTAATTTATCCCACAATACGACTCCTCCACAATTAAAAACATTGTTCGAATTGATTCAAATACATAATTAACCCTTTAAGCTTACATTAAAACCGCTCCGTTTACTTATAACTTGTATAAAGCAACAACTACGAATTGTACCCACTCTCCGTTTCCACCAGCGCATCACACAGGAAATCTACAAAGAAAACACCGTTGTGAAAAASATGATAATTATCTTAAATTACATACAATAACTCAATATCTTTCTTGTTATTTTTAGTATATTCGCACYATCCTACTATAAATCATTRCATATACKACAATAAAAYAYTAACCCGAGAGGCTGGCCAAAAGCCAAGATTTTGTTTTTTTTATTAAATTGATACTAACCATATTWGCTCTAAGCTCAGCCTCTTATTTTTTGATTCTTGTATGTTTTAAAAGTTCTGCCTTTTTATAAAAAATAATTTCTTCTGCAATATTTTTAATTAGGTCACCTACACGTTCAAACTTCTTAATGATTGAAGACAATTGTAAAGCCTTACCAATAACACTATTATCTTTTTTTATTTCGGTTTCTATAACCTCAAAAGCAATACTGTTTATAGCATCCAATATTTTGTCTTTTTTGAAGACTTTTCGTGCKGATTTCACATTTTCATTTTCAAAAGCGTCCAAAATATCATCAAACATATCCTTAATAGTCGCATACATTTTTTCAATTTGTAACACCTTGATTAGACTTTCGGGAGCTGTAGTTTCATCATCCACAACATATTTAGAAATTCCAAAGGCATGATCACCTATACGWTCCAAATCAATATTGATTTTTAGCAAAGCCATTACAAATCTCAAATCTGTTGCTAYGGGTGTGTATAGCGCCAAATATCGCTCACAGTTTTTTTCAATATTAATATCTAATGCATTTACATGTGACTCCGTATATATCACTTCCTCTGCCAAGTCGGCATCATTATTTAAATAGGACTCTGTAGCTTTTCCTAATTGAGAAATACACAGCGTCATCATTTCCAACCCTGCTTGTTTCAGGATTTCTTTTTGGTAGTTTTCGTTTTCCATATCTATTGTTTACCCGAATTTTCCTGTAATGTAATTTTCGGTACGTTTTTTTTCAGGTTTTGTAAATATTATTTTTGTCTTATTGTATTCTACTAACTCTCCCAAATAGAAAAAAGCGGTATAATCACTAATCCTACTGGCTTGTTGCATGTTATGTGTTACAATAATGATGGTATATTTTTCCTTTAACTCAAAAATCAAGTCTTCTATTTTAGCCGTTGATATAGGATCCAAAGCAGAAGTAGGCTCATCCATTAAAATGATTGATGGTTCCACAGCCAACGTTCTTGCGATACACAATCGCTGTTGTTGCCCTCCTGACAAAGCCAATGCTGACTTTTTCATATCATTTTTCACTTCCTCCCATAAATCGGCTTGCCTTAATGCTTTTTCAACACGAGCATCTAACAGCTTCTTATCTGTAATTCCCTGAATTTTTAAGCCGTAAGCAACATTTTCAAAAATAGATTTTGGAAACGGGTTTGGTTTTTGAAATACCATACCCACCTCTTTTCTAAGCTCTTCTACATGTATTTTCTTTTTATAAATATTAGTCCCATCTATCTTTATTTTTCCTTCCATGCTAAACCCATCTACATAATCATTCATACGATTAAACAATCGTAAAAAGGTAGACTTACCACAACCAGAAGGGCCAATAAAAGCAGTTACAGCATTGGGCTTAATATCCATACTGATACCTTTTATCGCTTGAAAATCATCGTACCAAACTTTTGCATTCTTTACAGAAATTTTTGGATTTTGACTATTCACACTTTCCATATTCGTTCTATTTTCTAATGTCTTGACATTATTTTTCTCCATAACTATTTCCATCTCTTTTGCCATTTATTTCTATAATATACCGCCACACCATTCATCATAAAGGTGACTAATAATAAAATGATTATGGCCGCTGCTGCATTTTCTATAAACCCATGTTGTGGTCTAGAAATCCAATTGAATATTTGAATTGGTAACACAGAAAAATCATCCAGTGGACTACTTGGAGCAAAAGGAACATACGCCAATGCCCCTACCACAATTAACGGAGCCGTTTCCCCAACAGCCCTAGATAAGGACAGGATAACTCCTGTTAAAATACCCCCACTTGCTCCAGGCAAAATCTGATGCCAGATTGTTTGCCATTTGGAAGCTCCTAAAGCATAGGACGCATCTCTAATCGTTTTAGGAACTGCCTTGATAGACTCTCGAGTGGCCACAATAATAATCGGCAGTATCAAGAGGGAAAGCGTAAGACTTCCCGCCAAAACACTTGCTCCTAWTCCTAAAACCCGTACAAAAATCTCCAGCCCTAATAATCCATAAATGATAGAAGGCACCCCTGCTAAATTAGATATATTGATTTCTAAAATGGCAGAAAACCGTCCTTTCTTCGCGTATTCCTCCAAGTAAATAGCTGCGGCAACACCTGTAGGAAAAGCAATAACAGTTGTAAGAGCTAACACCCACAAACTCCCCATTAAAGCCGTATAAATACCCGCTTTCTCGGGTTTTCTTGAAGGTAAATCTGTCACAAACCCCCAATCTATACGCATGATACCATCTATAAAAATATCACCTATAAAAACCACTAACAAAACCAATCCTATCAAGGTACAGGCAATACCCCAAATTTTAAACAACTGGTCTTTCCATCTATTTATTCGTATCTTATTCATATTCTGATCGGTATTTTTTTCGGATGCTATAACTAATAGTATTCAATATAAACGTGAAGGCAAACAAGGTGATTCCTGCAGCAAAAATGGTTCTATATTCAATAGAGCCATGCTGTACATCTCCTAAGCTTACTTGCACTATGTAGGCTGTAATTGTCTCAATAGGCACTGTGGGATCCAAGGTTAAACGAGGTTGTTGTCCAGCAGCTACTGCCACAATCATGGTTTCCCCTATAGCCCTAGAAATAGCCAATATAATGGACACTATAATTCCAGAAGATGCTGCAGGAACTACTACTTTAAAAGCAGTTTGCAACTTGGTAGCTCCCATACCATAAGATGCTTCTCTCAATTCTTTGGGTACAGCATGTAAGGCATCCTCACTGATAGATGAGATAAAAGGAATAATCATAATCCCCATTACCAATCCTGCAGACAAGGAATTAAATCCAGACAACGTAGGAAATATACCTTGCAAAAAGGGCGTGACCACAATCAAGGCAAAAAAACCATACACTACTGTAGGTATTGCTGCCAGTAATTCTAACATAGGTTTGACCGTTTTCCGAAAGCTTTTAGGAGCGTATTCACTTAAATAAATACTAATAGACAAACCGATAGGTAAGGCCACAGAAATAGCAATTGCAGAGGTTAAAAAAGTACCTGAAAGCAAGGGTAAAATACCGTAATGTTTATCGGTAAATAACGGTGTCCATTGAGTATCTGTAAAGAAATCAAAGATAGAAACTTCCTTAAAAAAACGAACGGCTTCAAAAGCCAATACAGACACAATTCCTATAGTTATTGCGACGGTAATTAAGGCACTCGTTAACAGTGCTTTTTCAATGACACCTTCTTTAAATTTACGCATTATAGAATGGTTAAATTCAAAAAACCAACGGCTTTGTACCGTTGATTTTTTAATGATGATTAAATGCTATTTATTTTTTAATACAAAAGCGTTGAAACGCTCTATTTGAGCATCGTACTTTTCTTTAGGTAATGGAATATACCCTACGTCTTTTGACAATTCCCCAGCATTCTGTAAATAAAAATCTACAAACGTTACTACTTCTTTAGAAGCAACAGATGTACTATTTACATATAAAAACAAGGGTCTAGACAACGGTTTGTAGGTTCCATTACTTACGGTTTCTAATGTAGGTTTCACTACTTCTGTTCCGTTATGTACTCCTATTAAGGTTAATTTATCTTTGTTTTCACTGTAATAAGCCAATCCAAAAAATCCTAATGCGTATTTATCTCCAGCTATTCCTTGTACCAATACATGGTCGTCCTCAGAAGCTGTATAATCCCCTCTACTTGACCCACTTTTACCAACAATTGCTTTTGTAAAGTAATCATACGTTCCAGAAGCAACTCCTGGGCCGTACAAACGAATTTCTTCATTAGGCCATTCTGGTCTAATCTGATTCCATTTCATAATAACTCCCTGGGCTGCTGGCTCCCATATTTTTTTCAATTCTTCTATTGTAAAACTATCCACCCAATCATTTTTTGGATTGACTAAAACAGCCAAGCCATCATAGGCCACTTCCAATTCCAAATAGCTGATATTATTGGCGGCACAGGCTGCAATTTCTTTATCCTTTATTGGACGTGAAGCATTTGAAAGATTGGTTTCTCCTCTAGAGAATTTTTTAAATCCCCCACCTGTTCCAGAAATACCAATGGTTACTTTTACTTGTGGAGCTACTGCCCTAAATTCTTCTGCAACGGCTTCTGTAACTGGAAACACGGTACTTGACCCGTCTATTTTAATAGTTCCAGACAAGGCTATTTCTCCTTGTGCTAATTGCTTATCTTTTGTTGATTTTTCACCACATGAAACTATTACAGCGGCAAAGATTGCTAAATACAGTATTTTTTTCATTTCTCTTATTTCTTATATTATTACACAAAATAAAGAAACAGATATAACTTGATTGTTAGCTAGAGTTTAAGAAAAGGCGTTTTTTGTGTTAGGGTAATGTTATGTACTTTACTTTAACTTAAAGTAAAGTAAAGTATAGTACAACAGCAATAAAACACGAACACAGCGCTATGCCTTTTCAAAAAAGGGCATAAAAAAAGAGGAAGATTCTAAAACCTCCCTCTTTCTATTGTTTATTATTGGTACTTAAAAATCTATTTGAAATCTCATCTGAAAGGAACTAAACTGTCCTTTACCTAGGTAATCTGTAGTGTTCTCTATGTTTGAAACTACATAATTTAACATTACACGCGTTGCTGAATTCAAATGCCAATTTAGCCCTGCGGTAACATTACTCATTTGGTCGTTGTTCATTCCATCAATATACGAATACCTCAAAGCAACTTGAAGCGCTCCATACCCATTATCACCAAAATTCTTCAAAGGTTTTACACGTCCAAATCCTACTAGAGAATTTTTATACACTCTTTTTTCTCCTGTTAAAAAATAACTGGCCTGTAGGTAATAACTAGAAAAATCTWGATTGGCAATTGCATTTACCTTTGCCTTTAAAAATTCTCCTTGCAAAGAAAATGAATTGGCGACCCAGGCCACCTCAACATTCATAAGATTCACATTTTCCACATCGGAAACAGCAGTCACTATATATTTATTAGAAATATGTGTTTCTGGGCGTACTTTATATCCGTAACTCTTATCTTCTTGAGGTTTTCTATAACTATATCCAGCTCCAATATGTAGCAAGTTCCCATCATCCTTCATTACTAAACCAGCAACTCTACCTGTGATGGCATAATCTCCATTAGCTTCCTTTTTATCAGAAGAAGCATCTGCCCCTCTAAATACCCCAATTTGCCATGACATTTTCTTAGCTGAAAACTGATCAAATAACATAGCTCCAGAACTACGTTCGGCTAACATGCTAATAACTGTCGCACGTTCCATAAATGTAAAATACTTACTACTTGTTAAAGCTTCTAGTCTAAACGGCTCTTTAAAGTGTCCTACTCTTAAATTACCCACTGGTAAATTTTTAAGGGTGATAAAAGCATCTTTCAAGGTAACTTCCCCTCCTGAAAAATCTACATTTAATTTAAAATCTACATTTTGATAAATAGTTCCGGATATAAAAAATCGCGCTCTACGCAATTCAGTTCCGTTAGCTGATTTCAAGGTGTAGCCATTTGATTCCGCTTCATCATTCAAGCTAAAAAAGCCCATATCATACATGATACGTCCACCAAACTTCAGTTTCATGCTTTTATCCGCATTTTCCACTTTAAAGCCATTATCCCACTTAATAGAAAACGGATTCTCTTTTTCTTGAGCATTTACACCGGTACAAACACTCCATAAAAATACGAATATTGCTACTCTATTTCTCATAATATAATCTTAGTTTTTGTCATGGCAAATAAACGACAGCTTTGTAAAGTTAAAGTTATCACTATGTTATTTAAAAACAAAATTATACAGAAAAAAGGCCGCAATAAATTGCGGCCTTCTCATGTATAAATCGTCGACAAAAACTAATTTATATACAATAACATTATACTATTGGTTATTCCACGGTCCAACCTGCACCCCAAGTTGCGTAATCTGTCCCTGTTCCATTTCCATCACCTGAGATAAAATCTGTTTCTGAAAAGGTAAATCCAGTATCATTTTTCATTTTCAAGGTAATATCTGTGAAGGTAATATCTTCTACTTTTAACAACCCATCTACTACTCCTTTTCCTGTAGGACTTGCAGTATCATCTCCATCTAAATCAAATCCTTCTTTAAATCCAGTAATAGAAAAGTTTTTAAATACTCCTTGTGTACCCGCTCTTAAGCGTACAGCTTCTCCACCATCTGCAGATCCTAATCCTATAATAGTAACATTAGTCACCGTTGGAGCAGAAAAATAAATTGGATTTGAATTATTCCCTATATCAGTATTAAACCCATCAGCTTCTATTCCTTTATCATGGTTTTCTCCATGTTTTACATAAGCATTAGTGATTTTTCCGGAAAATCCTTCTGTCCAGTCAATAGAATCGTCTTGCGCATTTACAATTGATAAAAAATCAACATTTACAGTTCCTCCAAAGAATTCGATACCATCATCTAATCCTTCAAACATTTGGATATAAGAAATACTTGTTCCGTTCCCTACTCCGTAGAAAGAGAAACCATTATTTTCTGATTGACCATCTGCTTTTCCACCAGAATATTCCACACGAACATATTTTAAAGTTCCAGAATTATCCGCTACCAAAGACCCACCATAAGGCAAGGCTCCTATTTCAGAAGTAGATGTTAAATCACCTCCGGTTACCGAGTTTATCGGTGCTTTTCCAAGTAAAATTAAACCTCCCCRGTCTCCAGCCTTAGGTGCTGCAGCATCTGAAGTAAAAACAATAGGTTTAGACACAGTACCTAGTGCATTAATTTTTGCTCCCTGCGCTATTGCAACATAGATATCTGACCCTGCAGCCAGTGCTTTAATTACCGTACCTGGCTCTATATTTAAGACAGTACCTTGAGCCATTACTAAGGCTCCGTTTAAAATATACGTATTCGAAGCCTCTAAGCTCAAATCTACAACATAGGTTCCAGAAAGGTAAATAGTTTCTGAAGGATTTTGATTTTCCGACCCATTATTATTGGTGGTATTGTTAGTGACAGTCGAGTTGATGATAATATCTGAGGTGTCATCATCTGCACAGGACACGATAAAAATCGCTAAAAAGGCTGCTGCTATTTTAATTGTATTTTTCATTTTTATTTGTTTTTATATTTTTATTTTATTTGTTAAAATTTGTATTTTAATTGGAACCCTATATTAATTCCGTATTTATATGATTTAATTACGACGCTTTTATTGTTAGCCAATGCTCTTTCTACTTTTATCTCTGGATTCAATAAGTTTTTTGCACTTGCATTTAATTCGAAATGTTTTCCTATTTTATTTTTCCAAACTAAATCTAACGTGGTAAATCCCTTTTCTATTTTATTTCCCAACTGCCCTGACCCCAATGCGTAAATACGGTCTGAGAAATAACTTGCCATCAAATTTATGTCAGCATCTATGGTATCTCCAAAAGATGGATGAAAGCTGATATCGGCATTTATTAATAATGGAGAGGCTCCTTGTAACTCTTCTTTTTCTCTATCAAAACTAGTACTAAAGGTTCCACTAACGGTACTAAACAAATCCTGTTCTGTGTCCATATACGCAACGTTAAACCCAGCTCCTAAAACTGTTTTCCCATCACTATTCACAAAAATATTTTTCTTTAGTTCTAACTCTATCCCTTTAATGGTAGCTTTATTCCCTGTTCTAAAAAATCGTTGGGTTCCAGTAGCATCATTTGCTACTACTAAATTTACAGGGTTTTTAATTTGCTTTGCAAATCCAGCGATGGAAATCATCTCGTCGGAGGATATAAACCATTCGTACTTTAAGTCTAAGTTTAGAATATCTGAATAAGAAACATCCTTTATATTGGTGTACTTGATACCTTCCTGACGTCCTAATAAATCTGGATTCCCACCAGTTCTACTCGTAACCCCCTCGTATACATACGGTGCCATTTCTTTAAATTCTGGAAAGGATACGGTGTTACTCACAGCCAAACGAAGGTTTTGATCATCATTTAAACCATATTTAATATTTAAACTTGGTAATAACAAATTCTCATTAATACTCGCTTGCCCAGGATTGTTCAATAAATTGATAACATCCCACGAAATCTCTTGTTCAAATTTCTCCATTCTCATCCCTGGAACAAACAACCATTTACCTGCCTTAAATTCAGCTGATGTATAAGGAGCCATTACGGTTAATTTTCCATTGTATGTATTTTCTAATAGTCCCGGAAGGTTTGTAGGTCCAAACCCACCTTCAGGGTATATCGCATTAAAAACATCTGTTTCTACTAAGCCATCCGTAATGTTTTGCAGGTTAAAAATTGAATTAAAATCAGCCGGATCTACTACGATACTACTTGCTATATTTTTATAACCATAACGTACGTTTTCARAATGACGTTTTTTGTATTTCCCATCGTACCCTACAAACAGCTTGAATGTATCAGAAAGCAAATAAGAAAATTGGATTCTAGAAGTAAACTCCGCRTCTCTAATAGATTCGAAATAACGCTGATTATCAAATGAATTGTTTTGAAAAACTGATGGGTTTGTGGCAGCATCATCGTCCAAGGCATATTGGTAGTTTTCTAGTGAAAAACGCTTACGATCTGGCTCTCTAGACAATACTTTGTTATAACCTACACCCCAATCAATTTCTAATTTCTCATCTTCAGAACTATGGGTTCCTAATAATTGATTGGCATAAATCATATCCTGATTAAACTGCACATTCATTTGATAAAAGCCCATATCCGTATTTAGTTTTGCATCTCTGCTCGCTCCTAAACCTTGAGTTCCATAATAAGCAACTTCGTCCTTGGCTGCATTTACAAAAAGAGAGTTAAACGATAATTTATTTAGATCATCTATCCGATAGGATGCATTTATAAGACTTGTAGTAGTACTCTTAGTTTCATACTTTTCTACATGAGGGAATTTCTTTTTTTCTACTGTTGTATAATCTACTTCAGTCCCTGTTATAAAATTATATTCTTTCTCAAAGGCAACTGTTGCAAAAAAACTTAWGMKACWRTCANCAGAAAAATGAATTGTTTTTCCGGCAACGATGCTCGCAGCAACATTTACAGGGCTCCAGCCTTTAATCGGGTCTACGGAATGAGACAACACAACGGCATACGGATTGTGATTATAGCGGTTGTAAAACCCAAAATTACCTGTTCCTTCAGACTGTTTGAAATTAGCTCCATCAATAGAAAGGTTACGACCTCCTCCCAATGCAATTTCTAACATTCCATCTCCACTGTATTCTTTGGTTTTTATATTAATATTTCCTGCTGCAAAATCACCATATAGATGAGCGGAATACGCTTTACTTACACTTACATTCTGAATAATATCAGTGGAAAATAAATTTAGATCTATATTCTTCTTATTAATATTATTGGAAGGAAGTGACAAACCGTTTAAAGTTGTATTCAGATAACGATCTCCTAAACCACGTACATATACATTTGTAGATCCTTCTTTTGAAATTCCTGAAATTTTAGACACGGCAGCTGCTGCATCACCAATCCCTTTTTGAGACAGCTCTTCCGCACCAATACTTTGCTGAATAGCCACCGCTTTCTTTTGTGCTGATAGTAAGGCGGCAACAGACTCCTTTTTTACAGCTCCATTGATTAAAATCTCGTTCAATGTAACTCCGCTGCTAGCACTTAATGTTTTGTTTAAAACAATCGTTTCACCTGATTTGATTACCACTCCTTCTTGTAGAATTGTTTCATATCCTAAAAAACTAAACACCACCGTATAGCTCCCTGGAGCAATCTTAAACATATAAGTTCCATCCATTTCAGTTGTGGTACCCATAGTAGTTCCTTTAATATAGACATTTGCAAATGGCAAAGATTCGTTATTGAACTCCTTGTCGTAAACGGTTCCTTTTATAGTTCCTTTCTCTTGAGCATAAGAAACCACAAAAGTAAACATCAATAAAACTGTAATAATTTTCTTCATTTTTGTTAAATATTTCTACCACAAATAAAGGGCAGAAATAAAAACAACAGGTTATCGGGAGGTTATTCAATTGTGATAAATGAGTTATCAAAAGGTTATGGCAAGTGCARATAATTAAAGCTTTTATAACTACAAATTAACATAAACAACCAGATAAAATGTTTTGAATAAACGCAGGTAAAATTGAAACAAAAAAAAACCATCTGTAATAGATGGTTTTTTCCCTTTTTCATTCAATTATTATACTTAAATCATTCTTAATCTAGCAATTTATTAGTTCAAGTACCTTACAAATATAGTAGATGTTTACAATATTAGACATCGGGAAAGCACATGTACCACTGTGAATTCACGAAAAAAAGGACCATTCAAAAAATGAATAGTCCTCTATATCAGCAATAAACATATAACACTTTAATATACAGCCATACGTAATCAATTAAATGTGGTAAACCGCAATTTAAAGTGTAGGATTTCTGGTTTTTAATCTACAATACCCAATTCTTTAGCAATCGTAAATAGGTCTATGTTGTTATTTGCATCTAAATCAATACGTAGATTACTCAATTTATTTTCGATAGTTCTCAAACTTAATTCCATTCCTTTCGTATTTTGAATAACCCCTACCATATTCTTAATTTTAGAATGTCTTGGTAATTCTTTTAATATCTGAATCGCCACATCATCCAATTGAATTTCAACAATCCTACGTCTCATTAATTTTTCGTGAATAGAGTGTGTATAAAAATGTTCATCATTCAACAYTTTTTGAACAGCAAAGTAAAGCTCATCACCAGAGCAATTACTTTTTAAAATATAGGCCAAAGGATTCAGATTATGAATTACATTAAACACTCTGTTTATGGAGGAATGCCCTGTAATTATCCCTGTTTTAGGTCTGATTCCATCTCTGTCCAGTCTTTTTATYAACGCTTCWCCATCTTCAATTTCATCTGMATTGGTAACATTCTCAAAACTAAGATCCGTAAAYAATATATCAAACGSATCGTTAGCAACTTGTGCTTTCTTAATTTCCTTATAAGCGTCGTCACACTTACTTCTCCCAATAATTTCTATTTCAGCATGTTTATCTAATGCGTTTACAATCCCTTCTAATAAGAAGTTATGATCATCTACCGCAATTATTTTAACCCTTTCCTTTTCCATTTTCCAATTTTAAANTTCTACACTAATCTGAGTGATAGTGCCAATATTTATTTTACTTTGAATTAAAAACTCTCCCTTTAACTTAAGTATTCTATCTTGAATGTTTTTCAATCCAATTCCATTCCTCTTACTATCAGTATTAAAGCCTCGCCCATTATCCGTTATAACAACCTTGGTCTTATTTTTTGTCATAGAAAACACAATATCTACCAACGTTGCATCGGCGTGTTTCACGGTATTTTGAATACTTTCTCGTACCCCTAGGAAYAACGCTTGTTTTTGAGAATCCGTAGTTCTTTTTAAATTTAAATTTTCCAGCCCTTTGAGTACTAATTTAAAGTTCTTTTTTTCATAGCTTTTAATCAAGCCTTTCACTTGTTTTTTAAATGAAACATCATCAAAATTTCTAATTCTAAGCTCCTGAGAAAACGATTCAATAACATCCGAAACCATTTCTGTTTCTATCGCCAATCTTAATTCTTGACTTGATTCCAGTTGTATCTTAACACTTTTTAAGGTCTCTGCGATATCTTCCCCTAGTCTTTYCCCTATCTCAAGCCTTTCCTTTTCCTTTATTTTCGCTTTCATAAGTTCTTCCTCATAGCCCATTTTAGATTTCCTATACTTAAATCTCACAAGAAGAATCGTTATCAGTAACAGCACCGCAACTATAGACAATAACATAATAACTCCCAACTGCTTAGACCGCTCAAACTCCTTCTGTTTTATCAAGTTATCTTTCAGCAATGCATCATTTTCTTTTTGTTTTTTTAAKGYTTSRWRYWYWATYMYNNTCATAYWWTTTTTATAATGGTATTTCATATTGTCAAGGCTGTCATTCAATTTTTTATGGGCTCTTGCATATTTTAACGAGTTATTCTTATCTATTCTTGCTAGAAAAAACAAATTGATTAGAGTACGGTCATTTGATTCAACTTTCCGTGAATTTTCCAAGGCTCTTTTTGTATAAAACAGTGCTTTTTTTAAGTCAACAGGACTCTTCTCATAAAAATAAAACCCCCTATAAAAATCGATAAAACTCAATACTCTATAATCACTAGTGACTATACCTGTATCATAGGCTTCCTGGTAATTTTCTAATATGTGATTACTATTCCCTTCTAAAAAATTAGAATGCGCCAAATTAGCAAGCATCATACTATAAAATGTAGGGAGTCTTTTTTTCAGACCTTTTATTTTTAACCCTCTTTCTAAGTAACTAATTACAGAATCTTTTTGTCCTCCAAAATAACTAGTATAGGACAGATTATTTAAAGCATTCGCCATCAACAAAGTATCCTTATATATTACCGCGTTTTTATATACTTTCTTGTATAGTTCTATGGAGGCTCCCATATCTTCTTGTTCAAACTTACAGGTGGCTAATAACATATACAAAGAATTAATACATAATGGTTCGTACATTCTAGGTTCTAAATACATCAACCCTTTTACAATGGTTTCTTCTGCTTTTTCATATTCATTTCTTAATAATTGCGACTTAGCTATGTTGTAAGAAATTACACCATTAAAAATAGAATCTCCTTTAATTAGTCCCAACGCTTTTGCTTTTCTAAAACAAGTATAAGCACTATCGGTTAACGATTTTTGCTCAAGAGAAATTCCCAAATAACGATAATAATTATAATTATTTACATATGCCTTTTCCCCTAAATTGGAAATATCTAAAATTACAGAGTCCAATTTCCTTAGCTTATAAGTGTAGGCATAGAAATCGGCCAAATTCAATCTAGAATCCATACGTAAAGAGTCTATCATTAAGTAATCGGAAATATGTATGGCTTTTAAAGCGTCMATTTTATTAGCATCAAAACCTAAGGAGTCCAACTCTGATCGCTCTATGTAATAATAGACACTATCAACCAATACCCCTTTCCTAGGCCTTTCTTGTGAAAAAACACCTTGCATAGTAATTATAATAATTACAGCATATATATATGTTRTTTTTCTAAAAATCATATGCTCATTRTTGGAATTATAATATTGTATTGTTCACTATTTYCTTCAGACAGTACTACATTTCCATTAATTTCTAGAATCCTTTGTGTYAAGTTAACAAAATAAGAATGTTCGTCAAAATCAGGTTTTGTACCACTTTCTACAACCTCCATAWCTATATTTTCGTTAGAAAATAAAAAACTAATTTCCAATGTAYTGGCRGTGCTATTCTTTAYAATATCAAGRATAGTCAGATATAGTACTCGCTTAATAGARGRTGCAATATCTCCCCACAAATCCGAATCCAATCCATTTATTTTTACACGTAAAGAGGCTGTGAAATTTTCGGCAATTAAATTGATAACCTGATCTTTAAAGCCAACCTCTTCAAAACTTTCCGAACTTAATTCGTGCGATAAATCCCGTACTATGTCCTTAATAGAATTCACWGAATTAGCCAATTTATGATTGGCATTGTTTTGAAGCTTTAAATGCAATATATTTAAATCTCCCGCTATTTCATCATGTAATTTTTTTGCCAATCGTTGCCGCTCGTTTTCTCGGGCATCAACTCTTTCAAGCTTCCCTAAATAAACTTGCTTTTTTCTACGCTGGATTACTATATAACTAATAGTTATTAAAGTAAGCATTGCTGCAACTAATCCAAGACCTGCAATTATATTATTGAATTGCTCCTTCTCTAAAACAGTGTGTTTTTCTGCATTTTCTTTCTTAAGTGCTAAATTTAATTGCTCTTTTCTCTTTACTTCAAACTTAATTTTAGAAATTTTTGTTCGTACCCTTCTATTTGAAAAATTTATACTATCCGTAAATTGCAGGTATTTTTGGGTGTATTTAACCGCCTTCTTTTTATTTAATTCAGCCCCTAAAAATAGCATTTCATACAGGTCCTCCACATTGTGAGAAGTAAAGTTCTCAATAGCCAAATCTACATGTTTTATAGATTTAGCATATTCATACTTCTCTTTATACACCTTGGCAAGCTTGCGATGTATGGTAAACAACAAATTGTCAAAGCCTCTGACTTTACAGATAATAATATGTTGGGCGCTCTTCTCAAAAAAACGCTCATTATTATATTGATAATAATCTGTATAACTCTTATTATTTAGGAGGGACAGGTATTCCGCATCCATGTATTTTTGGTCATTTTTTACAGCAATTCCTTTTTCGAAATAATAAAAAGCCGAATCATACACTTTATTGCGCAACAAGCTAGTCCCAATTTTATTATACACATGAGCCATACTGTTTTGATCACCAAAATACTCTGCTTGGTTCTTTACAAAAATCAAATCTCTAAAGGCTTCTTTGTGGTTGCCCATCTTAGATTCAATATTAGATTTTAACAAGTACAACTTATTGGTAATACTAAAATCATCTACCAATTTATGTATATCGATCCCAAGTAACACATTTTTTTTAGCTTCAACATATTCTTTGTAATCGTATAATAATCTTGCAATTTTATAATATCCAATTTTGATTTGAGCACTATTTTTATGACTCAAACTATTTTTTAATCCTTTATTATAGTAAAAGTAAGCACTATCTCCGACATGCTTAAAGTGATGAAACTCTCCTCTTTTATACCAATAGCTAGCAATCAAGCCATCTGTGGAATTATTGATTCTTTTTTTAATAGTTGAAAACAATGTATGGACACGATTTAAGGRWTMKKTTYGNNAKWAWWYAGAAAACCAACCAAATTTAATTCGGTATTAATAATAGGTTTCTGTAGTCCTTTTTGTTGCGCAATTTTATACGCTTTCTCTGCAAACCGCAATCTAGTATTTTTAGAAAAATGCAACTCTTGAGACTTGCTAATATAAAAAACAACACTATCTAACTCTGAAGTAGACGCCTGATTTTGAGCATATCCACAACAAAACGTATACAAAAATAAAAGCATTACAATGCCTTTCAACATACCGTCTGTTTTTGAGGGTTTATTAAATTTTTTATATACTCATAGCTCCACAACAAGCGTGGTATAATTATAACAAGAAACATGCACAAACAGGTAATTGTTTATGTATTCACTTCTCTATTTTTGGGTAAGGTTTTGCAATTTAGTAGTGAAAATACACAATTTTCACTACCTAAACCTGCAATTTTAGTTAAAATCTAATTTTTTTAAATAAGTCCCAAAGTACAACACCGCAACAAACAGCTATATTCAATGAATGTTTTGTTCCAAATTGTGGTATTTCAATGCAATAATCAGACATGGACACCACTTCCTGTTGTACTCCTTTTACTTCATTTCCAAAAACAATGGCATAAGTTGTATCGCTCATTATTTCAAAATCTTGTAAACTAACGCTGTTTTCGGCTTGCTCGATTGCGCCTATTTTTACACCGTTTCCTTTTAATTCCTGCAGTAATTCCACTGTACTTTCTCGGTATTCCCATGTTACAGAATCCGTTGCCCCTAAGGCTGTTTTGTGGATTTCTTTATTTGGTGGGGTTGCAGTAATTCCACACAAATAAATTTTTTCAATTAAAAAAGCATCACTTGTTCTAAATACAGACCCTACATTATTTAAACTTCTAATATTGTCTAAAACAACAATCAGTGGAATTTTTTCTGAATGTTTAAATTCACTTACATTCAACCTTCCCAACTCACTGTTTTTTAACTTTCTCATGTTGTCTCTATTTATAACTTTTGCAAAGGTAAATTTTTGATTTCATTATTCCACTTAAAAGCACACAATGTATGATTCTAAGAACATCAAACCAGACTCTTGTATCCCATGTTCCAAATGCATAACTTCGCCCCGTAATTTAAAAGCTTAAAAATTGGCACAATCTAAGGTAAAAGTTAAAAAAGTAACTCCTTTAATGAAACAATACAATAGTATTAAGGTGAAATACCCTGATGCTCTGCTATTATTTAGAGTTGGGGATTTTTATGAAACTTTTGGAGAAGACGCTAAAAAAGCGTCCAAAATTCTTGGAATAATCCTAACAAAAAGAGGGGCTGGTAGCGAAAGTGAAACAGCCTTAGCAGGTTTCCCTCATCACTCATTAAACACCTATTTACCTAAATTGGTGAAAGCGGGATTGCGTGTGGCTATATGTGATCAGTTGGAAGACCCAAAGATGACAAAAACCATTGTTAAACGTGGTGTAACAGAACTTATAACTCCTGGAGTCGCTCTTAATGACGAGGTTTTACAAGCTAAAAACAACAATTTTTTAGCCACAGTTCATTTTGGAAAAAAGAAAATAGGCGTTTCATTTTTGGATGTATCTACGGGCGAATTTTTARCGGCACAAGGTTCTACAGAATATATAGATAAATTATTACAAAACTTTAGACCCAGTGAAGTGCTGGTTCAAAAGCAATATAAAACAAAATTTAACGAGTGTTTTGGAAGTACNTTTTACACCTTTTATTTAGACGATTGGGTTTTCCAAATAGATTATGCTACAGAAACACTGACCAATCATTTTAAGGTAGCCTCGTTAAAAGGTTTTGGTGTACAAGATTTAAACGAAGGAATTATTTCTGCCGGCGTTGCCATGTATTATTTATCCGAAACTCAACACACAAAACTCAAACATATTACATCTATCACTAGAATAGAAGAAGATCATTATGTGTGGATGGACAAATTTACCATCAGAAATCTTGAGTTATACCACGGAACCAGCCAACAGTCTGTAACCTTACTCGACATTATAGATCAGACTATTTCTMCKRYSKGMRRSYKCCYWTNTMWRWCKATNKKCTSGNYSTKACCNNKKTRAAWGANRATAKYTSWGNKACGNMRRCKWCNMCRATGTAGTCGCTTATCTCAGCCAAAATAATGCATTTTTCGAAACCACTACCTATCAAATTAAGCAGATAAGCGATATAGAACGTTTGGTTTCTAAGGTAGCTACCGAAAAAGTAAACCCAAGAGAAGTAATCCTTCTTAAAAACTCTTTAAATGCTATTATACCTATTAAAGAGGCCGCTATGGAAAGTGATAATGAATCGCTTAAAATAATTGGAGAACAATTACAAGCCTGTACTTTATTACGAGAAAAAATAGCCATTACTTTATCGGAGGATGCTCCTGTAAATATTAATAAAGGGAATGCCATTGCTCCTGGAGTTTCTGAAGAATTAGACAGCTTACGTGCTATTTCTAACTCAGGAAAAAGTTATTTGGACGATATGGTGGCTCGCGAAAGAAAACGCACCGGTATCACCTCTCTAAAAATAGCATTTAACAACGTATTTGGATATTATATAGAAGTTCGAAATTCACATAAGGACAAAGTCCCAGAAGAGTGGATTAGAAAACAAACTTTAGTAAACGCAGAACGYTATATAACCGAAGAATTAAAAGAYTACGAATCTAAAATCTTAGGTGCAGAAGAGAAAATAAGCGTATTGGAACATCAAATTTTCAATGATTTGACCAGTTACCTCATCGATTTTATACAACCAATCCAATTAAATGCACAGTTAATTGCTCAGATAGATTGTTTGTGTTCTTTTGCAAAAACTGCCGAAGATAATAACTATATCCAACCCGAAATAGACGACAGTACAGACATCGATATAAAAAACGGTAGGCATCCCGTTATCGAAAAACAATTACCCATAGGAGAAGATTATATAGCCAATGACGTAATTTTAAATCGTAATCAACAGCAAATAATTATGATTACCGGACCTAATATGAGTGGTAAATCCGCCATACTTAGACAMMSGGYMSYWWKWSYYWTRKYGRMWSWRWYASSWAKMYAKRTWSSYGCAGANAWRWSYYWKWWYWGGGATTGTAGATAAGATTTTYACGCGTGTTGGTGCCAGTGACAATATTTCCATGGGAGAATCTACTTTTATGGTAGAAATGAATGAAACCGCAAGTATTCTAAATAATATTTCCGAACGTAGTCTGGTTTTATTAGACGAAATAGGACGTGGAACTAGTACTTACGATGGTATTTCCATTGCCTGGGCCATTGCAGAATATCTGCACGAACATCCTTCCAATGCAAAGACTTTGTTTGCGACTCACTACCACGAGTTAAATGATATGTCTAAGACATTTAATCGTATCAAAAACTTTAATGTATCCGTAAAAGAGCTGAAAGATAAAGTCTTGTTTTTACGCAAACTTGTTCCYGGTGGAAGTGCACATAGTTTTGGTATTTATGTTGCTAAACTTGCCGGAATGCCTACATCTGTGGTAAACAGAGCYAGTAAAATGTTACGACAATTAGAGMAAAATCACACGTCTGACGACATCAAAAATACGCTCGCAAAAACCGCCGAAGACGACGCAATGCAATTGAGCTTTTTTAACCTAGACGATCCGTTATTACAAGATATTAAGGAAGAAATATTGGCGACAAATATTGATACACTTACGCCAATTGAAGCCTTGATGAAATTGAATGAAATTAAAAGAATGCTTGTTAAAAAATAAAATATTATGTCAACATTATACTTAGTACCTACTCCAATTGGAAATTTAAAAGACATGACTTTTAGAGCTGTGGAAATTTTAAATGAGGTAGATTTGATTCTTGCCGAAGATACTCGTACTTCTGGAAAACTATTAAAACATTTTGAAATAAGTACTCAAATGCAAAGTTACCACATGCATAACGAGCATAAAGTTTTAAATCGTATTATAGACCGTCTAAAAGGCGGAGAATCTATTGCTATGATTTCTGATGCTGGAACCCCCGCCATCTCTGACCCTGGTTTTTTACTTACCAGAGCTTGTATTAAAGAAGGCGTAGCCATAGAATGTTTACCTGGAGCTACTGCTTTTGTGCCCGCTTTAGTAAACAGTGGCTTACCAAACGATAAATTTGTTTTTGAAGGTTTTTTACCTGTTAAAAAGGGACGTCAAACAAGACTGACATTTTTAGCCGAGGAAACGCGCACCATTATCTTTTACGAATCGCCTCACAAATTATTAAAAACATTGACTCATTTTGTGGAATATTTTGGAGAAGACCGTCAAATATCTGTCTCCAGAGAACTTACAAAATTATACGAAGAAACGGTGAGAGGAACTGTTTTAGAAGTGCTACATCATTTTGAAAATAAACCACCAAGGGGAGAGTTTGTACTGATAGTAGCAGGAAAATAAACCATTATAAAACCCTACTTATTGTCAATCCATCACGTATAGGCAACAAGACTGTTTCTACGCGGGAATCCTCTTTTAATAATTTGTTGTATTCCAACAATATTTTAGTAGAAACATCTTTAGGATTGAGCGGTTCAATCACTTTTCCTGTCCATAAAACATTGTCTGAAAGGATGACTCCTCCTGGATTCATCTTTTCGATAATTAAGTTAAAATAGTTGACGTAATTGGGTTTATCGGCATCTATAAATACCAAATCAAATTTACAATCAAGTGTCGGAATAATTTTTACAGCATCGCCCAGGTGTTGCACTATTTGATGGCCAAATTTAGATTTTTGAAAGTATTTTTGTTGAAGATCGTACAGTTCTTCATTTTTATCTATGGTATGTAACACACCTTCTTTTTGTATCCCTTCTGCCAAACACAAAGCAGAATAGCCCGTATACGTACCTAATTCTAAAATATTTTTAGGAGCTATTAGTTTAGACAAAATGGACAAAACACGCCCCTGATATACGCCGCTCAACATACGCGGATTCATCACTTTTTGCCAAGTCTCCCTGTTTAATTCCTTTAATAATTGCGGTTCGTTTTCTGAATGATCTACGATATAATCATCCAATTCGTCTGATAAAAAGTGCATGGTGTGTTTTTAAAGGCACAAAGATAGTTTATTATACTAATCWATTTCCAAAGGAATTTTAGAAATAAATATTTGTCATTTTATCAATGAGAACCACAAAAGGGTGGCTAACTTATTATTTTCAAAGAGGACCAATCTAAAAAAACAGGCATACTTACAGCAACGAATTTTTTACATCAGTCCTTTAAAATTTTATTGGTATTACACCATTTCTTTTATTTTTAATGCCATCTCCTCTTTCTCCTCCGCATTCAATTTATTCTTAAGCACAACCTCTTTATCTACAGAGGTCAAACATTTAGTAATAATAGTATTTTGTTTAGAATACAATTTGCAAACAGCACAAAATAATACATGAAAAACCATTCTAACTTTATCAGCAACAGAAGCTTCACCATATTGATTTTTTGAACAAATAGCTGTTGCTTCGTCACAGGTTAATTTAAATTTCATCCCTATATATTTATTAATTAGGTTTTACACCTTTATTATTTATTAAACCAGTTTTCCTCCATACAAGCTCTTAATTGAGTACGTGCTCTATGAACGATAACCCATAAGTTTGACGATGAGATATCAAGTTCCTTACAAATATCTYCTGTTTCCATTCCCTGTATCGTCTTCATTTTAAACACCATGGAGTACTTTTYGGGTAAATKATCTATACATGCCCCTAAGACAARGGACAATTCTTTTTGGTCTAAATTATAATCACTAGCACTAGACCATTTTGCAGGAACTCTTTCTTGAATCCAATCTCCTTCTTGTTCTCCYGTTTGATGAAAATTWACACGAATTTCTGCTTTTCCTTTTACAGAATTTATCTTGCGRTAATAGTCTATAATCTTTCTTTTTAAAATAGACACTAGCCAAGTTCTTTCGCTAGCCAAGCCCTTAAAATTTGGAACAGCCTTAAGYGCTGCATAAAAAGTTTCTTGGATTAAATCTTTCGAAACCTCATGATTATCTACTCGTTTAATGGTGTAATTAAACAAGTAATCGGCATATAGGCCTACCCATTTATCTGGATTYAATTGGTGYTTTATTTCAAGAGACATTTGCAAGTTTACTTATTAAAAAATAATATTAGTAGGTGCAATATACACTTTTTCAGTAGGAAACTATTTTGTTTGTTTTTCTCTGGCTTTAGATACATACTCTATAATGGTTTTAAGGAGTAACTTTCTATTTATAGGTTTTGATATGTATGAATCACAGCCCTTACTCAACGCATATTTTATATCGGACTCCATCGCAAATGCAGACAAGGCTATGATAGGTAAATTAGGCYTGKTTTTTTTTATAATYTCCGTTGCATCCAAGCCATTCATAATAGGCATTTTTACATCCATCAACACCATGTCTATTTCGGTGTTTTYCGCACACATATCCACAGCATCTTTACCGTTTTCTACTTTTAAGATGGTATAATTAGTTCTAGAAAAAACCTCCTCTAAAAACACCMTATTATTAACCTCATCTTCYGCTATTAACAATGTAACATCCTCCKTTTTTAATTCCTCACAATGTGTAGTATCAATGGCTAGAGGAATTTTATTTTCTAYAATTATAGATTCATAGGGTAAATTAAAGCATATTTTAGTTCCTTTTTTATCAGATTGATCTATCCATATTTCACCTCCRAAARGTTCCACAAAGGATTTACTAATGGCCAATCCTARTCCATTCCCTTTTGTTTGTTTTCTTATTTTATCATCCGTTTGAATAAACCTATTAAATATTTTTGAATGAAATTTTTCCGGAATTCCTATTCCTGAATCCTCCACATAAAACTCTAACATATTTTTTTTYACATAATAACCAATCCTTACATAGCCTGTATTCGTAAACTTAATGGCATTAGACACTAAATTAGACAACACTTGCAGTAATTTAGTTTTATCATTTCTAATGTTTAATTCCTTTTTTATAAAAGGGTCTAAATGTAACTTTATTCCTTTTACATCTGCTTTGACTTGGTGTAACTCTATTAAATGTTGCAATAAATAATTCACTCCAAATAATTCATTTTTTAAACGGACCATACCCGCTTCTATTTGTGAAATATCTAAAATATCGTTCACTATATTCAGTAACTGTGCGCTACTATCTATAATAAGTTGCGTATAATGTTTTCTGTCTTCCTCTTTTAAATCCGGATTACTCAGTAACTCAGAAAACCCAACTATACCATTCATAGGAGTTCTTATCTCATGGCTCATATTGGCTAAAAACGATGTTTTTAACGATTCGGATTGCAGGGCTTTTTTTAATGCTTTTTTTAGCTTTTTAGCGGCTCTTTTTCGTTCAATAACCCCACTTATTGAGTTTGCAATCAGCTCTAAATTCTCTACATCTTTCTGATTATAAGCCTTTTTGTTTTCGAAATTTTTCACCACTATCGCGCCAATACATTTATCCCTAACAATTAGAGGTGTCCCCATCCAAATTTTAGTTTCCTCTCCTATTGTTTGAATGTTATGTTTCTTCTTCAACCTCTTAATCTCCTCCGTTTCCAGCAATAGTGATTTTTTATTTTTCATTACAAGCCCTGTTAGACTCTCATCTATATCCAATTCTAAAATAGTCTTGTTTTTTGTAGAAACCCTAAAGTCTTTATGTAACATCTTAGAATCACCATTCGTTAAAGCAATAAAACAATTTTCGGCATCTAGAAACTTAGAGACCTCCAAATGGGTTAGTTTATAAAACTCTTTTAAGCTAATATTTGAGATTGCTGCTTTAGAAATTCTAGAAATGGCACTTTTTCTTCTTTCTTCTTTGATGCGCTCTGTAATATCCTCTGCCAAAGTAATATAACCAATTACTTTAGATTTTTCATTTTTAACCACCATAACATTCCAGTTACAGCTGATAAATTCTCCATATTTTGTTGCATTACTCGTTGTTTTTTGAAGCCTTCCTTGTCGCATCATTTCAATTTTCCACTCCGCTTTCTTCGATTCAAATCTAGCTTTATCAAAAAACAGCGTTTTAAAGTCTTTCCCTAGCATTTCCTTTTCGGARTACCCAAACATAGATTCGGCAGTTTTGTTCCATTTAATACATTTGTATTCTTTATCCCACATCATGGAAGGCRACGGAATACTATCTATATAATTTTCTAGGTATAATTTATTTTGTGATAACGATTGCACAATCTTTATACTTTTAGTAATATCTACAATTGAAATAATTACTTTGTTGAATTCTTTTCTATTTGATTGCGGAACTAATAAATTAACAGCTACATTCTTATACCCTCCATTTAAGTTCCGCACTTTCATTTCTCCAGAATACCTGAAATTTCCTTTATAAAAACAAATTAAGATTTCTAAAAATATTTCAAGACTACTTTTTGTAAACGTTTCGTTAAAACGGAGCATCAGTTCTTTCTTAGAGTTTGCTTTTGCAATTTCTAAACATTTAGCRTTAATGTCTTTTATTTTAATCMTGCTTCTCAGCATGATAATATCKATAGATTCTTCTATAAAATATGTTCTCAAATCTGAAACYCCTTTYTCTTTCAGCTCTTTTAAAAACGCATACATTTCCGAATAATCTTCAATCCACATTGCTGTAGGAGAATCRATAAACAAAGCCCTCGCTTCTTCTTCTTTTTTTACCAATAATTCTTTTAATTTTAATTCCTGTACTTCCGCAGCAATCCGTTTTGTAAATAGTTCCAATACAGAAATTACAAACTCATCATTCTGAATAGGGCTTTTAAATTGCACAGCCAATAAGCCAACCTCCTCCTCTAGGTTRTTTTTTAAATGCACGCCTACATATCCTTCTACCTCATTATCTTTAAGCCAAGTGTCCAACGGAAACAATGCAGCAACTCCCTGTTTATAAATCTTCACYTTTTGKATTGTCACCAAGCCGCAAGGCGTTCCYTTATCAGAGTAYACAAAGTTTTTTTGAATAGCAGCATTTGCATAATTTGTGATAAGCTCTATTTTATCATTCACAGTCTTATCTCTAAATCCAATATTCAAAAAATCAGCTCCTATCATTTCTGCAATCCCTATACTTACTGCGTTTAGATAATCTTGTCCGGTCAGGCCTACTGTTGATGCACTAATTTTTTTAAAAACAATATCTAAAGACTTACTTTTTGTTACATCTTCGATAAAGCCGTTATAATGAGTAACTTTTCCTTCTTTATCCTTTAGAACAATGTACCTACCAACAACCCATTTAATTTCACCCGATTTTGAAAAAACTCTGTATGGTTTTAATGTACTCGCCTCTACTCCCGTTTCCTTCACCTGCCCTTCTTGAGTCATCATCCATTTTAAATCATCTTTATGAATAAGGTCACGATATAACACTCCTTCTTCAATAAAATCCTTAACCGTATACCCTAAAATAGACGCTACATTATCGGAAACAAATTCCACAGGCCAGCCCTCTGTAGCTTTCCACAAAAAGGAAACCATTTTACCTGATGACAGGTATTCATACGATAAATTCATTTCTTTAGCATCCTTTTTTTTAGGACTAAGTATTTTCATACTTGCAATAACGGTTTTGATTCCATCAGAAGTAGCATCATTAACAATGGTATAACTCTCCTCTACTTCCTTTTCTTCACCACTAGATAGCACTACCGTAAAATTAATTGACCTTACGTTTTCTAAAGTAAATAACATTGCATAATGCTCCACCAGCATCGCTTTGTCTTTTGGATGGACCGCATTTAAAATAACAGAAACCCCCGTTTCTAATTCTTCTTTACCGATTTCTAATAGTTTAAAAACCTGTTCTGAGTATTCTATTTGTTTAGAAGAACATTTAAATACCCAACCTGCTTCTGTCACTTCATTTTTAATGACTCTCATGGTGGTTTTTGAGGCTACAGGTTTTATTTTTTCTGTTTCCATTACAGTACAAAACACTGTAGAGCTATCCGTACTGTACAGCTTATAATTCACGCAAACMTGTAACTCGCCGCCATTTATATTTTTATGAACCCCCGTGTATTTCCCTTGTTTTTTAGCTAAAATAACGTTTAACATAAAAAGCTTAAAGCCACTACTTTCAAAATCTACAAAAACTGTTAAAAACTGTTTTTTAAGCGCCTCCTTTCCTGTAGCTTCGTACAATTGCACAGCCGCGTTATTCACCGTTTTAATCTGTATAAGGGAAATAATTTTTAAATAATACTTGGTGGAATTTAGCAAGGATTTTAAATCTGTATTAAGCTCTTCTAACATTATATTAGCGATGGTAATAACTCTTTCAAAATCCAGGACCCAAACTGCGGTAGGTAATGCATCAAATACAGGAGACTCTTCTTCTTCTTTCCCTCCCCTTTTCAGGAAATTAGGCATGGATAAAAAACGTTCTGACAGCTGATATCTTTCTCTCTTCATAATATTTATATTAACACTTTCTAGCTAAAAAAATTAGTGGAAAATGAGATTTGACATGTCTATTTCACAAGACACGATTAGCTATTGCTAATTTTAATAAAATACAATTAGAGGGTAGAAAAAGATTTCTATATGGGAAAGGATGGTATTAAATCTTTGAAGAACATCAAAGATTTGAACAAAATACATCATTTTATTTATAACAAGCAAATTTTATCACTTAAAAATAATTATTCGCTTTAAATTTACCGACACTATTTTTTGTATTTTTACACCATCTTAAAAAAACAGAAAATGTCTGTCGCAAAAAAACAATACAAAAGAATTACTACCAAATCCCTAGTGGATATGAAGGCCCACGGTCAAAAAATCTCCATGCTTACGGCATATGATTATACCATGGCTAAAATAGTAGATGGTGCCAATATAGATGTAATATTAGTGGGAGATTCTGCCTCCAATGTAATGGCTGGCCACGAAACAACGCTTCCTATTACGCTGGACCAAATGATCTACCACGCTAGTTCTGTGGTACGTGCCATCACTAGAAGTTTAATAGTGGTTGATTTACCTTTTGGTAATTACCAATCAGACCCTAAACTGGCTTTACGTTCGGCCATCCGAATTATGAAAGAATCTGGAGGTCACGCTGTTAAAATGGAAGGTGGTTCAGAAATTAAACAATCTATTAAACGTATCCTAAACGCCGGAATTCCAGTGATGGGACATTTAGGATTAACGCCTCAGTCCATCTATAAATTTGGAACATATACCGTTCGTGCCAAAGAAGAAGAAGAGGCTATTAAGTTAATGACCGATGCTAAATTACTGGAGAAACTGGGTTGTTTTGCTTTGGTTCTAGAAAAAGTACCTGCGGCTTTAGCTCAAAAAGTAGCGGAAAGTCTTACCATCCCCGTTATTGGAATTGGTGCTGGAAATGGAGTAGATGGTCAAGTGTTAGTAACACATGACATGCTTGGAATGACACATGAGTTCAACCCTCGTTTTTTACGTAGATACCTGGATATGTACGATCAAATGAAAGATGCTTTTCAAAGGTACAGTGCAGATGTAAAGAGTGGTGATTTTCCTAGTGATAAAGAACAATATTAAATGAAGATCTTATTTATTGATAAAAACCACGAGTTATTAAAAAACGAACTCGAAAAACTGGGATGTCACTGCGATGAAGAATATTCGAAATCTAAGGAGGATATCGAAAAAATTATTCATTTATATGATGGAATCATTATTCGTAGTCGTTTTAATATTTACAAGGATTTTATTGATAAAGCAAGCTCTTTAAAATTTATAGCTCGCGTAGGTGCTGGATTGGAAAGCATAGATGTGGACTATGCAGCCTCTAAAGGAATTGCATTAATTGCGGCTCCAGAAGGAAACAGAAATGCTGTAGGAGAACATGCCCTTGGTATGCTACTTGCACTTTTCAATAACCTTAAGCAAGCTGATTTAGAAATTAGACAAGGGCATTGGAACCGTGAAAAAAATCGTGGTATAGAACTGGAAGGAAAAACCGTAGGAATTATTGGCTACGGAAATATGGGAAAAGCTTTTGCAAAAAAACTACAAGGTTTTGATGTAAAAGTTATTTGCTATGATCTACTACCTGACGTAGGAAATACTCATTGTACACAAGTAACCTTGGAGGAATTACAAAACACTGCAGATGTGGTAAGTTTTCATACCCCCTTTAACAAACATTCTCATAATATGTTTGACACCGCGTTTATCAATCAATTTAAAAAACCATTTTATTTGATTAATACCGCCAGAGGATCGGCAGTAAAAACAGATGACTTGGTAGAAGGATTAAAATCCAACAAAGTTTTAGGAGCCTGTTTAGACGTGTTGGAATATGAAAAATTATCATTTGAAAACCTATTTGAAAACAACGATTTACCCCGCGCATTTAGCTATTTAATTCAGGCGGACAATGTATTATTGTCTCCTCATATTGCTGGATGGACGGTAGAATCTAATATAAAATTATCTCAAACCATTGTAGATAAAATCACAAAACTAATCTAACAAACATTAAATTATCATGGACATTATTGACGAACAAGGAAACAAAGTAGAGCCTCAATTCCCGGAACAAAGCAAACGTGTTGCTGCAGGAATACTCGCTATTTTATTAGGCTCACTTGGAATACATAAATTTATTTTAGGATACACAAAAGAAGGCGTAATAATGCTACTTATCACTATTTTAACCTGTGGTATTGGAGGTATTGCAATGTCAATAATCGCTCTTATAGAAGGGGTTATCTATTTAACAAAATCTGACGAGGAGTTTAAACATATATACCAAGACAACAAAAAAACTTGGTTCTAAGCTATTTTACAGAAAAGAAAGACTTTGTAATCTAATACAAGGTCTTTCTTTATATATTTTTGTATCCGTTCTGAAATAACGCTCTTATAATTTTACTTTACTCAATGTAACATTTCTAAAATTAACAGAATTAATTTTTCCTGTGTTTTTTAATCTGTAGCATTTATCTTTTTTCCGTTTTTGTACGCTACTATATAAGCGTCCTTTATTCCTAAAGCTACAATTTTATTTTTAGCTCTTTTAGCTTCTTTTTTAGTCGCGTATTTTCCTGAAATATACCTCGTCGTTTTATTTGATAGTACTTCATAATAAATTGGCCTGAGGTTTAATAATTGCTCTAAAGAGACTTTTTTATTATACACCCCAATTTGCACACTATAAAAAAGTCCTTCAATATCCGATATTTTACCAAAAGTTGCATTTAAATGTGTGTTCTTATTAACATCAGGTGATATTTTATACAACTCTTTCTTCGCGCTAATTAGCCCCTTCGTGTTTTTTATCTCAAAATCAAGACCTTCTTTGATATCCCCATCAACCAACGGTTTTATCATAAACTTATGGGCTGGCGGGCTAGATTTAYACCCAATTATATTTAATTGTTTTTCATCAACACGAACCTTGTATGCACCTGGCCTTAACCCTAAATAACTAAAATAACCATCTGATTCACTTAACGTTTCGGCTACTACAACTCCTTTTTTATTTACTATCTGGATACTAATACGCCCCTGACCAGTCATGCCCCCTTCATTAGTTAAATGCACTACACCACTTATTTCTCCCATAACCAAAATTGGCACCTCTACTTTTTTGTATTGGTTTGGATCTACAAGAACCTGGTATSTCTTATGTTTAAATTTCAAGGCTATATTGTCCAAATCATCATCTGAAAAACTAACATTATAGTTAACAAAGGCGTTTAAATCAGAAACACGAATAATGGAATCTTTCTTACTTATTACAGCCTTCCCTCCTGTAACCCTAACATTATTTAATAAAACCAATTGTTCTCCTTTGTCTCTTTTCCCATTTTGATTTATATCTAGGTATGGGTAAAATAGCACWCCTCCTTTGCCTATTGCAGAATTAAACCCCGCTTTAACCTTACTACCCTCTGCTCCCCAAGTTAAACTTCCTTGTGCATTTTCTGAAAAATTAAAACGGTTATTACGATATGATGAAGAAAAACCAATACGCCCAAATGGTAAATCGTACTTAAAATTAAAAGAGGCATTGTTTGTTCCAAAATGTATGTTTCTCTCATAAGAGGCCGAAAAAGAAATCTTTGCAACTCTTTTTTCAATTTCCGTGCGAAAACTAGTTATTTTATTTGCTGAAAGATCGTATCGAAACGTAGGACGTATTATAAATCCATTCCTCATTCTATGAGAAAAAACTAACTCGGAAGTTGTAAAAGGCTTAAATTCATTATTCCAGTTGGATATTAAAGAAGCGTTGACGGAAAAATTTTTATAGCTCCCCGAAATTACTGTATTTAATTGATTTATATTAAACGAACCATATACAAGTTGCGTATAACTCAATTTTGTATTAAATCTTAATTTGCTTAATTTAAAAGGTAAGGATATCCKTACTTTTCGTTCTTCACTAGTATTATTAATTGCAACTTGCTGACCTTCGGTATATTTACTGTATTCAAATTCAATATAATTACTTTTACCAAAATTATAGTTTAGCACACCTTTAATGCGAACATTATGTACAAACTCCATATTAATCACCATTTTGGAAAGAGGTTGAAACGACATATTTACAAAAGGTATTAAAGGCAACTCTGGAATACTTGATAAATATTCTAGCCCACCACCAATAGTAATGAACCTACTAACACCATAATTAACTTCTCCACGTCCAAATTCACTCTGGTTGTCATTTTCTAATATACCTCCTGAAACTTTGTACTCCATCACCTTTACGGGCATAAAAGCATAAGGCGCATTCATTTCTCGTTCTTCTATACGCTCTTCTCCTAAAGGGCCGTACAATTTTAGTGTTACATTGTTATACCCATACACAATTGGAATTTCAAAAATATAAAAACCTGAAGCGTCTGTCACAGTATAATCTACTAGAGTATCATTAATATATAATTCTACCGTCCAATTGGGGGCCGCATATTCACTGACAGTATAGGTTCCTCTAGCTTTTCTTATCGTATTTGGCGAATTATTAAAGCTCACACCAAGTAACGGAGCTCCTAAATAAGAAATGCTTGATGCACCAATTTTTCNAACCTGAGCTTGCTTAATAAAATTATTTTCATTGTCTACCCAACGCCAGTTATAATACAGTTGACGCTTATCAAAACTTGATTGGTTATAATAATTGTACCCAATATTAGCTGCACCATACAAAACTTCAGTTCCAATCCCCAGGGAAAACATTTTTGATGACTCCCTACCCTGTGCATGATCTAATGACAATGACCAATCCACTGTTAGTCCACTAAGAAGATGATAGTTCCTTCCTACTACAGTATCAATAACGACATTATTACTAGTTAGATTTGATAAATTTTGWCGCATTTTTTTAAGTCTAGCTTGTTTTACAAACGGTAATTCAAAATCTGATTCCAGTTTAATGGACAACGAACGAAAATTAAACAACATATTCAAGCCAAAAGCCTCGTTCATGATATTCGTTTCAATATAAATGGCGCCAAACACTTTTATTATCCCATTAATTGAGGTTACAGTCCTGAAACCTCTTTTAATTTGTTTTACATCAAAATCTATCTGATAAGGTTTTTTTTGGTCCTCAATAAATCCTTTTAATATGTTTTCTTTATTTTCTGACACACAGTAAATACCCAATTTTTCAAATAACTCCTCAACATTTACATATACAGCATATGAATCCGTAATAATCACAGTGGATTCAAATTTAAGATATCCCTTTACAGTAAAGTCTACCATTACCTCATCAAAATCTTGTATAGGATCAATAGGAAAATAGCTTGCTTGAGCTAAATGATAATTAAAAAACAAAAAACACAGCAACAAACCAAGACTTGATTTTTTTAAGCATGTTTTTAGAATAAAAAAGGAATAATATGATATGAAATGACTGATATATTATTGTTTAAATGTCATAGGAAAACTTCCGTAGTACTCACTAGCCACAGAATTGGCAGGTATAATAAGTTTGGCTCCTACACGCAGTTGGCTTATCGTATTGCAATTATTACCCACAAAAAACTCACTACCACTCTCTCCTTTTTCCGATGGGCCAATAATAAGTTCAATTTTACCTCCATTGCCACCATCTAAAATAACAGAGTAACTATAGTCCATCGTGACAGTACTACCTTTACAAAATTTAATCTCGAAGATAGCGGGAGTTACAGTACTCGTATTCAAAGAAATGACACCTCCTGTTACAAATACATTCCCTTGATAGTCCACTTCTATAGAACCCGCTCCAACGGTATAGAAAACACCAAAATCAATAGATTGTACCGGTAAAACGGTAAATTCATTTTCTACAATTGAAACCTGAGCAGTTGTTTTATTTACACAAAGAAAAACAGTTGTAAATAATATTAATTTAACTAAATTATATGGAGTTATTTGTAGCATGTCAGTATATACGCTGAAATTTAAATAAAACTTACAATTTTAAATTTGCCTCCGTAAGTATTTTTTTGCTTTCATTTTTTGTAAAAGCTACCTTAAAATACCCTCCATTAAAAACTACGTTTTTAGGCCTGTATAATCTAATTTTTATATCTCTTAGGGTTCCTGGTGTATAAACACCAACTCCTTTCATTTTTGCAACTTCATACTTTGTGCCTTCAGCAGTAATATAGTGTACAGTAAAGTCCCCATATACGGACATATTCCCACTACGGTTTAATAGAAATTTAAGTGCATAATAATCCTCCTTGGGTTGAATCAGTTTTATATTTGAAATAGAAATGCTAGTCGTTGAAATTCCTTTACGCACGATACATGCAATAGAAAGTCCAAAAACAGGTTTTAAACTTACGGTCACTGTTGAATCCTTTGACTGCTCCTTTTCACCTAATGCACTGTTGTTTAATCCTGCCCTAAAATAGAGGTGAGAACGATATTCCCCTTCCTTTAGTTTTTGTGAATTTCTAAGTTGTACTTTTACAGTCTGACTTTCATTAGGAGCTAAAGTGACTTTACGCGGATAAAACCTCACATTTGGAGACGCAAAATACTGTCCCTCTTCCGGTTCAGAAATTATCTTTAATTCTCCATTTGTTTTCATTTTATATTCTAAAAAGGAAATATTGTAAACAGCCGTATCTTTACCTACATTAGACAGTACCAATTTTTCAATTTTATTTCTCCCTTCAAAAACTACACGTTTTGGATAAATCAATAAATTTCCTTGTGCGAATAACGGGCTTATGGTTACAGTTAGAAAAACAGTAACTAACAAAAATTTAAATAAATGTGTAAAAGCAAAGGAATCTTTACAATTTGTATTCATAACTGTATTATATATAACGTTAAAAAAGCTCATTAAAAAACAAACCCAAGTATCTATTGTTTTAAACACTTGAGTTTGAAATTGATTTAGTTGTACGCAACGGTTACATCAAAAGTACCACTATACACTCCTGATGCTTGCGTAGCCGAAACGGCTAATTTAGCCCCTACAGTAATCACATCTGCACCAGAACTATTAAGAGTTCCATCCAAACCTGCATCAGCATCTGTAGCTGTTTTACAATTAAAAGCATTAACAGTCATTGTTGCAGTTCCATCTATTACTTCTGTTAAGATAACATCTCCAGGTAAAGTAATAGCATACGTATAATTGTTTTCACCTGTCACGTCAAAAGTTCCAGCAGTAACAGTCCCAGATTGATTTCCCGCTGCTTCTCCAGCAAAAGCTGAATAATCATTAGTTCTCACACCTTCTGTAGATAAAATAACAGTTCCTGCACCTTTAATGATCGCACCAAAATTCAACGCTTGACCTTTAGCAATTGTAATTGGAGCAATAATTGTAGCAAAAGCGTCGTTAGAAACAGTTGCCGTATTTTGTGCCATTGCGTTGTTTGAAAACCCTACTACCATAGCGATAGCAAATAAGTTAAGAATTGTTTTTTTCATTTTTTTAAAAATTTAATTGTTAAAAATTGTTGATTCTTATGTTTAAATAAAGAACCTCTGTTTTAAATACTAATTGTTGGGGTTAGTCCTATTTTTTTTGATCAAAGGTTACGAAAGTAATATGCCCCCCTTAAATAAATATGACTTCTATCACATACACAAAATAACAAGCATTCCTCAGGTTTTCTATTGCTCCTATAATGACTCTTAGTTATAAAAGGTATATTTCCTTTTATAAAACAGACTTAACAGATTGAAATTAGTGCAATTACTCTTTCATTTTTTAAAAATTATTTAATCTCAAAAAAACTTCTTAGTATTATCAAAATCTTAAATATGTTTTTAACGTAGGTTAAGTTAGTATCATCCCCTTAAAGGACTATACACATCATAAACACATCGAATCTCGATGTTTTTATAATGTGTTTTTGATGTGTTTTTAAAGAAAAGATATATATTTTCAAACCTAACAATAGTAAGAAAACTAAGTATTGTTGCCTTATAAAAAAGCACTCAAAGACGTCAATTTCAAAGCATAAATWTGTCTCAGCTAATCTTTATAAAAAACCTAAAGAATCAAAGTAAACTACACCTTGTAAACGACTATTACAAAGCRGTAGGTATAAGAAGAGTTTCTAAAAAAGGAAAGATAGATACAAAAAAAGCTATCTCTCACATAAAAAAGGATCTATAATTTTTAAACATCGGTAAATTATAAAAACCAATATCATGCTTATGAAATTAACTAAAAGAAGTTTATTAACACAAACTCAAGTCATAGAATCATACAAAAACGAATTACACAGAAAGCAATTCAAATCAAAAAAGCTAAACGTTGTTTCCATCGTTCAGCTTTTAATAATCTTTTAAATAACAAATAACCTACATCAATTAATCAATGCGTTATTCTACCAATAGTACATCCTTAAACAACTTTCTAAATTCCGTTATAGGTAATGCCCCCTGTGCCATTTGAGGCTCCCCTTCTTTAGGGCAAAACAGCATCGTAGGAATACTACGCACTCCAAAAGCGGCGGCTAATTCCTGCTCCACTTCTGTATCTACTTTATAAATCATTACTTTACCTTCGTATTCATCACTCAATTCCTCTAAAACAGGCGCTACCATTTTACAAGGTCCACACCAGTCTGCATAAAAATCTATGATACAAGGCAATTCACCTTCGTATTTCCAATCCGTATTTTTCTCGAAATTAAAAACCTTTTCAAAAAACGTTTCTTTTGTCAATAATTCTGTCATATCTATTCAATTTACAACCGTTAATATACAATTAGTATGCCTTAATTTACAAGGACAAATTGACATAAAAACAAGTGTTTTACAGGTAACAATTGTTACATTCCTATTTTTTCACTAACTTAACAACATAAAATACAGAGAATAAACCAACTAAAACTTTTACGAATTTTAAAAAAGCACCTTTTAAAACTTAATCTTGTATTTTATTATAAGTTTTAAAAACAATCTAAAGACACATACTAACCATATGTGTCTTTTTTTGATACATTTGTATTTCAAGGATATATATACACGGATAATTTTCCATTTTCAGCGTAAACATCAATTAAAAGATTCTAAAGATCATCTCAACCATCCAACAATCRTAATACAGAAAAACACATGAAAAAAATACTCCTTTTAGCTTTTACCGCCGTTATAATAAGTAGTTGTAACACAATAAACGAAGAAAAAACACCTATGAATTTAAAATACCCCGTCACAAAAAAAGTAGACACTATTACACACTATTTTGGTACGACAGTAAAAGACCCTTACCGCTGGTTAGAAAATGACATGTCCGAAGAAACAGGAGCTTGGGTTAGTGGTCAAAACGAAGTAACATTTGATTATTTAAATAAYATCCCATACAGAGAAGCACTTAAAAACAGGCTCGAAAMACTATGGAACTACGAAAAAATTGGTGCGCCATTTATCGAAGGAGATTATACCTACTTTTATAAAAATGATGGACTTCAAAATCAATATGTTTTATACCGTCATAAARARGAYCAAMAACCATCSGTRTTTTTAGAYCCYAATACTTTTTCGGAAGATGGAACTATCTCGCTAGGCGCGGTTTCATTTTCAGATGATGGAAGTATGGTTGCCTATTCTATTTCCGAAGGGGGATCCGACTGGCGTAAAGTGATAATTATGGATGTAGCTTCTAAAAAAATTGCAGAAGACACCTTAGTAGATGTTAAATTCTCTGGACTGTCATGGAAAGGAAACGCAGGTTTTTATTACTCTAGCTACGAAAAACCAACCGGAAGCGAATTGTCTGCTAAAACAGATCAGCATCGTTTGTTTTATCACCAATTAGGTACTACACAAAAAAACGACCCTATTGTATTTGGGGAAACTCAAAAACGACGCTATGTAGGTGGAGGCACTTCCAGAGATAACCGATATTTAAGTATTACTGCTTCTGAATCTACTTCTGGAAACGAATTATACCTCTTAGATTTAAAAAATCCATCTGCTAAATTAATTACCATTGTCAATAATTTTGACAGCGACACTTATATCATAGAAACAAAAGGAGAAACCTTGTTTTTAATGACCAATTTAAATGCTCCCAACAAACGAATTGTACAAGTAAACGCTAATAATCCTAGTCCAGAAAACTGGGTAGATGTGATTCCAGAAACGGAACATGTACTGAGTGCATCGGCATCAGCTGGTTTTATCTTTGCAAAATACATGGTGGATGCTGTTTCTCAAGTAAAACAATATGACTTTAACGGTAAATTAATTAGAGAAATTGAATTACCTGGAGTAGGAACTGTAAACGGTTTTGGAGGAAAAGAAGACGCAAAAGTATTGTATTACTCATTTACCAATTACAAAACACCTGGATCTATCTATAGTTTCGAACCAAAGCAAGGAATTTCAAAACTATATATAAAGCCTTCCATCGACTTTAACTCGGATAATTATGAATCCAAACAAGTTTTTTACACATCTAAAGACGGCACTAAAATACCGATGATAATCACGCATAAAAAAGGATTAGAATTAAATGGTAAAAACCCAACTATTTTATATGGTTACGGAGGGTTTAACATCAGTCTTACGCCTAGTTTTAGCATTGCAAACGCAGTCTGGATGGAACAAGGAGGTGTATACGCTGTCCCTAATTTAAGAGGGGGAGGAGAGTACGGTAAAAAATGGCATACTGCAGGAATAAAGTTAAAAAAACAAAACGTATTTGACGATTTTATTGCCGCCGCAGAATATCTAATTGAACAAAAATATACTTCGTCAGATTTCTTAGCCATCAGAGGAGGATCTAATGGAGGTTTACTAGTAGGAACAACTATGACGCAACGTCCGGACTTGATGAAAGTAGCTTTACCTGATGTAGGTGTTTTAGACATGTTACGTTACCACACTTTTACCGCTGGTGCTGGTTGGAATTATGACTATGGAACCGCTGAAGACTCAAAAGAAATGTTTGAATACTTGAAAGGATATTCACCTGTTCACAATGTAAAAAAAGGAGTTAATTACCCAGCAACTATGGTAACAACCGGAGATCACGATGACAGAGTAGTGCCATCTCATTCTTTTAAATTTGCCGCCGAACTTCAAGCAAAACAAGCAGGAAACAACCCCGTACTTATTAGAATAGAAACCAATGCAGGACATGGAGCTGGAACACCCGTTTCTAAAACGATAGARCAATATGCGGATATTTATGGGTTTATACTCTACAACATGGGCTTTCAAGAACTTCCAAGCAATACTAAAATAAAAGGTTAAATAGTAAACCCAAAAAAACTGTTTATTAAGACCATATCCGTAGATAAATACCATTCACCGATAGGTAAATGTATTTTACCTAATAAAAAGTGTAAATTGCGACTATATAATTACTTTTAACATAGGAAAACAAAAATTTTCCTACTAAATATGTTATTAAGGGGTTAATAACTTATCAAATTAAAAAGAGGCCTGGGGTAGGTCTCTTTTTTTATGCACTAAACTTTCATGCCGAAGGAAATATCCACAAAAAAAGAGCACAAATAATTGTGCCCCTTTAATTCGCTAACGCGAAATTACTTCTTCTTTTTAAACGGTAAAATACGTTTCTAATTCTTGTAAAGTCTCTGTAGACGTGGACAAATCTTTCACAATTTCTCCTTTTTCTAAGACCACAATTCTATCGCATACTTCTGTTACATGTCCTAAATCGTGACTGGAAATTAACAAGGTTACTTCCTGATTTTCCACAAAACTTTTTAGTAGTTGTTTCAATCTAATTTGTGTTGTTGGGTCGAGGTTTGCAAATGGCTCATCTAACACAATAATTTCTGGACTTCCTATTAAAGCGGCAATAATCCCCACCTTTTTCTGATTCCCTTTGGATAGATCGCGTAAGTACTTTTTTACCCCCAAAATCTCATCATTAAAAATATCCACAAACTGTAATAAAAAAGCGTCAATATCTGCTTTATTCATGCCTCGTAACTCTCCTACAAAGTAAAAATACTCTTCGGGTGTTAAGTAACCTATTAAAAAGGACTCGTCTATAAACGACCCCGTAAACGATTTCCAATCTTCACTCTTATCTACCTGAATTTCTTTTAAATTGATATGCCCAGTACTTGGCTGTATCAGATCTAACACAAGGTTAAAAAAGGTAGTTTTACCAGCGCCATTATTCCCTACAAGTCCAAAACATTGCCCTTTAGGAATTTCTAAATTTTCTATAGATAATACAGTATTACCACCGTATTTTTTCGAAATATTAATTGCTTTAATCATGTGCTTTTTTTTAATTAGATTGACTGAATGCCGCAATCATAGCGTATTTATTATTTTTATAACGTTTAACAATGACTTTCATTAATTTTTGATGAAAAACCATTCCTAAAACACCTAGTAGTATGAGTGTTGCAATTCCTGCTTCGTAATTAATTAACTTATACGAAATATAAAACAGTAGTATAGGCAATGCCATCAGAGGAAATCCGATAATCCATTGTACGGCTCCTGTTCCTTGATAGTTGAACGCAGCACTTTTATCCAATTCTATTTTTTTACGATTAAACGAGCCTCCATATAACAATACATGCGTATTTACACCGATGTTATAAACCATAGCTGCAAAGTGAATCAATAATATCTCCCAACCAAAATACACATAGGGGATACTCAGCACAAACAGTAATACTGCACTTGCCATCATCAACTTATACTTAGAATCTAAATAGTTTTTGTATTTAATATTCTGACTCATTAGCATGTTATAATAACTGCTGTCCCAAGCAGGAATAAACTGTCCAAAATTAATCATAAATATTCCTGTGATAAATATCCCTACAAAGACTAGCRTTCCAGGCATGTCTTGATACGTAGGATTTGGATAGAAAATTAAACCATAAAACAAACTCATTACTAACATTAAAATAGTAGAACGCGGTCGTTTATTACGCCATATTAATTTTAAATCTAACTGTAAAAATGGTGCAATGGCTCCTAACTTTCGGGTCCACGCCAAATCGTTTGTTGATACCGCTTTAGTCCCTTTTTTTAATGCTCCATCAATATACAACTTGCCAATTAGCATATTAAAATTCACCAGGTATACACCAACCAATACCAGTACAGGTACAATCATCAACCAAGGCGATGCTACTATGGAATTAATACCTACTGCCAAAATACCCGAAAAAGAAATGACATTAAAATGATTTAAGGCTAACAAGCCACTCACTAATAATAGGATAGGCAGAAACGCAAATTCTGTTTCTGATGATTTACTTTCGATGATAAAATTTAAGAAATTTATAATCAACACAAACAACATCATGCTACATGCCCAAACCGCTACTTGTGCAAATTGGTAATCCTTAGATAAAAGTACCAAAGAGAAAGGAACAATAGCAAACAATGGCAAAAAGTTAAAAAACGAGCTTGCCGATTTGTTCAATACATAATGTACAATTTTACTCTTTTTAAGAGGTAATACCAAGAGTGGTTTTACATCCATTACTGGGAGTTTTTGCAAGAAAAAACGCATCATTAAATCACCTAACWACCAATAAAAAACAWAATTATTTACCTGTACAAACGGATCCGCATCTGGGTATAATTTTTCAAGGATAGGAAATAAGCCCACTCCAAGTGCTAAAAACATAATGATAAAATACAAGGCTAAAAAAACCATCAGTATATTAATAGCGATGCTTTTTTGCCAATAAGACGAACGAAAAAACTGTTTCCTCTCCAAATTCATAAAACGTGCAATCATAGAATAAATTTTAAACTTTATAYGGTATTAGTAATCAATTGGAAAAAAATGTTACACAATTAGGCCATCATTTTATATTCTGGGTATTGTGCTTCTAATAATTCGGTCATTTTTGAGGGGATTACGAATGCTACTGTATATAGCAATAATATATAGATACTTAAAAATAAACTCAATAGTAAAATAGCCATTACTCCAAGGTCTCCATCTCCTCCAAACTGAATAATAAACTGAACAATAAATTGAAATGGCATGTAACTAAATCCAGCCATACCTCCTGTATTTAATACCATCTCTTCCAAAATCCATTTTTTATCGTTAAGTCTTAACCGTTTTTTTAGAATACTTCTTAGCCTAAATAATTGAACAAACATGCCTATAATTACCAATCCAAAAATCATCATTAAAGAGATCTCTTGATATCCCTCTTGGGATAAGACTAAATTTATAGTTAGGAATAAACACAAGGTAGATAATGCTTGCGGCCATTGAAAAAATTCCTTCATAAACCTACGTATCAATAGCCAATATTTTTTATTCATAGCAGCAACTTTTGCTTCCACCACCCCCATAAATCCAAATACCCCGAACTTTTTAAAGGAAATATCTTTGGCCTCGTCAAATGATAAACTTGGTTTTTCCTGCCATATCTGTTCTATATCATTGGCTAAATGATCTACCAATTCGGTTTGCACATCATAATGCTCTACAAAATGTTTTCTGGTAAATTTATAGAGTAATTCTATTTGTGTTTTTGTTATTTTTTGTGGGATCATAGCTGTTTTTTATACATTGAAACTTGCTTATTGTGTTGATACCACAAACTAACAAGAAAGACAAAGGACTGAATTCCAAAAGAAAATACAGCTATTATTAAAAGACTTACTCCTTGTGACTCCTTGAAAAAGTCAGTAGAAGTCATAAATACAAATAATAAAACAAACGTCCCAAATACCTTAGAAAATATAAAACTAAATGATGTCTTGACATCACCTTTATTCATCTTATAAATCCAATAAGTCCCTAAAAACATAGACCCTCCTGCAAACCCAGCTAAGGCCTTATTAATAATCAACCTATTATCAATAAAATAAGAATTTAAAACATCTTGGACGGCCAAGCCAATGAGTATAGAAAATACAATCATCAAAAATAATTTTAAATAGGATTTTTTCAATACATGAACATTTTTATCTATAACAATTCTAGAAGCAGTAAGTCCTTTTCCTAACCAATAACTACTAGTAGGTTTCATACTTTCTTTCCATTTTTGGCAAACGTTTTCGAAAGCAATATCAAATAACAAGTTCTTAGAATTCATCTCAAATTCAATATCCAACAATAAATGATCAAGGATTTCAAACCTTATATCCACAAAAACAAGTCCTTTCATATCTAAATATCGGCCTACTTGTTCCAATTCCTCTGTTGTGAAATTTAGTTCTTTCATAGCATCTTATATTTATTATATTGAGACACTTCTTTTTGATGGTTTTTGTATAAAAAATGACCATTAAAGAGGATGTTAAATACAAAAATTAAATACGAGAAATCTGTTAGGTTTAATGCTGCTACGGGTGTATTGTAGAGCTGATATAAGATAAGAAAATTCATTATAAAATTCATGATAATATATCTATTAAACAAAAAACTAAACGATGTTTTTGTTCGTGATATTTTCATCTTTACCCACCAATACAAAACAAGACTGCAATAAATTGAAGTGATTCCTAAAGTCAAATTAAACAATAATTCAAAGTCTAATACTGGTTTTATAAAAACAGAAAACAATACAAAAGACAGGATGGACACCACATATAAGATCAAAAACGGTCTTTGAATTTTAACACAACTATCTATAAATACTCTTGGTCCTCTGAACATTATTCCAAGCCAATACGAACTTTCCTTGTAAAAACTTCCCTTCCATTTATCACAAGCATTTTTAAAAGCATTGTCAAAAGACAACTTTTTATCTTTCATTTGATGTTCAATATCTAGGAGTATATGATCCWATATTTCGTATCGAATATCCACATAGTACAATTCCTTTTTATTAAGGTATTGTTCTACTTTTCTAATTTCCTTGTCTGTAAATTCTAGTTCTTTCATAGCAAAAAAATTAAGTAAGTTTGGGATTCAATAAGTGTTGCATGGTTTGTATAAACTCCTCTAACTGTGCCAGACGATTCACCGTTTCCTTGCTGCCACTTTCCGTAAGCTTGTAATATTTACGCAACCTATTGTCTACTTTTGCTACCTCCACATCTAACAATCCTTCCGCCTCCAATTTATGTAAAGCTGGATACAAAGCACCCTCGGTAATTTTTAATTCACCCTTGGTTAATGCCTTTACTTTTTGCGTGATTTCGTAGCCGTACATCTTATCATTTTCCGACAACAGTTTTAAAATGATTGTTTGTAAGGAGCCTTTATATAATTTTTGATTTCCCATGATTCATCGTCTTTTACAAAGTAAATATATACATAATTACCTTATGCATAATAATCTTAGGTATGTTAATTTTTAAAACTACAACTCACAAACAGTGTTTTAGAAAAACTCAACGGAGATTAAAACCTCCCGAAGCCCTTATGTGGTGGAAAAGCAGTACTTTTACCATCACAAAAAAATAACATGAATTTACTTGAAATAAAAGATGCGGTTCTTATTGGGTTTTTCCTTTCGTTTATGATTGGACCTGTATTTTTCACGTTAATTCAGACTAGTATTTTAAAAGGAGCCAGAGCTGCAATTGCCTTTGATTTGGGGGTTGTTCTCGGCGATATTGCCTTTATTTTAATTGCTTATTATGGAAGTAGAAGCCTTCTCGAAAAAATAAAAGACGACCCACGCATATTTTTTATTGGTGGTCTTATATTGGTTGTGTATGGACTTATTACTTATTTTTCTAAAAAGGCAAAATCAGATGATAACAAAGCCGTACAAGTACCAGAAAAATCGAATTATTTCGGATTGATACTAAAAGGTTTTTTACTAAATTTCATCAACATAGGTGTCTTGGCATTTTGGCTAGGAATGATCTTGGTAATTGGACCAGAATTAGATATGGATTCAGGGAAAATATTTAATTATTTCGGTGTGATTTTAATCAGTTATTTTATCACAGACTTAGGGAAAATATTCTTAGCCAAACAACTTAAAAAACGCATGACACCTAAAGTGATAAATAAAGTGCAGCGTACCATGGGAATTATCTTGGTGATTTTTGGAGTTGTTTTAATCTTAAAAGGCTTTTTACCAAAGTATAAATTAAGCCTAGATACGGGTATTGAAAAAGTAGAATAGGTTTTATTTATTTTACAGCTTGTATTAAATAAAAAACGTTCACCTTTTCCTTAGCTTCAATATTATTCCGAACGTAATCACTTCCACTGGTCTTTATGTTTCTTAAAAAAAACCTATCATTGACGTAAAATTGACATTTCGAGTGATTACTACCGTAGGAGTAATTGTATCGATAAATGTATGTTTAGTTATACTTAGTAGGACTTCTCGATACAATTTTCAAAAAAATCATATAAAAACCATTCGAAGTGATACTTTCAATCCAAAATCCTGTTTGTCTTTTTAAAGCAAGGCTACGCCTGTTCCGTCAATATCCGAAAAAATCACATTTCCTTTTTCAATAGTAACACCGGTAGCAATATCTGCTGCCAATAACAAAGGCCCATCCATATCTACATAATCCAATTCGGGGAGTAAATGTGCAATTGCCGATACACCAACCGTAGATTCTGTCATGCAGCCCACCATTGTTTTCATTCCCAATTGTTTGGCCTTTTTAATCATCCTACGTGCAGGAGTGAGTCCACCACATTTCATTAATTTTATATTTACACCGTGAAAATACCCGGCACATTTTTCTACATCGGCCTCTACAATACAACTTTCGTCTGCAATTATAGGCAATACAGTATTCTCATATAATTTCTTAGCCCCTTCCCAGTCGGTTGCTTTTAAGGGTTGCTCTAAAAACTCGACCCCCAGTTTTTTTAATGCTATGGCATTTTTAATTGCCTCTTCCGCAGTCCAACCACAATTAGCATCAATTCTAAACACGGCATTCGTATGTTTTCTAAGTTCTTGAACAATGGCAATATCTTCTTTTGTTCCCAGTTTTATTTTATAAATAGGCCATGGTTTTTCGGTCATTTTCGCCACCATTTTATCAATAGTATCGATACCTATAGTATAATCAGATTGGGGGATTTCAGCTATTTTATAATTCCAAAACTCATATAATTTCWGTCCTTTACTTTTAGTATATAAATCGTGATACGCTTGATCCAAGGCACAGAGTGCAAACATATTTCCCTTTAATAACAAAGATGCCTTCAACCAGAAATCAGCAGGCATATCACTTAAATCAGACGTTTCAACCAATTGTTTTACCACTTCTAAATTTGCAGTCATACTCCCTACGGTAACATTGTAATACGGGTTTGCCGTAGCTTCTCCAAAACCAGAAAAACCATGATGTTGCAACTCTAGTACTAAAGATGCTTGGGTAGTAAAAGACCTTCTAGAAATGGTAAAAGGATGCTGTAATTTTAAATCAAAAGCATGTAAAATTATTTTCATGTTTTATAAATTTTCACTTAAGCAATACTGTGCACAAGGATTGGATTATTAAAGTATAAATATACACAAAACAGCAYGAAAACAGCATGATTTATAAAAACATCGAAAAATTCTCGTAGCTTAACTTCTTTATATACTGAAAACATACCGCTTTTGGTGCTATTTTATAACCGATTGAAAACAAAGAAGTCCTCTTTATAAGAAAGAAAAACGCTTGAAAATTTTATAGAACAATAACCCAGTTAAGAAACCTAAGACGGCACCTGCAAAAATATCAATGGGATAATGAACCGCCAAATACAATCGACTATAGCCAAAAAYAATGGGAAACAAGAAGATCAACCACGAATACTTAAACTGATTTCTACATATTAAATACACAAAAAAACCGACAAAACAAGATACTGCCGCGTGACCAGAGAGAAAACTAAAGTCGCTAGGACTTACTAAAATACGTAAATGGTGGTTTATATCACTATCATTTATGGGCCGCAATCGCTCCACAGTATTTTTAATAAAATTAACCAGGCTTAGTACAGAAAAAGCACCAATCCCAATACTAAGCAGTAAAAACACCGCTTTTCTAAAATTGAATATTTTGGTAAAAAAAAGGAATAACAAAAACAATAAGGGCAACCAAGATAAGGGCTCTGTAGCAATCAACCAAAAACCATCCCATGACCCATTCCCCAAATTATTGAGAAAAACAAGTAGTTCGGCATCGAGGTGTAACAGTTTATCTATCAAAAATAATTATTTAAAAGTACGTTTGATGGGCCCCGTAAAGTCATCAAAATTATCTCGTACTTTATTCACTTGCTTTTTTATATCAGTTACAGCATCCAAATCTAAATTTGCATCTTTAGCACTAGAACTAATTTCTCGCTTAATATCGTTGGTTGCATCTTTTACTTGACGCATCCCTTTTCCTAAACCACGTGCAATTTCCGGTAATTTATCCGCACCAAAAAGCATTACTGCAAGTACAATCACCACAAAAATCTCAGCTCCACTAATAAATAAAAACATGCTATTAAAATTTAGGTTACAAAGATACACATTTATCAACTTAAATAAACCCGTATTTATTTGTTTTAACTTTTCAGATTTACTGCAGAATAGTTCTCTATGAGCGGTCCTTATATATAAGGACGACATTCCTTTAAAAAAAAAGCACAAAACCGTAGGATTTCCTTAAATTTGCAACTTAAAATTTACAAAAATGTACAGAAGTCACACGAACGGAGAATTACGAATAGCACATAAAGGAGAAGAAGTTATACTTTCTGGTTGGGTACAAAAGATTCGTAACAAAGGATTTATGATTTGGATAGATTTACGTGATCGTTACGGAATTACTCAAATTATTATTGATGAAGACCGCTGTGATAAGGCTATTATTGATCAAGCAAAAGACTTAGGACGTGAATTTGTAATTCAAGTGACTGGTGAAGTAATTGAACGTGTGGCTAAAAACAATAAGATTCCAACTGGGGACATCGAAATTTTACCTACTAAAATTACGGTATTGAACAAATCTGTAACCCCTCCATTTACTATTGAGGACGAAACTGATGGTGGAGAGGACATTCGCATGAAATATCGTTATTTAGATATTCGTAGAAACCCTGTTAAAGAAAACCTTATTTTCCGTCATAAAGTAGCGATGGAAGTTCGTAAATACTTATCAGATCAAGAATTTATAGAGATAGAAACTCCTTACTTAATTAAATCTACTCCAGAAGGGGCACGTGATTTTGTAGTACCTAGCCGTATGAATCAAGGTCTGTTTTATGCGTTACCTCAATCGCCACAAACCTTTAAACAATTATTAATGATTGGTGGAATGGACAAGTATTTCCAGATTGTTAAGTGTTTTAGAGACGAAGATTTACGTGCAGACAGACAGCCAGAATTCACACAAATAGACTGTGAAATGGCCTTTGTAGATCAAGAGGATATCTTAAATGTTTTTGAAGGAATGACCCGTCATTTATTAAAAACACTAAAAAATATTGACGTAGCAGAATTCCCAAGAATGACCTATGCTGACGCAATGAAAAAATACGGAAACGACAAACCAGACATTCGTTTTGGAATGGAATTTGCCGAAATAAACGACATAACAAAAGGAAAAGATTTTGGCGTATTTGACAGTCAAGAAATGGTGATTGGTATTGCTGTTCCTGGATGTTCAGAATATTCTAGAAAACAAACCGACAAATTAATTAAGTGGGTAAAAAGACCGCAAGTAGGAGCTAGCGGATTAATCTTTGCAAAATACTTGGCAGATGGTACTTTTAAATCATCGGTAGATAAATTCTATAATCAAGAAGATTTACAAAAATGGGCAGATGCCACCGGCGCTAAACCAGGCGATTTAATCCTTGTTATGTGTGGTGATACTGATAAAGTACGTAGCCAAATGAGTGCTTTACGTATGGAAATGGCAGAAACGCTAGGATTACGTAATCCAAAGGAATTTGCACCATTATGGGTTGTAGATTTCCCATTATTAGAATGGGACGAGGACAGCAAACGCTTCCACGCCATGCACCATCCATTTACATCGCCAAAACCAGAAGACATGCACTTGCTAGAAACAGACCCTGGAAAGGTGAGAGCAAATGCATACGATTTAGTATTAAACGGAAACGAAATTGGAGGAGGTTCTATTAGAATCTTTGATAAGGACACGCAAGCTTTAATGTTTGATCATTTAGGATTTACTCCAGAAGATGCACAAGAACAATTCGGGTTTTTAATGAATGCCTTTACCTATGGCGCACCTCCACATGGTGGATTGGCCTTTGGTTTGGACAGGTTAGTTGCTATTTTAGGTGGACAAGAAACCATTCGTGATTTTATTGCCTTCCCAAAAAACAATAGTGGTAGAGATGTAATGATAGATGCGCCTTCAGCAATAGCAGAGGAGCAACTAGATGAATTAGCCCTAAAACTTAACTTAAAAACTACTTAAAAGATCTTTTAATCCCTAAAATACAGAAAACCGCATTTTTGAATGCGTTTTTCCGAACCTCTACTTTCCTTGATACTTATATCTTTGTATCATACTTATTAGAGAAATTGAAAATTTGGGGAAAGTTTCAATCTAAGTCTACTTCGGTAGACAAATAAAAAACCGTTCAGCTTTGAACGGTTTTTTTATACCTATAATTTATCTAGGGCAATTCTTTGTTTTAGTAAATCCACACTTTTAACTGCGCTTTACCGAAGTGCCACTTCGTACAATCCTATTATCTTTGTAGTATACTTATTAGAGAAATTGAAAATTTGGGGAAAGTTTCAATCTAAGTCTACTTCGGTAGACAAACAAAAAACCATTCAGCTTTGAATGGTTTTTTTTTGAATTAACGTTAACATATGCACCCAAAAAAAACATCAAAACTTTGATGTTTTTTTTGGAATATAAATTGATTTTAAAGCTCTAAAGCAGCTTTTACAATGTCTCTTCTACTAATCTGACCTATTAGTTTTCCTGCTTCTACTATAGGAAAACGTTTTCTTCCTGTGGAATGAAATATATTTGCGGCATCAAATATTGTCATGTTTTGATCAAGTGTATCCACATCCGTTGCCATAAAATTACCTACTGTTGCATCTGGCAAAGGCACATTAAAATAACGACTTTCACTAATTTGTTTCATACAGTCTCTCTCAGAAACCATTCCTAATAATTCGTTTTTTTCATTGACTACAGGTCCTCCAGATATGTTGTTTTTAATCAACACATCCATAACGTTTACAATTAGTTGGTCAGGAGAAAACGTAATCAGATTTGTTTTCATATAATCTGAAATTAAGATTTTTCTTTCTGTTGATTCTGTGATACTTCCTTTTGGTGGTTTTAAATGTTTAATTGCCATATTAGTTAATTTAGTGTCCTTCAATATAATAAAAATACTTAATATTCACACTTTCTTTTTATTTTTTAGAAATTAAAACTTAATTTAACCGGGTATAATTGAGTTATTTACCCGTTTTAAACAAATTAATCTTGTCCTATGCTTACTCCTAAAAACACCAATATTACGCTTATTTCACTCTTATTAATTATAGCCACTGCTTATTTTAGTTTTTATACTTTAATGCCAAACGACCAAATTCCTAATACAGATAAAATCACAGAATTCTCCATTAAAACAGCTTTACACCACCTCAAAGAAATCACAAAAAAGCCACATTTCACAGGTAGTGAAAACCATAATTACGTAAGAGACTATATCAAAAAGGAACTGGAGAACATGGGGCTCGAGGTTGAGATTCAATCACAAATAGCCGTAAATAGCAAATGGGGTGCTGCCACAAMCACCAAAAATATTATTGCAAAAATACCCGGTATAAATTCTTCAAAATCGTTACTATTACTTTCTCATTACGATTCCAACCCTCACTCATCCCTCGGTGCTAGTGATGCTGCCAGTGGAGTGGTCACCATATTAGAAGCTGTAAGAGTTTTATTAGCCCAGCAAAACCATTTTAAAAACGACATCATTATTTGTATTTCAGATGCAGAAGAATTGGGTTTACTAGGYGCCAGTGCTTTTGTGAACCACCATCCCTTGGGAAAAAACATAGGCTTGGTGTTAAATTTAGAGGCAAGAGGAAGTGGTGGGCCAAGCTATATGTTACTCGAAACAAATGGAGGTAACGAAACACTTATTAAAACATTTAGCAAGGCAAACACTCCATATCCTGTGGGAARTTCACYTATGTATAGTATTTACAAAATGCTTCCTAACGACACTGATTTAACTATTTTCAGAGAAGACGGAAATGTGAATGGTTTCAATTTTGCTTTTATAGGRGACCATTTTGATTATCATACCGTACAAGATTCTTTTGAACGTATGGATATAAATACCTTCAAGCATCAAGCATCGTACATGCTTCCTCTGATACATTATTATGCAAACACAGATTTGTCAAATTTAAATAGCAGCGATGATTTAGTGTATTTTAACTTTCCTGGAATTGGGCTTGTTTATTATCCCTTTGATTGGGTAATGCCTATGTCCATAGTATTTATTTTTATATTCTTATTTATCGTAAGTATCGGAATCTATAAACGCCGCCTATCCGTAGGGGAAATATTAAAGGGATTTATTCCTTTTTTGGGAACGCTAATAGCAGCAGTTTTAACAGCGTATTTAGGATGGAAACTGCTACTTTACATCCATCCACAATACCAAGATATCCTCCATGGATTTACCTACAATGGTTATTATTACATCGCCATGTTTGTAGGATTTAGCATTGCTATTTTTTTCCGTTTATATCAATCTTACTTCCTAAAGTTTGAAGTTCAAAACCTCCTTATTGCACCTTTAACCATATGGTTATTGATAAACATAGCCATGGCCTATTATCTAAAAGGAGCTGGTTTTTTCAGTATCCCTTTGGGGACCGGATTGCTCCTGTTAACGCTACACCTATTTACACTAAAAAACAATAAGTGGAAACCGCTTATTTATAGCATTCTTTTAATCCCAACATTCATTATATTTATTCCTTTAATAAAAATGTTCCCTGTAGGCCTGGGCTTAAAAATGACAGGTATCAGTGCGGTATTTACCATTTTATTACTTGGGATAAGCCTACCCGTAATATATTACTTCACGTTTAGAAAATCCTTAGGACGTTTGGCTTTTTTAGTTGGAATTCTCGCGTTAATCACTGCTTTTTTTAATGCGGACTACAGCATAGAAAACAGGCAGCCAAACAGCATCATTTACACATTGGATACCGACACTCAAAAAGCGTATTGGGGAAGTTATAATAATACTACCGATGCGTTTACACAGCAGTTTTTAGGAGCGCAACCAATCGCTGGAAACTATGACACTACCATCACTGCGAGTAAATATAAAACAGCCATTAAACTCCATCAGAAAGCAGCCGTTAAACCGTTTTTACCTCCAACAATTAAAGTGATTTTAGATACTCTTGTTAACAACGACAGATGGGTGGATTTGGAAATAACATCACAGCGAAATGCAAATCGCATGGAACTAATTACAACCACTCCAATTTATTTAAAAGCATTTAACATTAATGGCATTGACATGCACAAGCTTAGTAAAAGCGATTATGTRCTTCAAAAAGAGAAAGGGTCTATATTAACTTATTATTTGACCAGTACCGATGAAATTATTAGTTTAAAAATGAGGATGTCTAAAAATCAAGTCTTAAATTTGAACTTACTAGAAGCTAGTTTCGATTTACTTTCAAATCCACAATTTGAGATTACACCTAGAGCTGCTTATATGATGCCTATGCCATTTGTGTTAAATGATGCTATTGTTTTAAAAAAACAAATCATTTTTAACAAAGCAGGAGCAGCAACTGAACAACATAAAAAAAACAACAATTAAGAGTATTTCAATATGAGAAAATTAGCCGTTTTATACACCCTTATTATTCTTTTAACAGCCTGTAACAAGGAAAAAAAAGAAATATACCCCACCTTATTAGCCCCCCTTGAACTCACAACTGACCACGCTAACTTTTTATATCATTTTGCGTATGATTGTGTGGACCAGGAATACCCAAACAARTTAGGGCAAGTATTAGAAAACGCTACTGATTTAAAAGAACCTTCTACGCTACATCCAGCGTTTTACGGTTGTTTCGACTGGCATTCGGCAGTTCATGGACATTGGACGCTCATTAATATAATAAAAGAACTCCCAAATTTTGAACATCGCGAAGCCATCTTAAAAAAACTACAAGCGAGTTTAACTAAAGAAAATATTTTAAAAGAAGTCGCCTATTTTGATGCCACATCSGCCAAAAATTTCGAACGTACTTATGGTTGGGCWTGGTTATTAAAAGTAGCGGAAGTATTGGATGATTGGGAAGCTCCTGAGGCCAAAACAATGGCCAAAAACCTACAACCATTAGTATCACTTATCGAAAACAAATACCTAGAATTTTTACCTAAATTAAGCTACCCAATACGGGTAGGAGAACATGCAAATACGGCTTTTGGACTTTCTTTTGCACTGGACTATGCACGCAAACACAATCCTGCATTGGAAGCAATGATTATAGCCAAAGCTAAAGAATATTATTTGAACGACGAGAACTGTCCAATATCTTGGGAGCCTGGGGGATTTGATTTTTTATCACCCTGTTTACAAGAAGCTGCTCTTATGCAAAAAGTATTGTCAAAAGAGGAATTCACCCCTTGGTTAGACGCTTTTTTACCTGGATTTAGAGAAAATCCAAGTACATTTTTACACATAGTAAAAGTAACAGATCGCTCAGATGGAAAATTAGCGCATTTAGACGGCTTAAATTACAGTAGGGCTTGGTGTCTGTTCCAAATAGGAAAAGGATTGAACAACGACCAGATGATTGCGCTAGGACGGCAACATTTTAACCATAGTTACAAAAAAATGGACTCCGGCGAATATGCTGGAGCCCATTGGTTAGCGTCTTTTGCGCTATATGCTTTACTTGAAGATTAAATCTCAGAAATACGTAAGGTATTTACCATTCCTTTTTTCTCTACAGGCATTGAGGATAAATTTACTACGTAGTCACCTTTTTTAACAAARCCTTTTTCTACGGCTAATTTGTTAATATCTTCKATSGTATCATCAGTACTTACWARTTTATCATARTAYACTGCTTTMACACCCCAWARWAGGTTTAACATKGCCATAATTCTTCTRTTAGAAGTAAATGCAACAATATTAGATTTAGGTCTCCATGCCGAAATTTGGAAGGCAGTATACCCAGAATTGGTAAGGGTTGAAATCATTTCTGCATCAATGCTATTGGCCGTTTTTGCTGCTTGATGACAAATGATTTTAGAAATATAACGATTGTTCAAACAACGTGTATGAGTTTCAGGAACCGTAATTAAAGGCGAATCCTCAACACTTCTAATAATTGTACTCATTTGTTGAATCACTTCTAAAGGATAATCTCCCATAGCAGTTTCTCCAGAAAGCATTACTGCATCCGCACCATCCATAATAGAATTGGCAACATCATTTACCTCAGCTCTGGTAGGAACTTGGTTAGTGATCATTGTTTCCATCATTTGTGTAGCGATAATAACAGGAATTCTTGCTTTTTTAGCGGCTAATACTAAGCGTTTTTGAATCAATGGAACTTGTGCCATTGGAACTTCTACACCTAAATCTCCACGAGCAACCATCAAACCATCACAGTGAGCGGTAATCTCGTTGATATTATCTAAGGCCTCAGGTTTTTCGATTTTTGCAATAACAGGAATCTTATAGTCAGAGTTATCAGCAATTAACTTGTTTAATAATTCTAAATCTGCCGCTCTTCTCACAAAAGATAAAGCAATCCAATCTGCTTCTATGCTAATTGCAAATAAAGCATCCTGAATATCTTTCTCTGTCAAAGCAGGTTGAGAGATATTAGTATTTGGTAAATTCACTCCTTTTTTAGAACCTAATTTACCACCTCTTAATACTTTTGAAGTAACATTAGCTTTACCATCTGTAGCAGTAACTTCGAACATAAGTTTCCCGTCATCTACTAATATATGTTCACCTACACTTACATCTTGAGGGAATTGCTGATAGGTCATAAATGCCTTTTCATTGGTCCCTTCACATTTTTCAGTAGTAAATGTAAATGTGTCTCCTTTATTCAAAAACACATCTTCTTGCATAACGCCTACCCTAAGTTTAGGACCTTGCAAATCGGCTAAAATTGCTACGTTAAAACCACGACGTACATTAATTTCTCTAATAAGTTTTACGCGTTCTTTAACATCTTCATAATCCGCATGAGAAAAGTTAATTCTGAATACGTTTACTCCTTCAGTCATCATTTTTTCAATTAACCCTGGCGAGTCGCATGCTGGACCTAGTGTAGCAACGATTTTAGTCTTTTTTCTGTTATTTGACATCTATTAAAATATTAAATTTTTTGTTGATTTTATTGTGTTTGTATCTATCAGATAAGCAGATACCACTTGAGGTATATCATTTATTTGCGCTATAAAATTATTTAAATATTTATCGCAAATATCACCTTCAATTTTTAAGAAAAAGTCGATTTTTTTCTTTTCAGGTRTCAAGTAATTGATAATGTTAATGTTTCCACTAAACAAATCAAAGTCATCCGATGGTTCCGTATTTGTTATTTGTTTATTSCCAATTAAATATTGRYWRCAAWAATTTKCTTCATYCTCCCATTCAAATATYGGAAACTSTACTGTWTTATTTTTAAAGTCTAAACTCGTTTTCGAAAGCACAAAAGAGGCTTTCAAGGTTTGATTAAATAGGAATGCTAGTCTGTAATCCTCTTCAGATGAGTGAATTCCGACTAGTGCATAATCCTCTGGTATTTCCAATGTTAATACAGGCATACATCTAAATCAAATTGGAGGCAAAGTTACGGATTGTTGTGAGACTCTACGGTTTTTTCTACGAAACCGTTATAGTGTAGTAGGTTATTTTTTTGAAATATCTTCCTGAAACACGAAGTATCCCCTTTTGGCAGCTATTTCTTCTGCTTTCTTTTTAGAAGTTCCCCTTCCYTTAGAGATAACTTTACCATTTAAAAACAAGCGAACCCCAAAGTATTTTAGATTTTCTATTCCGGTATCCTCATAGACATCGAACTCGAAGGTATGTTTTTCTTTCTGGCACCATTCTATAAAAAGGCTTTTATAGCTGGTTATTTTTCCTTCCAATTTTGGAATATCTACATAGGGTARAATCACGCGTTTGTATACAAACCGTTTGCAATAGTTATAGCCTCTATCTAAATAAATAGCGCCCACTAAAGCTTCAAAAATATTCCCGTGGATATTTTCTCCAAATTTCTTTCGAGAGATATTACTTTTCACAAACTGAGCTAAATCTAAATCGCGTCCCAATTCATTCAAGTGATCTCTACTTACAATTTTTGACCTCATTTGTGTCAAATAACCTTCGTCCCCTCCAGGAACCTTTTTGAATAAGTAAGAGGCAATAACACCTCCTAGCATGGCATCACCTAAAAACTCCAATCTTTCGTAATTTCTCGGATTCCCAATCTCATCGTACTTTTTTAAAGAACGATGCAGAAAGGCTTTCTTATAATAATTTATATTCTTCGGTCCAAAACCTAGAATTTTTTTTAAATCATTATAAAATGCCTCATCTTCGGGAGATCGAGATTTTATTATTTTACGAATGAAGTTCATTCAGTATTTTCCTGCTTAATCAAATTTTTTGAAAAGCACACAGGCATTGTGCCCTCCAAATCCAAAGGTGTTGCTCATGGCAACTTTTATATCACGCTTCTGAGGCTTATTAAACGTAAAGTTTAATTTGCTGTCAATGTCATCGTCATCTTCAAAATGATTGATTGTTGGAGGTACAATTCCGTTATTAATAGCTAAAATAGAAGCGATGGCTTCAATAGCTCCGGCTGCACCCAACAAATGACCTGTCATTGATTTGGTAGAATTAATATTTATTTTATATGCGTGGTCTCCAAATACTGCTTTAATCGCTTTTGATTCCGCAATATCACCTAACGGTGTCGAAGTTCCATGCATGTTAATTGCATCTACATCTTCTGGCTTTAAACCAGCATCTCTAATACAATTTAACATTACCAGCTTTGCTCCTAACCCTTCTGGGTGCGGTGCTGTAATGTGATGCGCATCCGCTGAAAGTCCACCTCCACCTACTTCTGCGTAGATTTTAGCTCCCCTTGCCATTGCGTGTTCATATTCCTCCAAGATTAATGCTCCTGCTCCTTCTCCTAAAACGAATCCTTCTCTTCCTTTGTCAAAAGGACGTGAAGCTGTTTTTGGATCATCATTTCTTGTCGATAAAGCATGCATAGCATTAAATCCAGCCATACCAGATTCAATAACTGCTGCTTCAGACCCTCCAGTAACCATTACATCTGCATAACCTAAACGAATGTAGTTTAAGGCATCTATAATAGCATTGGCCGATGAGGCACAAGCAGAAACTGTCGTGAAGTTAGGTCCTCTAAATCCGTATTTGATAGAGATATACCCTGGGGCAATATCTGGAATCATTTTAGGAATAAAGAACGGGTTAAATTTAGGAGTACCATCGCCTTTGGCAAAATTCAACACTTCGTTCTGAAATGTTTCCAATCCACCTACTCCGGCTCCCCAAATTACACCGACTCTATCTTTATCAACTTTTTCTAAGTCTAATTTAGAGTTTAGGACGGCTTCGTCAGCAGCTACCATAGCATACTGCGTAAACCTATCCATTTTCCGAGCATCTTTTCTGTTAATGAAATCAGTAACTTCAAAGTTCTTTAGCTCGCAAGCAAAACGAGTCTTGAACTTGGACGCATCAAATCGAGTTATTGGAGCAGCTCCACTAACGCCGTTAATTAAACCGTTCCAATACTCTTCTATATTGTTTCCAATTGGTGTTAATGCACCAAGTCCAGTTACTACAACTCGCTTTAATTCCATATAAAAATTACTTTTTTGCGTCTTCTATATAGCTAATTGCTTGACCTACAGTTCCGATATTCTCAGCTTGGTCGTCTGGAATTTGGATATCAAATTCTTTTTCGAATTCCATGATTAATTCAACAGTATCTAATGAATCTGCTCCTAAATCATTTGTGAAGCTAGCTTCGATAGTTACTTCATTTTCGTCAACGCCTAATTTATCTACGATAATGGCTTTTACTCTTGATGAAATGTCTGACATAATTTTTTAATTTTAAATTTAATTACTCGGCAAAAATAAAAAACTTTCTCTAATTGAAAATCTTTTATCTATAATAAATAAAAATATACTCTTTTAATATTCGCAATAATATAATGAAAATATCCCTCACACCGTGTTATTGTTAGTAATTTTGTTTTATTTTGCAACAACATGCAACAAAAACTATCATGAAAAGAATTGTAATTCTAGCTTCAGGAGCTGGATCTAACGCTGAAAACATCATTAAGTATTTCAGTAACAGCGACTTAGCGCGTGTTACCTATGTGTTATCCAACAACAAGGACGCCAAGGCACTAGGCAAGGCTAACAGACTTAACATCAATAATTTACACTTCAAAAAAGCTGATTTTTTAACAGATTCTACCGTGTTAAATCTATTAAAAAAAGAAGCTGATATTGTAATTTTAGCAGGGTTTTTATGGAAGATTCCGCAGAATATTCTTGAAAACTTCCCTAATAAGATCATAAATATCCATCCTGCGCTACTTCCAAAATACGGTGGAAAAGGCATGTATGGAAGCCATGTTCACAAGGCCGTTGTAGCCAATAAAGAGGTCGAAACAGGCATCACAATCCACTTTGTGAACGAAAATTACGACGAAGGAGCNATCATTTACCAGGCTAAAACGTCAGTTGACCACTCGGACACACCAGACGATGTAGCCGCTAAAATTCATGTTTTAGAGCAAAAATACTTCCCCGAGGTGATTGCATCTGTACTTCTAAAAATGGACAAATAAGATGGGAAAGAAAAAGTATTACGTGGTTTGGCAAGGTCATAAAACAGGTGTTTTTACATCATGGAAAGTATGTAARAAACAAATTAGCGATTTTAAAGGAGCCCAATACAAATCTTTTGTATCCAAAACCGAAGCTGAAAAAGCCATCAAAGGAAATTATTTTGACTTTGTAGGGAAAGACACTAAAAAGGTAATTTTATCGGCCGAGGAATTAAAAAAACTAGGACGCCCTATCTATCCATCATTTTCCGTGGATGCTGCTTGTGCAGGAAATCCAGGAAAAATGGAATACAGAGGCGTGGATTCAAAATCAAAAAAACAATACTTTATTCAAGGTCCCTATAAAAAAGGCACTAATAACATAGGTGAATTTTTAGCCTTAGTCCATGGTTTGGGTTTTTTAAAGCTCCAAAAATCGAACGTACCCATTTATTCTGATTCAAGAATAGCGATGAGCTGGGTACAAAAAAAGCAATGCCGTACTAATTTACCCATCACTCAGGAAAACAAAAATCTTTTCGATTTGATAAAACGCGCAGAAGCTTGGCTAAGAAACAATACCTATACCACCACCATTTTAAAATGGGAAACCAAAGCTTGGGGGGAAATTCCTGCTGATTTTGGACGTAAGTAGTTTTTTTTAGCGAAAAGGGATAAGCGAAAAGCCATAAGTCGTAAAACTTCGGTTTTAACAGTTCAAATAATAAGTATCTTTAGGAAAAAGCCACATGGGGTAAAAGAATAAAGCCCAATGAAAAAAGGTCTAATGACAGCTTTCGCATACATTAGACCTTTTAATTTGTTAGTTGTAATCGGACTCTAATTATTTATTTGAAGCGTAATTTTCTGATACTTTTGCCCAGTTAATTACGTTAAAAAACGCGTTTATGTAGTCAGGTCTACGGTTTTGGTAGTTTAAGTAATAAGCATGCTCCCAAACATCCAATCCTAATACTGGCTGACCATCACAGTCAACACCACTCATTAGTGGATTGTCTTGATTTGGTGTAGAACATACAGAAACTTTACCTCCTTTATGCACACATAACCATGCCCATCCAGATCCGAATTGCGTAGCTGCTGCTTTAGAGAAAGCATCTTTAAATGCATCGAAAGATCCGAATGCATCATTAATAGCTGCTGCTAGTTCTCCTGTAGGCTCTCCTCCAGCGTTTGGAGACATCACTTCCCAAAATAACCTATGGTTATAAAAACCACCTCCGTTATTACGAACAGCTCCGTTAGACATGTCTAAACTTGCTAATATATCTTCGATTGACTTCCCTTCTGAATCAGTTCCAGCAATCGCATTGTTTAAATTATTTGTGTATCCTTGGTGATGCTTACTATGGTGTATTTCCATTGTTCTTGCATCTATATGTGGTTCTAACGCATCGTATGCGTATGCTAATTTTGGTAATTCAAAAGCCATAATATCTAATTTTTGTTTTGTAAAAGTACCTAAAGGTACACAATTTTCCGCCACTATAAAATTGATAATCTTTATAATGACATTGATGATTTTTATAACAGCTCATTATAAGCGCATTATTTCGGCTTTGAATAATTTTTTTTCAACACTATTATTATCCAAAAAAAAAAGCATTCACAGCTGTTTTTAAAACAGCGGTGAATGCTTTTTGTATTTTGACAAACTTAAAAACGGAAAACTATTCCACTTCTTCGTCATTATAATTTGCTCCTTCAGGATATTCAGCCATAAAAGATTCTGCCTTTTCCACCATRGYTACAGAGCCACAGAAAAATGGTACACGTTGATGCAGTTCCGTAGGTTTAATATCCATAATTCTCATATAACCATCRGAAGCTTTCCCWCCTGCTTGTTCTGCTAGGAATGCCATAGGATTACATTCGTATAAAATTCTTAATTTTCCTTTGGGTGATTTCGTACTTGTTGGATACATATAAATCCCACCTTTTATCATATTTCTATGAAAATCTGACACCAAGGAACCGATATAACGAGACGTATAGGGTCTGTCTTCGACTTCTTCCTGRCAATATTTTAAATAATCTTTTACACCTTGTGGAAAGTGAACATAATTCCCTTCRTTAATAGAATAAATACTTCCTGTATCYGGGAATTTCATACCTGGATGGGATAAATAAAACGACCCAATAGCYGGATTTAAGGTAAAACCATTTACACCATGCCCGGAGGTGTACACCAACATAGTAGAAGTTCCATACACAACATATCCAGCACAAACTTGCTGACKACCGCGTTGTAAAAAATCCATTTTATCTACCGGAGTTCCAATTGGAGTAATTCGCCTGTACACCGAAAATATAGTCCCTACAGAAACATTTACATCTATATTAGAAGAACCATCTAAGGGATCTATTAAGACTACATATTTGTTTTCGTTGGTTTGATGTTTCCCTGTAATAGTTACAAAATCATCCTCTTCCTCGCTAGCAATACCACAAACTATTTCTCTATTGATTAATGTTTGCATAAAAATTTCGTTTGCAAAAACATCTAATTTTTGCTGCGCCTCGCCTTGAATATTTGTATCGCCAGCAGCCCCTAAAATATCACTTAATCCAGCTTTGTTTACTTTGTGATTTACAATTTTAGCTGCTAATTTTATCGAACTTATCAATCTAGAAAATTCACCTGAAGTAGATTTATAATGTTTCTGATTGTCGATAATATACTCCCCTAAGGTTACAGTATTTTGTTTCATTTATTTTGTTGTTGTTGTGTGTTTTGACAAATATCGTGTAAATTTGTGTAAATTTTAGAATAAATGAAGGTTATCATACGAAAAGGAAGAAAATCAGACATGCCTAGCGCTTTGCGACTTATAAACGAATTGGCCGTTTTTGAAAAAGAACCAAATGCAGTAGAAGTACGCCTAGAAGATTTAGAAACTGACGGGTTTGGAGAGACACCTCTATTTGAATGCTATGTGGCTGAATTAGACGACAAAATTGTTGGAATGGCTTTGTTTTATCCACGTTACTCTACCTGGAAAGGCCCTACTATTCACTTAGAAGATCTTATTGTACAAGCAGACAAACGTCAATTAAAAATAGGAGGGAAACTTTACAAAAAAGTAATAGAACACGCCTATAACCTCGGTGTAAAACGCATTGAGTGGAATGTACTGGACTGGAACACGCCCGCGGTGGATTTTTACAAAAGCACAGGAGCTAATGTTATGAACGAATGGTGTAATGTTCAAATGGACCAAAAAGCAATGAAAACCTTTTTAGATAAGTAATTTATGAAAGTATTTAAGTTTGGTGGTGCCTCTGTAAAAAGTGCTGCTTCTATTAAAAATGTAGTACGCGTTTTAAAACACGAAGGTTTTGACAATACTATCGTGGTTATTTCCGCGATGGGAAAAATAACCAATGCCTTTGAAAAAGTGATAGATGACTATGTGCAACAATCAACTACTTTAAATCAATCCATAGATTTTATAAGAGATTATCATGTTCAAATCTGCTCCGACTTGTTCCAAAAAGACCATGCTGTTTTTAGGGAAATCGAAATTATTTTCGGGAAGTTAAGTGGGTTTTTAAGCACTAATAGATCTCAGAATTACGATTTTATTTACGATCAAATTGTAAAATTTGGAGAATTATTATCTACAAAAATAGTAAGCTCCTACCTCAACCATGTAGCCATCCCAAACACTTGGCTAGATGTCCGCACTTGTATCCATACAGATAATAATTTCAGGGATGCAAAAGTGGACTGGGAACGCACAGAGACCAACATTAGACAACAAGTTAAAAGCAATTTAACCATTACTCAAGGATTTATTGCAGGAGGCGGCAATAACCAAACCACCACTTTAGGAAGAGAAGGCTCCGACTTTACGGCAGCCATTTTTGCGTTTTGTCTGAACGCAAAAAATGTCACCATATGGAAGGATGTAGACGGGGTACTTAACGCCGACCCAAGATGCTTTAAAAATACTATTTTACTTCAAAAAATATCCTACAAGGAAGCGATCGAAATGTCATTTTATGGTGCTTCTGTAATTCATCCAAAAACGTTAAAACCTCTCGAAAATAAAAAGATTCCTTTATTTGTTCGTTCTTTCGAGGATTTGAAAAACACAGGAACTATTGTTCTGAAAGGGGAAGCCATCGTTCCAGAAACACCTTGTTTTATTCAAAAGAAACATCAATATTTAGTTTCTATTTCTGCAAAAGATTTTTCTTTTATGGTAGAATCAAACTTAAGTCACATTTTTAAACTCTTAGGAGACTTTAAATTAAAAGTAAATTTAATTCAGAATTCCGCCTTGAGTTTTTCAGTTTGTATAGAAGATAACTACCATCAGTTTGATGCATTTATCAAAGCGATACAACAAGAATACACCGTGTACTACAACTCAAACATAACACTTTACACTATTAGACACGCTACATCCCAAGCCATTGATATGATAGAAACTAAAGGACAAGTCTTGTTAAAACAAGCCACTAAACAAACCGTACAAATACTTATTAACCCACTAGAAACCTACAAAAATTAGTTAAATCACAACTGTTTACCCTTTACTATCACTAAAAGACACCTAGAAATTGTATATTTGTAATTACTCTTAATTTCAACCGAATGAGTTTAGTAACCGCTAAAGAAGTTGCCAAGGCGATCAAGATAGAAAAGTATGGTTTTATAGGTACTTTTATAGGCTGGTCTCTTTTAAAAATACTGCGAATTTCAACCATTAATAATATATACAACAAGCATAAACATCTAAAAGGAACAGCGTTTTTCTCCTCTCTTTTAAATGACTTGCAGATAACGTTTGAAGTTCCAGAAAACGACTTAAAAAGGATTCCTGTAAAAGGACCATTTATCACCGTATCTAACCATCCTTTAGGTGGAATTGACGGGGTACTTTTATTAAAATTACTGATAGAAAAACGTGCCGATTATAAAATAATTGCCAATTTTTTATTGCATCGTATTAGCCCACTAAAACCATTTGTTTTAGCAGTAAATCCATTTGAAAACCACAAAAATGCCAAGTCTAGCATCTCCGGAATCAAAGAAGCACTACAACATTTAAAGGACGGATATCCATTGGGTATATTTCCTGCTGGAGAAGTATCTACTTACAAGGACGGAAAACTAATTATAGACAAGCCCTGGGAAGAAGGTGCCATCAAATTAATTCAAAAAGCAAAAGTCCCTGTAATCCCTATTTATTTTCACGCAAAAAACAGCCGTTTATTTTATATTTTATCTAAGATAAGTGACACTTTACGCACCGCTAAATTACCTTCGGAATTATTATCTCAAAAAGAACGCCTCATTAAAGTTCGAATAGGAAAAGTAATTTCCGTGAAGCAATTAAGTGAGTTTAAAAACGCAAAGGACTTAGGTGATTTTCTACGAACTAAAACGTACTTATTAGCCAACCCTTACGAAAAAGRAAAAACKAATAGCCTCAACGTATCTTCTTTAAAAATCCCACGAAGCCCTAAACAAATTGTTTGCCAAGGAGATGTATCGGAAATAATAAAAGAGGTAGATGCCTTAAGAGAAAACGAAGGTAGATTATCGCAAAGTAAAAATTACGAAGTGTATTTTGCACCAAGCAATGCCATTCCTAATTTACTCCAAGAAATAGGAAGACTACGTGAGATCACCTTTAGAGAAGTGGGAGAAGGAACAAACTTAGCAATTGACTTAGACGAGTTTGACACCTATTATCACCATTTATTTTTATGGGACAAAGTTGCCAACAAATTAGTAGGCGCTTACCGAATGGGTTTAGGAAAAGACATATTTAAAAAATATGGAATTAAAGGTTTTTACATTCATACGTTGTTCAAGTTTGAACCAGARTTGTTTGGGATGATGGAAAACTCCATAGAAATGGGCCGTGCTTTTATCATTAAAGAATATCAGCAAAAACCAATGCCTTTATTTTTACTGTGGAAGGGAATTGTACACATCACACTCCGCTATCCAGAATACAAATATTTAATTGGAGGYGTTAGTATCAGCAATCAGTTTTCTGAATTCTCAAAATCCTTGATGATTGAATTTATGAAATCTCATTACTACGATCCRTACGTAGCACAATATATCCAACCAAAAAAAGAATTCAAAGTAAAACTAAAAGACGCCGATAAGGATTTTGTTTTTGACGAAGCCAATGCGGACATGCAAAAGTTTGACCGWTTTATTGAYGAAATTGAGCCTGGAAACTTACGTATCCCAGTGCTTATTAAAAAATACGTCAAACAAAATGCTAGACTGGTCGCTTTTAACGTAGAYCCTAAGTTTAATAATGCTGTAGATGGATTGATGTACATTCGAGTAGCTGACATCCCCGAAAGCACCGTAAAACCTGTGATGGAAGAGTTTCAGAAAGAACTGGAAAGTCGAGGAGACAAGTAACAATGAAAATCCGGGCACTACGCGAATCATAGTACCCGGAAAATCAAACATTAACTCTCAATCAACCTAATTGAAAATCTTATAAAGGAACAGCACTTTCAAAATTATGTTCCTCCAATATCATCTCTTCCACGATAAATCTTGAAACAATTTCATGTACTATTGCTTTTGAATCATCAGGAAAAGAGATGGGTATATTTTGTTCTTCAGCAATCCATTTTTCTATAAGCCCACAATCTAACGTACTTAAGCCATTAATTACCGGCACACCAAGTTCACGAAGAGCGGCACCATTGCACAATTGTTCGTATTGATTTTTCATTGGAATAACCATTAGTTTTTTACCTAAAAACAAGGCTTCTGCAGGAGCTTCAAAACCTGCTCCACAAAGTAATCCTTCACAAGAAGCAAGACTTTTCACAAACTCGTTGTTCTTTATAGGGCTAATCAAAATTCCATTTCTAAAATGAATTTTATCGGCACGTTTAGAAAACACCTCAAAAAGTACATTTTTGAACGAAGCCAACACCTCCACCAATACATCCTCCGAAAAAGATGGTAAATACACGGTATAATGCCCTCTATTTGTTACTTTCTGGTTTCTGATTTCTTGACGAATTACAGGACCAAAAATTCCTTTTGAATACTTCTTAAAATGAAAACCATATTCATAAGCCACAGGAGCATAATACCGAAGAATCAACCTCCCTAACCATCCCTTTTTATATTTCGGGCTATTCGCATTTATCACAGCAATTTGATGACTCAATCCTATTATTTTTTTACCCTTAAAAAAAGAGGCCCATGCAGAAACAGGCTCAAAATCGCTAATAATAAGGTCATAATTATCTACAGGGAGTTGTCTAATTTCACGAAAAAACGTACGAATATTCATGTTTACAAAAGTCTTCCAAAAATCAATCCCTCCTTTTTCTCCAAAAACAAAACCAAGCCCCTTCAACTTATATTTTATATCAAAAGGCAAAGAAAGTTCCACCTCACATCCACTCACTAAAACATCTACTGCTCCAATCTCCTTTAGAATAGGAATAATATCTTTAGCCCTACTCAAGTGTCCATTTCCAGTTCCTTGTATTGCGTATAAAATCTTCATAATTTTAATTTAACAGTTCAAATTCTTTTAATAAATCCTGAAATAATTCTTCATTATCCTTAGTGTCTTCCTGCTTATTTCTACCCTTGTTTTCTGATACATGTTGAGCGATACCATCCGAGGCATATTCATACAATTCCCAACACTCTTTTGTATACTCTAAAGCTGTTAAATTCTCCACCCAATCTCCAGAATTCAAGTATAAAACTTCCTTTCCTTCTTTATTGGATATATTCTTTATTTCTGGTTGATGAATATGACCACAAACCACCACTTGATAATTTTTATAAATAGCCATATCCGCAACTAAACTCTCAAAATCGTTAATGAAATTTAGAGCACCTTTTACACTGTTCTTTATTTTTTTTGAAAGAGATACTTTACCATAACCTAATTTATCACTAGACCAATTAACACACGTATTTATTAGAATCAAAAAATCGTAACTGACACCTCCCAATTTGGCCAACCATTTGGAATGTTGCATGGTTACATCAAAAACATCTCCATGAAAAAACCATGTTTTTGCCCCATCTATATTCAATACTAATTTGTTTACAATTTCGAAACTCCCCAACTTAAATCCTGCAAATTTCCTAAACATTTCATCGTGATTTCCAGTGATATAATACACCTTTGTTCCAGAAGCTACTAGAGACATAAAATGCTTTATCACCTTGATGTGAGCCTTAGGAAAATACCGTTTATTAAATTGCCAAACATCAATAATATCACCGTTCAAAACAAGTATCTCTGGCTTAACTGTTTTTAAATAATTCAACAATTCTTGCGCTCTACATCCATAAGTTCCCAAGTGAATATCTGACAAAACCAATACCTCTAACTTTCGTTTTTTCATCTGTTTAAAATTTTGTAATTCGTGAAAAATA
>NVSD01000089.1 GCA_002401105.1 Flavobacteriaceae bacterium | reverse complement strand
ATCTTGTGGCGTATTTTCTTCTATTCATGAGCAATCTCAAGACATTAACCAAGGTGTAGACCGTGCAGAAGGCGAAGAGCAAGGTGCCGGTGACCAAGGAATGATGTTCGGATACGCAACCAAGGAAACCGAAAACTATATGCCATTGGCATTGGACTTAAGTCATAGAATTTTAATTGAAATGGCAGCTATGCGTCGTGAAAATTCAGACATTACGTATTTACGTCCAGATTCTAAAAGTCAGGTAACTATTGAGTATTCTGATGATAACATACCAAATCGTATCGATACCATTGTCGTTTCTACACAACATGACGATTTTGATAAAGACGACATTATGTTGGCTAAAATTAAAAGTGATGTGATAGATCTTCTAATGCCACGTGTAATTGCAAAATTACCTATAAAAATACAAGCATTATTCGATGACCAAATCACTTACCATGTAAACCCAACAGGAAAATTCGTAATTGGAGGACCTCATGGAGATACTGGATTAACAGGTCGTAAGATAATTGTGGATACTTACGGAGGTAGAGGAGCTCACGGTGGTGGTGCTTTCTCTGGAAAAGACCCTAGTAAAGTAGATAGATCTGCAGCTTATGCAGCTAGACATATCGCTAAGAACATGGTAGCCGCAGGGATTTGTGATAAAATTTTAGTACAAGTTTCTTATGCAATTGGAGTTGCTGAACCTACCTCTATAAACGTGGACACATACGGTACTTCAAACATCGACTTGAACGATGGGAAAATTTCTAAGATTGTTGAAAAATTGTTTGACATGCGCCCAGCAGCCATTGAAAAACGTTTAAAACTAAGAAACCCTATCTATTCTGAAACAGCAGCCTACGGACACATGGGACGTACGCCAGAGATTAAAATCGTAAGATTTGTTTCGGGTAGTGGTGAAGTTTTCGAAAAAGAAGTGGAAACATTTACTTGGGAAAAACTAGACTATGTTGCAAAAGWAAAAGAAGCTTTTAACGTTTAAGAAGTTTTCTTTATATCATAAAAAAACCGTAAAACATTCGTTTTACGGTTTTTTTATGAATATGTCGCTCCTCTGGAGCTTGTGGTTTTTATAAAATGCAAAAGCATTTTATAAAAATTCTATCGAGAAGCCCTTATCGCTTGTCGCTAATCCCTTTCCCCTAAATTACAAATTATACTTTACACTCAACACCACATATCTCGGTTGCACAAAATACTGAGAAGAGGTACTGTACAATTCAGAAAAACTATCCTCATTGATGGTTTTTGTATCCAATAGATTGGTGGCTGCTAATTTAAATTCCCATTTACTATCTCCTTGTTGGTAATATAAATTACTACTTAAAAWRGAATARGTATTGTCTATRGAACCACTTTTGTTTTTATATTGATAATARCTATAATCMGCTGTTARSGTAAAATCTTTTAAAAAGATGATTTCTAAATTTGCAAAAGGACGRTGRGTTTTATAGGAGTCCTCGCTTTTATCACTTTCAAAGGTATTATARGTTTGYTGGTAYCCAATCTCAAGATTTGGCCATTCTTTAAAATTGGTTCCTAACCTTGCYTTGTAACTCTGCGTTTGGGAAGTRGTTTTACTGATAACATCATTTTGAATATTATTATAATTATTCAATCGATAACTACCATCCACATTTACTTTTAARGTATTAAATCTACGRCCGTATCGRGCACTTGCAGAAAACGAGTCTTCCGGATCATCAATATTTACCACCGTATTTACACGATCAATCCCTGTAATAATTGAACTAGATTTAATAGCATTTTTCTTTTTCGTATAGTTAAATCTAGCAAAAATATTGGTRAAATTAAACATGCTAAAACTAAAATAGTTCARGGAATAATTTTCATACAAGGCATTGTCTAAGTTTCTATTCCCCGAAAACAAGGTATTGTAGTTCGAATAAATAGTTCCTTCTGCCAAGTTATTAACATCCGTAAAAGAGGTAGTAACGTTGTATTTTAAATTGATACTCTCTGATTTTTTTAAGGCAATTTTMGCGTAAAARTCAGGYAATAATTTGGTRAACGAATTYGTATCCTCCACTCCTAACTGTGTATTCCCAAASGAATAATGATGTAAAATAGCTCCTGGGGTAAAAGTAAATATCCCTGTTATAAATTTATAATGCAGTCCTAAGTAGGTATCTGAAAAATCGTAGTTCACATCATTTAACAAAGAAGCCTCTTCAAAATTAAGTTGACTTCCGTCTTCCAARGTTTGATTGATMGCTGACACTAATTTTTGATTRCTCAACAAGGCTCCAAAAGTTARGTTTACATTGCTYTTATTATTAATCMCGTAGTAATAGTCCAATTTGGCCGTGAATTTTTTACTTGTTTGCTTTTTTACTTGTTCGATATTAAAYGGGTTCTCYCCTTCYTCCAAGGCRGGAATCATCGCAAATCGCTGYTGTTCTGAAATAGAATTATACACAGGYTTGTCTTTATCATATTCTGTYTGTAAGGCTACCGAAAARATRTTTTTATCATTTAAGGTATAATACATATTGGCRTTTTGATTGAAGGAAAACGGATTGGAACGTTGGTTTATATCTAATAAATTCTCATCCAAAACACCGTCTATATTAGACAAGGAAATTATAGCATTCAGTTCGTCGGTATTTGATTTTTTCACAAAAGCATCATAATCCAGCTGAAAACTAGCGCTCGGTTTGTATTTCAAAGTCCCTTTAAACATCGCCAACTCACTCTCCTGATTTGTGGTCGTAGTTTTATCTTCAATGTTTCGTTTATCTCCAACATAATTAATAGTCTGCTTATTGGTCAGCATCTGGGTATCGGTATTTGAATAAATCCCAAAAGCAGACACATCGGTCTTATCATTAATCGCATAACTGTAATTTACCGCTGCAAACTTAGTTTCAATTTCTTGTGCTTTGTTATTTTTCAACATCGATAAGCCTGCACCTCCAGAGGAACTCCCTAAAACGGTTCCTGAACTCATTCGGCGCATACCTCCGGTAAAGTTCATATAATCACGAAAAGTAAAGGGCACTTCTCCTGTGTTATTCATATCCGTAATAATATTAATGCTTTGTTTCGGACTGTAATAGAACAATTTAGGATGGACTAAATAACGATTATCAGGTCCAACACCCGCCGTAACCTCTCCAAACCAAAAGTTCTTTTTCCCTTCTTTTAAACGGATGTTAATGGCAATATTATCGTCATCATTTCCTAAGCCCTTCATTTGTCCAACCTCGTTATAATYCTTAAGGACTTCAATTTTACTTACCGCATCCGCTGGAATATTTTTTAATGCCAATTTGGTATCACCATCAAAAAACTCTTTCCCTTCTACCATCACTTTACTCACAGCTTTCCCTTCTATTTCTATCTGCCCTTCATCATTTATCTCCACCCCCGGGAGTTTTTTCATAATATCCTCTAACTTTTTCTCTGTGCCGTTGGTAAAGGAATCAGAATTATACACAATGGTATCTCCTTTTATTGTCACTGGCATTTCGTAAGTCAACTCCACCGTTCCTAGTGTGTTATCCTGAGAATACAAGGTGATATCTTTTTGCCAGCTTTTTTCAGGTTTGTTGGTGTCTACCGTAAACGATTTTGATTTAAATCCCAAATAACTCACTTTTACTTGAAAAATTCCTTTCTCCCCCAAACTGAGTCGGTATTTCCCTTTGGCATCTGTTATCGAATAATCCTCCATCCCATTATCGGTTTTATTCAAGGCAATAACATTGGCCATTTCTAAAGGATTTCCAATACTATCTTTAATAAACCCCATTACTTTTACTTGGGCTGACGTACTTATTACGCATAACAATGCGATGATAAAAACTATTTTTCTCATGAGTGTAATTCTAAATTAGGTTTGTGTAGTATTTCTTAATGCATGCGATGACCTCTACCTCCTTTGGATCTGTTATTTTTAAAACGGGCGGCCATTTCTTTCATCTTATCAGCTATCACAGCGTCGTACTTTTCTTGATTTATTTTTTTTCCTTTTTTAGGCGCAACTATTTTGATGGATTTGTTTGGATTCAATACCAATTTAGTACAAACTAATTGCATATTATCTGTTCCCAATTCCAAAATTAACCCAGGTAATCCCCAATACATATCAGGTCCATGATTGGCAGGGATTTCAGGTGTATACCACGCTGTTACCGTAATTTCTTTGGTTGTTGGTTGCTCCTCTTTTTCCTTTTTATCTTTTGAATCTGCATCTTTCCCTCTTCCAAACATTCTAAACCCTTGTACATTAGGAACCGTTTTTACAGCCGTAGCCTTAAAACACAAATASTTCCCTATTTTTCTACTTTCTTTCGCTAATAYCCAATCCAATTCMACAAGCTCATCTGAAATTAGAAATTTTTTACCAAATGATTCTGGGTCCTTTACATATTGCTTCGTCTTGGTATTTACATAAGTATTGCTATTTCCACCTGACATCATAGCAAACATYCCTCCRCGGCTATTATTACCCGCTTCTAACTTTACTTGCTCCTTATATATAGRAGCTTCTCTGTTGAAATGCAATTCAAAAATGCGTTCACCTGCTTGCTTGATACGTTCTTTAATTCTAGCCAATCGTTCTGGAGGCATATTGGAATCATTTAAACGTTTTTCCATGGCAGCATCTGTTTTCATTTTAGATTGGTATTCTGCAAATCCATGAAATTCTTGAGCAGTTAAAATAGTTCCTATAAATARTAGCGTTAGGCAAAGAGATTTTGTTAGTTGAGTCATGTTATTTRTTTTTTAATTWAGACCCYRTTAAAACTCAAAGGTTTAATYRCWCACTAAAGATTTTAATATCAGATTATTTATTGATSACKCACWAATACCAATTACAATCCAAAATGACAGATACAAATGGTTTGTTTTTAAATGGTCACTTGRAAATATAATTGATATAACAAGGACCTAAAACTAGCTATCCCTTTATTTCAATGGTAAACTGGTTGCCTTTTCCTTTTTTTCTACTACCACTAAACCGTTTCATCATCTCCTTCGATTTTTTATACTGAATAGCGTCGAATTTTTGTTGACTTACTATTTTYCCTTTTTTGGGTTGTTTAATTGAAACAGCATCSGTAGGRTTTAAKACWATTTTAGTACACAAAAGCATGTGTTTTCCTTTTGCMACCTCTAATATTAGCCCTGGCAATCCATATAATTTTTCAGGCCCATGAYTCACTGGAATTTCAGGTGTATACCAGGCAATTATTTTTCTTGTTTTTAAAGTGATGCTATCTGTTTTAAAATCTCTGTCTTCATAYTCTTCMKYAGCMAYSGCTTTAAAACAGKTRTAATTTCCAATYTTYTTWGTYTCTYTTTCTAAYTTCCAWTCYARTTTYTCTAAGYTATCTTSTATYAAAAACARTTTCCCCATCATRTCTCTTTTATCYACAWARSTYCCYKCYTTGGTATCTTTAWAYAATTTATTACTACTTCCACCTCCTCCAATCATAATCTGCATATCACCCATCATTTTTGGAGCCGGAGTTTCCAATTTTTCTTGTTGATAATAAAGAGAGTTTGTTTTATCAAAATGCAATTCATATACTTTTTCGAATTGCTTTTTTAGCATTTCCTGAAGCTGTGCTTGTTGCGCACCTCCCATGCCTTTGGACTCTAATTTAATGTCTACAATTCGTTTACTTTGATAGATTGCTTTTCCATTAAATGTTTGTGCCGAAACAGTAAGCGACAGGAACAATACTAAAAGGGTAGAGATTTTTTTCATGATACTATTTTAAGTTTCAGCAAACTTAGAACAGATTCCCATATAACTTAGTTAATTAGTGTTAACGACTGTTAAGCAGGTGTTTTTAATAAATTTAGTTCCTATATTTGAACTCAACCACTAAAATAATTACTATGAAACATCTATTTTATTTAGTAATACTTTGTATTAGCATTACAAGTTTCGCACAAGAAACCACAAATACTAAAAAGGAAATTAGCATAACTACGTATTCCGTAACTATTAATACATTAGACGGTTTTGACACCATTGATTGGGAATCTATCCCGAAAATGTTTAAGTATAACAAACCAGAAACAATTGTTAAATTAGAATTTTCGTTTAAACAAGACGCTACGCTTCTCTCAGAAAAAAAAGTTACCGAATTCACCATAGCTATCCAAGGGAAAAGTAAAGAAATAGATTCACTAGTGATACGTGCGAAAAAAATATTCACAAAGACATCAAAATTGCTTAATTAAAAAAAGCATTAATTTTATAATTAAGTCCAAATTAGGCTAAGAACAGCTACAATGAAACAAGCTAAGTACACGTATTTATTAATCTTAATTAGCATTACAATTGCTCTAACTATAGGAGCCCAATTGTACTGGAATTACACTAATTATTTAACAAATAAACAACGCATTACAAACGAAATTCAATTGAGTTTGGACAATGCCTTGGAGGAATATTATGCAGATTTGGCAAAGAACAACTACTTTTCTATTATTGAAGAAGGACCTTATACATCTGGTAATTTTTTAAAAAACATTCCTTTTGACTCTATTCTATCTGAAATAAATCCGAAATTTATAATCAAAAAAAAGGAATCAATCCCACCTCTTAAGGCATACACCTTCAGTTTTGAGGACAGCACCATGCAAAGTGCTGTCTCCGTAAACTTAAGTAAAACTGACTCACCAAGTAAAGAAAAACAATTTCTTAAAATAAAGGAGTTTAACAAAATCAAACCCGATAACATTTCCAATATTACCATTATCAAAGGAAAACATTCGGCTGACAGTATTAATTTAATTACAGGATTAAATAAAATAATCATCTCTTTTCAGCAGGATACTATCGCCTATTCTCAAGTGGATTCCTTATTAAATATCCAATTAGCACAGCGTAACATTGCAATTTCAAAACAGCTCTATCATTATAAAAATGATAGTTTATACTACCCTGAATTTCATTTATCTAAACCAACAGACCTCTTTGTCACTTCAAAATCAACTTTTCTAAAAAAGAACGAAAACATACAACTGTATTTTAGCAGTCCATTTGCCGATGCTCTTAGAAGAAGTGCTACGGGTATCTTGCTCTCCTTACTATTATCCTGTTCCATTATTGGCTGTCTGTTTTATCTATTACACATTATCAACAATCAAAAGCAACTCTCCGAGATAAAAAACGATTTGATYAGCAATATAACTCACGAGTTTAAAACACCGATTGCTACCATCTCCGTAGCGTTGGAAAGTTTACAGAATTTTGGCGGATTAAATAACCCTCAAAAAACAAAATTATACTTAGATACTTCCACCCAACAATTGACTAAACTTCAATTAATGGTTGAAAAACTTTTAGAGACTGCTGCCTTGGACAACAGTGAATACGAGCTGGATTTACAAAATATAAACTTGAGTAATCTAACAGAAAAAATAGTTCAAAGACAGCAACACCTCCATACAAACTATCAATTTAACCTCAATATTTCGGATCCTAGCATCTATTATAACCTTGATGAATTTCATTTTGAAAACGCCCTAAACAACTTATTGGACAATGCCGTAAAGTATGGAAAGTCACAAGTTTTTATCGATTTAAAACAAGAAAACAATGGACTTATCTTAACTATTTCCGATGATGGAAAAGGCATGAAAAAACAACATAAAAACAAGGTATTTGAACAATTCTTCCGCATCCCAACAGGAAACACACATACTATAAAAGGTTTTGGAATCGGTTTGTATTATTGTAAAAGCATCATCGAAAAAACAGGAGGAACCATTCATATTGAAGGGATAAAAAACAATACATTCATTATAAAACTACCCTATGATCAATTCCATTAAAATATTATTGGCAGAGGACGAACCCTCTTTAGGTCAGATTATAAAAGAGAGCTTGGAAACACGTAATTTTGAAGTTGACTTATGCATCAATGGACAAATAGCCCTAGAACATTACCATAGCAATACACCGGACATCCTAGTATTGGATGTAATGATGCCATTAAAAGATGGATTTACGGTAGCCAAAGAAATAAGGCAGTCTAACAGTCAAATTCCCATCATATTTTTGACTGCAAAATCGCAAGTAAAAGATGTAGTCCATGGTTTTAATATTGGAGGCAATGACTATTTAAAAAAACCCTTTTCTATGGAGGAGTTAATTGTAAGGATAGAAGCTTTATTACAACGAAACACGGATACCAACACACTGATACAAATAGGAGCCTATACCTTTGACAACACCAAACAAATCCTTTTTCACGACGACACATCGGTCACACTTACCCACCGAGAATCCGACTTATTATATCATTTATTCCAGTCGAAAAACAAGGTTTTAGAACGTGGGTATATCTTAAATAAACTATGGGGAAATGATGACTTTTTCAACGCGAGAAGTATGGACGTATTTATAAGTAAATTACGGAAAAAACTAAAAAAAGACCCGAAAATTAAAATACTAAATATCCGAGGTGTGGGCTATAAACTGATTATTTAGGTGAATATATACAGCGTATTATTGCAAAAATTTAATTACTTTTATTTTTTATGAATTTTGAACACCAAATAGTATGCACGTAGCCATTGCCGGAAACATTGGAGCAGGTAAAACAACGCTAACCAAACTCTTATCTAAACATTACAAATGGGAACCACATTATGAATCTGTGGATGAGAACCCATATTTAGATGACTTTTATGGTGAGATGGAGCGCTGGTCGTTCAATCTGCAAGTTTATTTCTTAAACAGCCGATTTAGACAAATTTTAGAAATCAGAGAAAGTGGTAAGGAAATTATACAAGACCGTACTATTTACGAAGATGCTCGTATTTTTGCTCCTAACTTACATGCGATGGGACTGATGACCAATCGTGACTATAAAAACTATTCTTCACTTTTCGAATTGATGGAACAGTTAGTATCTCCACCCGATTTACTCATTTATTTACGCGGATCTATCTCTACCTTAGTAGGTCAAATTCACAAACGTGGACGTGATTATGAAAATTCGATAAGCATCGATTATCTAAGTAGATTAAACGAAAGGTACGAAGCATGGATTACTGATTACAGCAAAGGAAAATTATTAATTATTGATATTGACAACCTAGATTTTGTTAAAAACCAAGAAGACTTAGGGACTATTATTGATAAAATAGACGCTCAAATACATGGATTGTTTTAACTAATAATCCATCTCATATATTTAAAAAACGTGCTTTATGCACGTTTTTTTTGTTTTAAACTTAAGGCAACAATTAGGGTAATTTTAACATTTATACGTTATGAATCAAAACCTTATTTAGTAATTTCACTTCTTATCTAAACCTTAAGCTCTTATCCCTATTATGAAACACCTTTACCTTGTACTAGCACTTGTTTTAAGTACTAGTTTTCTGTTTGCTCAAGGGCAACAAACCTCAAAAACACCCGTACCAAATTATCGTTTGGCTGCTAAATATTCGCCAAAAAACTTAGCGAAATTAGTGCATTCAACAAGCGTACGTCCACATTGGTTAAAAAACGGAAATAAATTCTGGTATCAATATAAAACCACCAATGGTTCTAATTATTATATAGTAGATGCCGATAAACGCACAAAAAAAACGTTGTTTGATAATGATGATATGGCAAAATGGTTGACACAAATWACCAAAGACCCGTATGATGGCCAACATTTACCAAAATTTGATTTTAAGTTTGTRAAAAACGAAACTGCCATTCAGTTTTACGTTACTGCTACCGAAAAAGTTCCTGTTAAAGAAAGCAAAGAGGATCTTGTAAAAAAAGACAGTACGGAYACTAAAGACGCMAAAAAGAAAGCGCCTAAATTAGAAAAAAAGRTCTATCATTTAGARTATAAACTCGGAGGAAACAGCTTAACTGTTCTTGACAACGAAAAAGARGATGAAAAAAAATGGMAAAAATGGGCAAAYATATCTCCCGACAGTACCATTGTATTATTTTCTAAAAACTTCAACCTTTTYTGGATGGATAAAGAGAATTTCCTCAAAGCCGTAAAAGATGAAAAAGACAGTACTATTGTACAACATCAATGGACTAAAGACGGTGTAGAGAACTATAGTTTTGGTGGTGGAACTTATGGTCAGAACAACGAGAGTAAGGAAGAAAAAAAAGACGATAGAAAAAGCATCTGGGGAACTTGGTCTCACGATTCTAAAAAGTTTGTATTCCAACGTTCAGACGAACGTATGTTAAAGGATTTATGGGTAATAAACTCCGTAGCTAAAAAACGTCCAACCTTAGAGACCTACAAATACCACATGCCAGGAGAGCAAGAATACGCCAAAGAAACATTGCTTATTTTTGATATCAAATCCAAAGAAATCACCAATGTTGCATTGGATACTACAGCACAGCAAGGAATTTCTGTATACAGAGCGCCTCGTAAAAAATCAAATGCTAGCGACGATTTCAAACCTTCTTTGTTACTTTCTAAAAAGGGAAAAATTTATTACAGCACTATCAGCAGAGATCGTAAAAATTTAGACATCTGTGTAGCGGATATTAACACAGGAGAAAGTAAGGTGCTCATAGAAGAACGTTTTAATACCTATATCGAAAAAAGAAATTTAGTCTTATTTAATAACGAAACAGAGTTATTGCATTGGGCAGAGCGCGATGGATGGGCACATTTTTACTTATATGACACAGAAGGRAACTTAAAAAACCAAGTAACTTCTGGCGCTTATCACGTAGACGCATTTAAAAATATAGATGTAAAAAATCGTGTTTTGTATTTTGCCGCCAATGGTGTTACAAAAGGACAGGACCCTTATTTCGAGCATCTTTATAAAATAAATTTAAACGGAACTGGTTTAAAAAATCTAAACCCAGGTGATTTTACAAGTAAAACTAGTATGGCGGATTCGAACCGCTATTTTGTGAATAACTACTCTAGGGTTGACATGGCACCTATTGCCGAACTACGCACTAATAACGGTTCGCTTATTATGCAATTAGAGGAAGCCGATTTATCGCAATTATTTGCTACTGGTTATAAATTTCCTACGCCGTTTAAAATGAAAGCGAATGATGGTATTACTGATATTTTTGGTGTGATGTATAAACCTTTTGATTTTAACGAAACCAAGAGTTATCCATTGTTAGAATACGTATATCCTGGACCGCAGACTGAAGCTGTTAACAAAGCTTTTTCTTTACGTATGGACAGAATAGACCGTATGGCACAAGTTGGGTTTATTGTWGTWACWCTWGGWAAYMGAGGAGGACAYCCAGAYCGTTCTAAATGGTATCACAAYTATGGMTAYGGRAATTTAAGAGATTATGGAYTKGCRGAYAAAAAATAYGTTGCMGAACAACTAGCCGATAAACACCCTTTTATCAATATTGAAAAAGTAGGTATTTACGGACATTCTGGTGGAGGTTTTATGTCAACAGCCGCCATGCTACAATATCCTGACTTTTTTAAAGTAGCCGTTTCTTCCGCAGGGAATCATGATAACAGCATGTACAATAGCTGGTGGAGTGAAACTCACCATGGGRTATTGGCAGAAAAGGATGCCGATGGTAAGATCAAATACAAATACGACATAGATAAAAATCAATCCTTAGCAAAAAACTTAAAAGGAAGGTTAATGTTAATCACCGGTGATGTGGACAACAACGTWCACCCTGGAGCAACTATTAGAATGGCAAACGCCTTAATTAAAGCCCACAAACGCTTTGATTTTATGATCATGCCAGGACARCGCCATGGATTTGGAAAGATGACAGARTATTCTTTCTGGCTACGTGCCGATCATTTTAGCAAGCACTTTTTAGGAAACACTTTTAACAGTGTGGATTTGACAGAAATGAATAGAGAGAAAGCGAGAAATTAGTTGCTAGTTGCTAGTTGCTAGTTGCTAGTTGCTAGTTGCTAGTTGAAAT
>NVSD01000088.1 GCA_002401105.1 Flavobacteriaceae bacterium | reverse complement strand
TATCACTCCCTACATTTTCCGTAGGTCTTGCACGTCCAAAAGCATTTTTTGTAATTGTTTGAATCAATCCTGTAGCAACTGCAGAGGTAATAATTAAGACTCCTGTTTCCCTAAATTTTTCATTTTTAGCAATTAATCCATATCCATATATCCCTCCCGAAATCATAAAAAAGTTTTGAGGACTTCCATAATACCATCCTATTTCTTTTAGTATTTGTGGAGCATTGTCCTTTTGATTTCTAAAAAACTGTGTCGTTTCTTCATCTGCTAAATATAGTAAGGCCGTCCCTCCTACAAAGGCACCTGCTTTTATCCAATCATCCTTTTCCCAATATAGAGGTCTCGTAAAAGCATACTTAACACCTCCAAGTAAATCTCCTCCATCCTGTTTAACATCTTGCCAAATAGATGGCTTTTTATTTTCAATTTTCTGAGCCTTAGACTCCGTAAAACTTACTAGTAATAAAAAAAAGAAAACGGTATATTTCATCATGATATAAATATAAAAAAGCAAAAATAATTCAATTTTAAATAGCAAGCATAAAAAAAGCTCCTAAAAGGAGCTTTTTTTATCTTTATAACACCAATTTATTCAAAATCAGTATCCAATTTAATATAGTCGATAAATTCTCGACGTACATCTTTATCTTTGAACTTACCTCCAAATTCAGAAGTTACTGTGCTGCTCTCAATATCTCTAACACCACGTGAATTCACACATAAATGTTTGGCATCAATTACACAAGCAACATCCTCTGTTCCCAAGGCTTTTTGCAAAGATTGTACAATTTGCATTGTCAAACGTTCCTGTACTTGTGGACGTTTTGCAAAAAAGTCTACAATACGGTTCATTTTAGACAAACCTATCACTCTACCTTTAGAAATATACGCAACATGCGCTCTTCCCACGATAGGCAATAAATGATGCTCACAAGTAGAATAAACAATAATGTTTTTTTCTACCAGCATTTCGCCGTATTTATACGTATTATCAAAGGTTGATAACTTAGGTTTATTTGCTGGATTTAATCCAGAGAAAAGTTCATTTACAAAAGATTTTGCCACACGTCTAGGAGTTCCTTGCAAACTATCATCTGTCAAGTCCATTCCCAAAGTTGTCAGAATATCACGTACACTTTCCTGAATTTTTTCTATTTTTTCGGCATCAGTTAAGTCAAAAGCATCCGCTCTTAACGGAGTTGTAGCCGATGTTCCGATATGGTCTTCGCCCATTTCTTCTATTTGATCGTTTTTCATTACGTTTTTACCTTCAAACATGTTCTAGTAATTAGCCCACAAATGTACAATAAAATGCAGTACAAATTATAGGCTTTTATAAGCTTTATTTATTGGTTGATAATTGAAATCAATGCATCTAAATCACAGGTCTCTTGTGCACCTGTTTCCATATTTTTTAATTTATATTTTCCTTCTTCTATTTCTGAAGTTCCAGCAAAAACCACAAAGGGAATCATGCGTTTATTTGCATAATTTAGTTGTTTTTTCTGTTTTGCTGCTTCTGGAAATAATTCTGATTTAATTCCTTTTATACGTAGTTGGCTAATCGCTTTCATACAGTACATCGCTTCGGTATCACCAAAATTAACAAACAACACTGTTGGTTTTGCTAATTCCACTTCCGATAGTAGGCCTAATTCTTCCAAAACCAAATAAATCCTATCCAATCCAAAAGAGATTCCAACACCACTAATATCCTTTAAGCCAAAGATCCCCGTTAAATCGTCGTAACGACCACCTCCACCAATGGACCCCATGTTTACACCATCAGGTGCAGACACTTCGTAAATAGCACCTGTATAATAATTCAGCCCTCTTGCCAAGGTAACGTCAATGGTTAAATTAGTAGTTTGCAAACCTAATTCTTCCACGGATTTAATAATAAAACGCAATTCCTGCACTCCTTTTAATCCCTCTTCAGAAGCCGCTAACATATTTTCTAATTGTGCTAACTTTTCCGTATTGGTCCCTGTAAAACTAAACAAGGGTTGAATTTTTTGGATGGCCTCCTCGGTAATGCCTTTCGATAACATTTCCTTAGTCACTCCGTCCTCTCCAATTTTATCTAATTTATCTAAGGCTACCGTAAAATCAATCAATTTATCTTTAGCACCGATGATCTCAGCAATTCCAGATAATATTTTTCTATTGTTTAATTTAATGGTGGTTCCACTAAGTTTTAAGGCTGTAAATACGGCATCGTACAATTGTACAAACTCTACTTCCTGCCACAATCCTTTCGATCCAACAACATCAGCATCACACTGAAAAAATTCGCGGAAACGTCCTTTTTGAGGTCTATCCGCACGCCAAACTGGTTGAATTTGATATCTTTTAAAAGGAAATACAATATCATTTTGATGTTGTACCACGTATCTAGCAAACGGTACGGTCAAATCGTAACGCAAGGCTTTTTCTGAAATTTTTGAAATCAATTTGGTACTCTCTTTTGCCTCCAGTAAACTCGCGTCCACTTTTTTCAAATAATCGCCCGAATTTAAAATTTTAAATATCAGTCGATCACCCTCTTCACCATATTTTCCCATAAGGGTTGACGAATTTTCAAACGAAGGAGTTTCGATCGGTTGAAACCCATATGTTTCAAAAGTAGATCGTATGGTTGAAAAAATATAATTACGCTTTGCGATTTCTGTAGGAGAARAATCTCTCGTCCCCTTAGGGATGCCTGGTTTTTGTGCCATTATAAATACGAATTCTGTATGAAGTCACAAAAATATCAAAAATCTACAGTACTCTAACGAAAAAGTTGTGTTTTTTCATCTTTGTTCAATTCTACTTCCTCGCTAAAACGATTACGCGAAGGAAAAACTGTTAACATCATAAAAACTAAGAGCCCTACAACAATAAAATAAAAACTATTATTTGTTACAAAAGCAAAATACAAACACATAAAAGAAGGAAACTTTAGTAAAATTAACCGAACTATATGCGCCGCTTTATACTTTTCGGTTTTTAAGGACAATCCAGATTTAAAAGGAAGTTGACTCATCAATCTATTAAACATCATTTTCCCTACAAATTTACCTCCATAACCAATAATAATGGCCATAAACATAAAGGTTCTATCTCCTTCAAAATTTAAATGTAAGCTCTCTTTTATATTGATAAAAAGCAACAAGCTAATAAAAACAATACTGATCATAATACCAATATGTATGGCTTGTAAGGACTTGAAAAATTTACTGAGGTTCACTGCGTTCATTTAATTGATTTTAGGTCGAAATAATTTTAAAACCTTAAAAATAGGTCAAAATATGAACACCACAAAAACAATTGTAAAGATTGGAAAAAATAATGCTGCGATAGCAGAGGAGTAGGTCTAGTAATACTGATTTTTCCTTTGATAGCTACGGCGATTTATCCTCCCGTTATAATGCCAGTTCCCAAGTAATTACAGCAACTATAACTGCAGTTCCACCACTACGAATTGAAATAAAGGTTTAATTTATTTCGATTATTTTAAATGATAAATTACCTGAAATTTCAGGTCATAATTATACATGACATGCAGTTAACCTAAGGCAACTTGTTTCATGAAAATCATAGGATCCACAACTTTTTGAACAAACCCCTCTCCTACTTTAGTCCGAATATGTTTTTTAGCAGCTATCATGGCTGCCTCTTCCGYTTTAAAATTACTCAGTGTATATCTTCCAGGTTTCCCTAAGATTCCAAAGGTCTCKTTAAATGCTTTCCCATTAACTTCTAATTCCCAAAAGCACTCCATCTCTTCATTTATAAAAAACATATATGTTCTCATTTAAACACACTTTGATCTATTGCTAGATATATTGACTAATAATGTAAGAGAGAAATAATTCTTTTTCATAGCAATTATGTTGAACGCATTCCCTCTTACAAATCCCTTTTGTTAAAATTTCTTTTTCATAGCCTTTTTTAACACTAGTTCCCCAATTAGTCTTCTTTATAATTTTGTTTTAATCTTATTTTTATGCACCTACAGCACCGTAATTACCAATCCCAAACTCACTAACATAATACCAAAATAAAACTGATATTTCCCTAAAACTGTTCTCAATTGCTTCCCTATATCCTTGTCGTTTTTATTCTTTTCTAAATAATAAATAGAGAATAAACTATAGATCAATAAAAATGAAACAATAATCTGCATTGCATTAAGCCCAAGCTGTAATCCCCAATAAAAATCTAAAATTTCTATTGTCAAAAATGACTGTATCACACCGTATATCCCAACAACACTAAGCATTACGCCAATAAAGCATTGAAACATCATAAATTGGGTCAATCGCTTTTTTGTGTATTTTTTCTTTCTATTTACGAAAGAAACACAAGCAACAATTCCACCAACAACGGCAATAACAGCAGATAACATAGTCTCTTATATTACAATTTCTACTTCAAAAGTAAGAGAATAAAACAGTAGTTAAAAATAAAATTGATAAGTGTAGCAACCTAATTAATAAGTGCATTTACAGCACCGTATTTCCTGCTATTATTGCTTAAGAAATTCCTGAATCTCGGATTTTTTTCGAGTAGAAATCGGCACCAAATCTCCATTTGACATCTCTAAATAGCTATTCTTCTGCATTCCAACAACATGTATCAAATTAACTAAATGAGATTGATGGCAGCGTATAAAATTATCTTCTAAAATATCCTGATAGTACTTAATGTTCTTAGACATTATAATTTGTCTATCGATGGTTATAAATGTGGTATAAGCACCATCCGCTTCTAGTCGGATAATATTTTTTACTGCAACTACATGTTGATAATCCGATGTTTTTAAAACTATCGTAGGATCCTTTTTTGCTAAATTACCTTGTAGTACCGCTAGTAATTCGGTGTGCTTTTTTTCAAAGGTTACCGATTCAATTGCCTTGGTTAAGGCTACTTTTAATTCTAGGGGATCAATTGGTTTTAATAAATAATCTACCGCACTATATTTAAACGCTTTTACTGCAAATTGATTATAAGCAGTGGTGAAAATAATCTTAAAAGTAAGCTGCTTTAGTTGTGTTAAAATTTCAAAGCTTTCTCCATCCTCCAGTTCAATATCCATAAAAACTATAGACGGCTCATGTAGCTCTATCAATTCAACAGCCTCCTTTACAAAGCCCGTTTCTCCGAGTATTTTAATTTCTGGAGCGATTAAATGAATCATTTTTTTCAAGGCAGCCCTCGCATTTAATTCATCTTCTATTATGAGTGCTGTAATCATGATTTTAGAGAGAATTTCACAAGAGTTCCCTCCGAAGTAGCAACTATTGAAAATGATTGTTCTTCTTTATATTCCCTCAATTTTAAACGTTTCTTAAAAATATCAATCGCATGTAATTTACCATCATTTTTCAGGGATGATTTGTAGGTTCCATTATCCTTAATTTCATAAATAATTCTTCCCGCTTCTTTAGAAACCTTTAATTGAATACTTCCCTTTTCTTTTTTATTTTTAAATCCATGTTCTATTGCATTTTCTATAAACGGCTGAATTAACAAAGGAGGAATTGTGACCAAGTCTATATCAATATTTTCCCCGACAGCAATTTCATATTCAAAACGTCCCTCAAAACGCAATTGTTGGGTGTCCATATAATTTTTTAATGCATCAATTTCATCAGCCAATGGAATTACTTTTTTATCTATAAAATCAAAATTCTGACGAATTAACTTAGAAAATCTAGAAATATATGTGGCCGATTTTAATGGGTCATTATCCAATAAACTATTTTGTATGGCAGCCAAAGCATTAAAAATAAAATGAGGATTCATTTGAGATCTCAATACCGTTTGCTCCAAAATCAATTTTTCTTTAGCTAAATACAAGGTGTTATTTTTAATTTTAAAAAATAACGCAATCGCCACCAACAAAAACACCAATAACACCACAATAAAAATAATTTTATTCTTGGTATTAATTGTTTTTATTTGATGTAGTTCTTTTTCATTCCAAAACAATTTATGTTGCTTTTCTAGCATATTTAGCTTCTCTTCTCCTTCAGAAATCGCATTTACGCTGCGAATGGAATCAAATTTTGTTTTATATAAAAATACTTTTTTATAATCTTTTAATTGGATAGCTACTTCCAGTAATTGATCATACATATTTGATATTCTATGTGGGTTTTCTTTTTCAATTTCAATATATAATGCTTTTAGATAGTGCTCTTCAGACTTTTGATACTTGTTGGTTTTATAATAAAAATCCCCAATATTTTGATCTGGTATACTATTACTTATCTTCTCTTTTTTGTTATGAGCTATCGCTTTTAAAAAATATTCTTTGGCTTTYTCTTTATCATTTAATAACAAATAGGCATCTGCAATATTACAATAGGAACTTCCAATATTTATATTTCGCCCCAATAACTTATCAAGTTCTAAGGATTTTTTACTCGCATTTAATGCTTCCTTGAACATGCCCGTCCTTCTGTAAATAATAGCCAGGTTATTATAAGTGGAAGCCATTAAAACACTGTCCTTTTCCTTTTCTTGCACCCCAATTGAGGTTAATAAATATTCGTAAGATTTCGTGTATTTTTTATTGGAATACTCGATATATGACAATGAAGAATAGGCCGAGGCCACTAAGTTAAAATAGCCATTACTCATAGCTGCATCTAAGGCTTTTAGTGCTTGATCGGTGGCGAGTGTGTAATTTTTTAAGCTAGAATTTGAGTGTGACTGGAACAATAGTGTTTTCACAAAAAGAATGTCCGTAGGCTCAAAGCTCCCTTCTAAGCTATCAAATATCTCTAGCGCCTTTAAGTGATTCTTATGTCCTTGATATGCGATTCCTTTATAATATTTTATTTTGTTAAAATATTTCTTTTCCATTTTTGTTTGAGGCAACAGCAGACTATCTGCATACATAATAGCCTCCACTGGAGCCGTTTTCAGTTTGCCTTTTAAGACATCCAACGCATCAATTTGTGCATTAGCAATAGCACAAAATATTAAGAAAATAATAGATATGTTTTTTTTCATAGGTAAAATTACAGCATTTTTACGCAGATCACATTGATTTATAAGCAAGCTAAAGAAATTCCCCAAGCAATAAAAATCAATGAGTTGACATATTAACAGTACAGCATAGCTCCAAGTTGTCTAAAACACCACAACTTGTATTATATGTCCTTGTATTATAGTAACTCAGGTCAATAATTACCAAACACAACCTTTTGCATAAGAAATCCTAAAATAGCTTTGCTATATAAACCCCACACGCTACAACTAACCTTGGTTAAATATATAAACAACAGCACTTACTGTGTTTTAGCATAATCGCCYAACTGCTTTGTTACCTCCGCTATATTATACAATAACACCATTTTTTGACGTTGGGATCCGCGTTCCATATCATCCAAGCGATTGGACAATTTATTTAACAAATAAGGAAGGTTAGAAGCCGTTTGGTCCTTACTTTCTCCTTTCAAATAATTGGTGGTCATATCCAAGGCTTTGTCTACTTGATATAAAATACGTTCCACATCTTCTGTCAATTCAAAAGAACTAGACCTATGCGCTCCAAAAGCTGATAAATAGGAAACTAAGGCATGATTTAAATAGGTTAATCTAAAGGCTGCATCCTGAGATTGTTGATGTTTTTTAGGTTCCATTTTCATCCCTTGCCAGGCTAATGTCAACGCATTATCCGCTTGATGGGCATTAAAACGCGCCTCTCTATAACTTAAATCGTCTGTACTTGCCTTGTGGTATTCATGGACAATGGCTCTAAAATACGCTGTATTATTTCCCAAGGCTTTGGCTAACAAACCAGGCAATTTTTTATGTTGCCAATCTGGCCATAGCAATCTCACTACTAAAATAGCCAAGGTAGCCCCAATAAAAGTATCAATTAAACGCGGTCCCATCATCGCTACACCCTCATCCGCGATTAGATTAAATGCTGCGATTACAAAACAGGTGATAAAAATAACTGCGATGGCATAATTTTTCCTCAAATAGAAGAAGAACAAATAAGCAGCAACACTTAAAAAACAGAGTTGACCAATTACTGTAGGCAATAATTGCACTACTAAAATACCACCAACTACGCCAATAACTGTCCCTATTATCCGTTGGAACAAGCGCCTTCTAGTTTCACTATAACTAGGCTGACACACAAATAAACTTGTAAGAATTACCCATTCTCCTTTTGCTAAATCTGCAAATTGCAATAAAATATACCCCAATAAAAAACAAACACTCAATCGGATGGCATAACGCAATCGTGGATGGCTCCAACTTAAAATTTCTTTTAACCGAACCCAAACACTTCGTTCCTCTCTTTTAATACGTGGCACTGCATCCAAGGTCATATTAAAGTTTAAGTTTTGCAAAGATTTATGCGATTGCTTTAAATTCCGATACAATAAGATGAGGCTTTCGTTTAAAAATTCTTTTCTGGTATCTATCTGATCTTGCAAAGCTTTTACTGTCCATGTCAGAGCTACCGGATGTTTGTAGGTATTTCTTGTCAATAGTTTATCTGCAAACTGTGTACAAGCCAGCGATAATTGAATTAATAATTGCCCCAAACCTTCCATCAATTCTGTATTGTGGGTTTCCTGACTCAATACATCGTATTTTTCATGGCTAGAAGCGGCACGTTCATGAAGGCTCTGAACTAGAATAAATTTCTGTAAATAAGGACGCATCACCTCCAAATCATGTACCGCGTTTTCGTAGCTATTAATCACCTTACGGCATTCCTCCAAGGAATTCACTACTTGGATATTTAAAACCGCTAATTTATTTCTTATTTTAGTTTGGACACGAGCATCACTTGGAAAAAGCTTGGCTTTCTCCTTCATATACACCGCTAATGCTTGATATGCATTTGCCAATTCCTCCTCTAACAAACGGAATGGATGCAGGTATAATAAGCCCAAAGAGATACTTCCATAAAACAAGGCTCCCAATGGTAGAAATAAAGGTTGATAGTACCAAACAGGACTGAACTCTGCCCCCAACATGGTATAAATAACAATTAAAACTGCCCCAAAACTAATCCCTCTATAGCGATCACTCAATCCTCCAATCACAATAAAAGTAATAGTAGAACCTACCAAACCGATTCCAAATAATACTGGATAAGGACGTAATAAAACAACCGAAAAACTGGCGACAATAAAACTAGCCACGGTAAGCAATAAGGCTTTTAAGCGCCCTTTTGGATGGTCATTGGTTTCAGACAGCGCACCTGCTAAGGCCCCTAAGGCCAAGGTTACTCCAATACCTGAATACCCTAATAATACCAAGGGAACACATAATAAGGCCATACTTGCCGATGCCTTAAAGGCACGCATACGTACTGGGTATCGCCAAAAATTACGACGTAAAGACTCATTAAAAAAATCACTGATAAATGTACTAGGCCTTGTTGTTTTCATACTTACCACTATTGTGTAAAAGGATAAGAACTCAGGTGTTTTTCACAAACATCCCTTGTTCTAAGTGAGTGACAAATATAACGGTTTCGAGAATACTCTAGCCTACTCATTCTCAAAAATTAAAGGCTTTTTCACGCATACGATTTCGTAATGAACACCTGTTAGTTTTAGTGGATTAATGATAGCTCACCGCTTCGTAGATATAAGCATAATTTGATAAAAATTAAAGAGTATTTAGATAAGAAATTTCAAATAACATGCACCCAAATTTAGTGCGAAAGCAGTTTTTTCAGAGACACTTTATACAGCCTACTTTGTCCATTCTCGTTTTTATTTAAAGCGATGATCAAACTGTCTAAGCTTTTAAAATCGTTCACTTTCTTATAAGTGCTACGCTTGCTTGTAAAGTACAATGTATTGGTTTTCTCCTCTACAAAAGGGCAGTAATCCATGTATTTAGAATTGATGTCCTTTCCTAAATTTTTAGCAGGAGACCAAGTTCCATCTTCTGTTTTAAAACTCAGGTATAAATCGCCACTTCCTAGTCCTCCTTTTCTCTTGTATCCACTGAAAATAAGATAAGACTCATCCGAAGCTATAAATGCATTGAATTCATAACCTTCACTATTTATAGTGTTAGGAAGTGTTACTGGATTTTTATATCCATCTTCCAATTTTTGACTGAACCAAATATTATCCTTCCCTATATCAGTTGGCTGATCGCTGGTAAAATACATATTGTTGTTCGCTGACAATGAGGGGTAAAATTCGTTGTGTTCTGTATTGATTGGCGCTCCTATATTTATAGGCTTTCCCCAAGGTGATAAGAGGCTCGAACGCTTCACTTTCCATATATCAAAATCTTTTTCTTCCGTATCAGACAGTAATAATGGCCTGTTGGAAGCAAAATATAACGTTAAATTGTCAACGGATAAAAAAGGCTCCATATCCTGATATTCCCCAGAAAAAGGAAGTATTTCTGTAACTTCCCATTGGTTATTGATACGCTGTACTTGCAACAATACAGATACATCACCCAAAGGGCTTTGTACGGTTATAAACGCTTCATTTCCCCAATTGGAAATGGCAATGTCTCTAACATTTGGAAACTGATCTAAGGTTTCAAAAACGGGAAGTACTTGCTGCTTGGTTTGTCCATTTATTATAAATGACACAAAACATAGAAGTAGGAGGCTAATTGTATTTTTCATGGCTTAAAAATAGTAAATATTTTTTAAGCCACTTTTAGTCCTCTTGACTGTCGGTATCTTCTGGTAATTTGTTTTTAAAACTAGGCGCTGTTTCTCTATAATTTAGGAGTTTCTTTTTAGAAACCGTCACTATTAAATCCTGATCCAAACTAAAAATAGTCCCAAATCTAAATTTCTCATCTAGTAATTTTTTGATTTCTTCAAATGCTTCGGTAAACGTAAATATTTTAATTTCGTTGGTTTCCGTATAACGATATTTAAATCGTAATACTTGTTTTTGATCTACCGTCACCAAACGCACATATACATTTAAAAATCCTTCCGCCTTACGTATAGGCTTGCTTAGCGTTAATTTTACAAAATTGTTATTGGCAATGCTTTCAGAAGCCGTTTTAAAAAATTGATCAAGTGTTTCCATGCCGCGAAATTATGGGAATTTTGGGAGAATATAGATTCTTTTATACAATAAATTAAAAGGAAATTCATCAATCAATCGCAGGCTGGCTTTTAATGGCCTTAAAGTGATTTAAATTTAATGCTTTGCAAATAAAACTAGGGATATCCAATTAGAAATAACAAGTCAATTCCCAAGAGCTCTATTTGTCTACACTATTTAATGTAATTCCATCGTTAGACATGGTCGTATAAGTGCCTCCCAACAACAAATTTATATTTTAAACACAAACTCGCTCTCCCCCCTTTTATCTGAATTCAAAAAAAACACCATTACAATCAATCAAGGAAGTATTTCTTGTTCCACAATTAAAAAACCGTCATTAAACCCCTTCAATCTTGACGATCACACTTTTGGAACTAGGTGTTTTTGCCGTATGGGCATAACTATCAATGGGTACTAGTACATTGGCTTCAGGAAAATAGGTAGCACAGCAATTTCTAGGGATATTATAAGGTACAATTTTAAAAGCATCGGCTTGGCGTATAACTCCATTGTACTGAGAAGTTATGGTGACTACTTGTTTTGCTACAAACCCACGCTCCTTCATATCTTCTGAATTCATAAACACCACTCTACGTTCGTTAAAAACGCCTCTGTATCTATCATCCAAGCCATAAATAGATAATACATCAATATGTCCGTCCGCTAGCCCGCTTAGAATAGCGGCGCGTTGTTTGCCTTTGTCGCGCCCAGTTAGGGCTTCTACGGTTAGGTTGGCCGGTGCGAGGAATGCTCCTAGAGATATTTTGTGTTGCCGTGCTAAAATCTCGGTAGGGGCCATGATGGCCACTTGTGCCCCTGCTTCACAAACATGGGCTGCGGCTAATGCTGCAACGAAAGTTTTGCCCGCACCCACATCACCCTGTA
>NVSD01000087.1 GCA_002401105.1 Flavobacteriaceae bacterium | reverse complement strand
AACGTGAAGCAAAACAAATTGCCTCTAAACGTGCACAGTTACAACGTGAATTGTCTGTACGTACACAACGTCATATTACACTAGACGAGATTGGACGTCGTATTGCGCTTGGAGACTTTAAAGAATTGAACATTATCCTTAAAGGAGATGTGGATGGTTCTGTAGAAGCATTAACGGATTCGTTCCAGAAATTATCTACCGAAGAAATTCAAGTAAAYATTATCCATAAAGGTGTWGGAGCMATTACAGAATCTGACGTATTGTTAGCCTCTGCTTCAGAAGCCATTATTATTGGGTTTAATGTACGACCTTCTGGTAACGCTAAAATGTTAGCCGATCAAGAAGAAATTGATATCCGTTATTATTCTATTATTTACGCTGCTATCGACGACTTAAAAGATGCAATGGAAGGTATGTTATCTCCAGAGTTGAAAGAAGAAGTTACAGGTAACGTAGAGATTAGAGAGGTATACAAAATATCTAAAATTGGTAATATTGCAGGATGTATGGTAATGTCTGGTAAGATATTCCGTAGCTCTAGAGTTAGAATCTTACGTGAGAACATCGTTGTTCATGACGGGTTCTTATCATCATTAAAACGTTTTAAAGATGATGTTAGAGAAGTAGCTAAAGGTTATGATTGTGGATTACAACTTAAAAACTTCAACGATATCCGCGAGGGTGATGTAATTGAAGCATACCAAGAAATASAAGTAAAAAAGACCTTGAAGTAATTCAGGATTTTATATAAAACTAAAAAGACCCGCAATTTGCGGGTCTTTTTTTGTTTAAAANTGTTTTKTTAGWCTTAACGWAGGTKAAAAAGAACTCAAGTTTCTCTTGTTGCTACACATCCTGTTTTCTTTATAGCTAGTTAACTATTTTAGATATTTTTCTAATGATAGAATTGATGAGGCTATTGAGAATATCATACCAAATTATTTTGTGTTTATTTTATAYATTTGAATTACCGAGGAATGCAAAACTAACAGGCAAATTTTCATGCTTTAAATTAAATTGATATCGCATGAAAAAAAGAATATGACTGTTACTAATTTGTATCAACTGCATGCCCGGATTAAACACTTCTAAATCAATGTCAGAAACAATTTCAAAAAGGGTGGATTCATTACTCCTTCAAATGTCACTTCGAGAAAAAGTTGGTCAAATGAACCAATACAATGGTTTTTGGGATGTAACAGGTCCTCTTCCTAGTGAAGGTGAGTCGGTTAAGAAATACAAAGACCTTAAAGATGGACTTGTAGGTTCTATGTTGAATGTTACGGGAGTTCCCGAAGTTATGAGACTCCAAAAGATTGCAGTGGAAGAATCTAGGCTGGGTATTCCATTAATTATTGGTTATGACGTTATTCATGGATTTAAAACATTAAGTCCAATACCCCTTGCGGAATCGGCAAGTTGGGATGTAGATATGATACGGAAATCAGCGGAAGTTGCTGCCACGGAAGCTGCTGCTTGTGGCATTAATTGGACTTTTGCTCCTATGGTAGATGTTTCCAGAGACCCGCGTTGGGGAAGAGTGATGGAGGGAGCAGGAGAAGATCCCTTTTTGGGAAGTAAAATTGCCATCGCTAGGATTCGTGGTTTTCAAGGAGAAGAATTATCATCCATCAATACCATTGCGGCTTGTGCGAAACATTTTGCGGGGTCCGGCTTTTCAGAAGCAGGTAAAGAATACAATACTACAGATATAAGTGAATCACTATTACATAATGTGGTTTTCCCACCATTTAAAGCAGCAGTGAAAGCAGGTGTGAAGACATTTATGAATGGTTTTAACGAATTGAATGGGATTCCTACTACGGGAAATGCATTTTTACAAAGAACTATTTTAAAAGAAAACTGGGGATTTAAGGGATTTGTAGTTTCGGATTGGTGCTCCATTGGCGAGATGATTCCTCACGGGTACGCTAAAGATAAATCAGCCGCAAGTAATTCCGCAATTCAAGCAGGTTCTGATATGGATATGGAATCCTATTGTTATATCGATAATTTGGAAAAATTAGTGCTTAGTGGAAAGGTAGACGAAGCTTTAATAAATGATGCTGTTAAAAGAATTTTAACCGTAAAATTTGAACTTGGTCTGTTTGATAATCCTTATAAATACTGTGATATAACAAGAGAAAAAAAGGTAGTGGGAAATAAGGTAATTACGGAGACCGTACTTGAGATGGCGAAAAAATCAATCGTACTACTTAAAAATGAAGGGCACTTATTGCCTCTTAGAAAAAAGGGATTAAACATTGCTGTGATTGGCGCATTGGCCAAAGATAAGGACAGTCCCCTTGGAAGTTGGAGAGCCAAAGCAACCGAAAATTCAGCAGTATCTGTATTGGAAGGATTGAGTGCGTATAAAGGGAATAATGTGACCTATGCAAAAGGGATTTCCCTGATAAAGGGTTCCGCGACTTTTGTGTCAGAACTTGAGATAAACACGACGGATCGTTCTGGGATAAAAGAAGCAGTTAGCATTGCTAAAAATAAAGACATTGTGCTGATGGTACTCGGAGAACACGCCTTCCAAACAGGGGAAGGAAGGAGTAGAACTTCCTTGGATTTACCAGGGCTTCAGCAAGAATTATTGGAGGAGGTATATAAAGTGAACAAAAATATTGTGTTGGTACTAATGAATGGGAGACCATTGACTATAAATTGGGCAGACCAACAGATTCCAGCCATTCTAGAAGTATGGCATCTTGGGTCTCAAAGTGGAAATGCCATTGCGCAAGTACTCTACGGAGATTATAATCCAAGTGGAAAATTACCCATAACGTTCCCCAAAAGTGTTGGTCAGATTCCCGTATATTATAATCATAAAAATACGGGAAGGCCTACCAAACCTTCCAATGATTTGGTGTTTTGGTCACATTATAGTGATCAGGATAATACACCACTTTACCCTTTTGGCTATGGCTTAAGTTATACGAGTTTTAAATACGACCAATTGAAATTGAGTAGGGATGCATTTACTAAAAGAGAAAGTATTAAGGTGTCTGTTCGTTTGACAAATACAGGTAATTATAAAGGTACAGAAGTAGTACAAATGTATATCCGTGATATTTTTGCGTCCATTACAAGACCGGTAAAAGAATTGAAGGGGTTTCAGTTAGTATCCTTAAATCCTGGTATGTCAAAACAAATTGAATTTACTATTGATGAGGAACTAATTTCCTTTTATACGGCCAATCAGAAGTGGGAAGCAGAAACGGGTGATTTTGAACTTATGATTGGTGGAGACTCAGTAAAAACAGTATCAATCCTCTTTAGTTTTATCGATTAAAGTATTGCAGTTCATTATGTTAAGGAGTCTTTTTACATCTATTGTATAAAGGCTATTTTGTGAGAGAATCAATAGGGAATAGACAAAATAGTATTATTAACTTACGGTACCATTCTATAGTTTTGTAGAGAACAATAAACATCAAATTATATGTCCAAGCTAAGTCAACTAACAATAAAAGAGAAAATAGGATACGCTTTAGGTGATACCGCTGCAAACATAGCATGGCGAACTATAGGCCCTTTTTTACCTATTTTTTATACCGATGTTTTTGGTCTTGGTACTGCGGCTGTAGCCACATTATTACTGGTGATTCGTCTAGGAGATGGAGTGACTGATTTGTTAATGGGTACTATTGCGGACAGAACGAAAACAAAATGGGGGAAATTTAGACCTTGGTTGTTATGGACTGCCTTGCCTTTTGGTATTGCATTGATATTACAGTTTACTACCCCAAATATGGACTTGACAGGAAAGTTAATTTGGGCTTACGCCACCTCTATCTTTTATATATTGATGTACACGGCAAATAATGTCCCATACTCGGCACTTATGGGGGTTATGACTTCGGATATAAAAGAACGAACAGAGTTGTCATCTTATCGGTTTTTTGGTGCTTATTTTGGAGGGATAATAGCAACGGTAGGTGTGATTTCCTTGGTGGATTTTTTAGGAAAAGGAGATGCCAATTTAGGCTATCAACATACCATGTATGTATTGGCAGTTGTCTTAGCATTATTTTCCTTGGTAACCTTTTTCACGACCAAAGAAAGGGTTCCTGAATTAACCAATACTAAGTCAAATATAAAAGAAGATTTTAAAGACCTTGTACACAATAGAGCTTGGCTTATATTACTATTTATCGGCTTTGTCTTTGTGACTTATAATATCATTAAGCAAAGTTCAGCGATGTATTATTTCACTCATTATGTGGATGATTCTAATAATTATTTTGGAGTATTGACATCTTGGGGAGGGAAAAACGGACTGGCAGGATTGTACTTACTATCCCTGCTTGTTATTTCTATGATATCTACCTTTTTTGCACCAATGTTGACTAGGATTTTTGGAAAAGTAAAACTATTTATRRTSGCATTGTTGTTTTCWGCWGTWACGGCWGCTGCMATGTATTGGYTAGAYCCTACTCAAATAGGWRCCATATTTACTTTASGAATTAYTTCTGAGTTTGGAGCRGGRCTTACWCCKATACTATTCTTTGCAATGCTAGGAGATACTGCRGATTATTCRGAATATAAAAATGGRAGAAGRGCAACAGGMTTRATTTTTTCAGCAGGTACTTTTGCWATGAAATTTGGTAGTGGTATGGYAGGAGCCATTACGTTAGCAGTGTTAAATTTATATGATTATGATGGACAGGCAGCTCATAAATCCGCGGAAATGTTAGAAGGAATAAAGTTAAATATGAGTATTATTCCAGCAGTCTTTGTCCTCGTAGGAGTAGTAGCTTTGTTTTTCTACCCACTGACAACTTCAAAAATGAAAGAGGTTTCTGCAGCACTTGATGCCCAAAGGGAAAAGAATTAAATAATAAACCAATTACAAGCGATTTTGACAGCTTACCATACGATTCTACGGAAACGAAGGGAAAATACATRTCAAAATTTAAATAAACCAACTAAAACAATAGTATGAAATACGGTCATTTTGATGATGAAAACAGGGAGTATGTCATCACAAATCCAAAGACTCCTTATCCGTGGATTAATTATTTAGGGAATGAAGATTTCTTTTCATTGACCTCGAATACAGGTGGAGGGTATACCTTTTACAAGGATGCAAAATTTAGGCGATTGACACGTTATCGCTATAATAATGTACCCATTGATAACGGGGGGAAATATTTTTATATTAAAGATGGAGATACGGTATGGTCTCCTTCTTGGAAACCAGCTCAGACTGAACTCGATAGTTATGAGTGTAGGCATGGGATGAGTTACACTAAATTTAARGGGGCAAAAAATGGAATAGTTACAGAAGTACTTCAGTTTATTCCTTTAGGTTTCTGGGGAGAAATTCAACAAGTTACCGTTAAAAACACGAGCTCAGAAGTAAAAAAAATCAAGTTATTTTCTTTTATTGAATGGTGTTTGTGGAATGCGGAAGATGATATGACCAATTATCAACGTAATTTGAATACCGGAGAAGTTGAAATTGAAGACAGTGTATTGTATCATAAAACGGAATTTAAAGAAAGGAGAAATCACTATGCATTTTATTCTGTAAATCAAGCTATCGATGGGTTTGATACCGATAGAGACTCCTTTGTGGGTATGTACAATGGTTTTGAAGCTCCWCAAGCCGTATCTGATGGTGCTCCAACAAATTCTGTTGCCCACGGATGGTCTCCRATAGCATCTCACTATATAGAAATAGAACTACAACCAGGAGAAGAAAAGCAATTTGTTTTTATGCTTGGCTATGTAGAAGTTGAAGAAGATAACAAATGGGAATCCAAAGGGGTAATCAACAAGAAACCTGCAAAGGAAATGATTGCGAAATATGACTCTGTAGCGAAAGTACAAGTTGCTTTTGATGAACTGAAGGAATATTGGGACCAGTTATTAGGGAAAATTCAAATAGACTCAGGCGACGACAAATTGGATCGTATGGTAAACATATGGAACCAATACCAGTGTATGGTAACCTTTAATATGTCTAGATCAGCCTCGTTTTTTGAATCGGGYATCGGTCGTGGAATGGGCTTTAGAGATTCTAACCAAGATTTGATTGGCTTTGTGCATCAGATTCCGGAAAGAGCGCGYGAACGTATTATTGATATTGCTTCTACTCAGTTTGAAGATGGTTCTTGTTACCATCAATATCAACCTTTAACAAAAAAGGGAAATGCAGCTGTGGGAGGCGATTTTAATGACGACCCACTTTGGTTGATTCTTTCCACTACAGAATACATCAAAGAAACAGGCGATTTTTCTTTGTTAGATGAATTGGTACCTTTTGATAATGATGTTTCGAAAGCAAAACCTCATTTTGAACATATAAAAGCGTCATTTTATCATGTTGTCAATAATTTGGGACCTCATAAATTGCCTTTAATCGGGCGTGCAGATTGGAATGATTGTTTGAATCTTAACTGKKKTNTCAAAWKMCYYKARCKRSYMRTTWMWRWSWRCRSRRAWKAWSARWKRMKSGWMKKYRRARWCRYTAATGATTGCAGGTTTGTTTGTGGTCTACGGAAAAGAATTTGTAGACTTATGTTTGCAAATAGGAAAACAAGCTGAAGCTGCCAATGCTCAGGAACATATTRACCAGATGATAGCAGCTGTAAAAAAACATGGATGGGATGGAGACTGGTATTTACGAGCTTTTGATTACTATGGAAACAAAGTAGGTTCCCAAGAGAATGAAGAAGGAAAGATTTTTATTGAATCGCAAGGTTGGTGCTCCATGGCGGGTATAGGACTGGAAGATGGGATGGTAGAAAAATCATTAAATGCGGTAAAGAAACATTTAGATTGTGAGTATGGAATAGTTCTAAACAGCCCTGCATTTTCTAAATACTATATCGAGTATGGAGAAATCTCTACATATCCAGCAGGATATAAAGAAAATGGAGGAATATTTTGTCATAACAATCCTTGGATTATGATAGGGGAGACCCTACTTGGTCGAGGAGATCAAGCCTATGAATATTACACAAAAATAGCACCTAGTTTTTTGGAGGATATTTCTGAATTGCATAAAGTAGAACCGTACGTGTACTGCCAAATGATTGCAGGAAAAGAAGCGGTTAAACCAGGGGAAGCAAAAAACTCTTGGCTGTCAGGGACTGCTTCGTGGAATTTTTATACCATTACTCAATATATTTTAGGTGTAAAACCAAGCTATGAAGGATTGCTTATAAATCCATGTATTCCAAAAGCATGGGATGGATTTAAAATAAAGAGAATTTTTAGAGGTGTTACTTATCATATCGAAGTTCAGAATCCATTACATGTTTGTAAAGGAGTCAAAGAAATGTTTGTAAATGGAGAAAAGATGAACGGAAATATAGTTCCCTTATTATCTACAGATAAAGAACATAGAGTTTTAGTTGTTTTGGGTTAATTTTTAAGTAAATTAAACCGTTTTTGATCTCAGGACTATCATTATATGTCCTGAGATTTTTTTTTGTTTAGAGTATTCTTTTAATCCCTATAAATTGTTCTCTATATTCACTAGGTGTACATTTTTTAGATTTTTTGAACAAACGGTTAAAATTTGCAATATTATTAAAACCGCATTTAAAACTGATTTCACCAATGCTCAAGTCTGATTCTAATAACCAACTTGTTGCAAATGCCATACGGGTATTATTTACATAAGTAATGAATGTTTTTCCTGTTCGTTTTTTGATGAACCTGTTAAATGATACCGAACTCATATTTACTAAAGATGAAATTTCATCTAAGGTGATGGTTTTGTGGTAGTTTTCTTGGATATAATCATATACTTTTTTAATCCTTTTACTGTTTTCAAAATCTTTAGCTTCTGAACATTGTGTAGACAACATAGTTTGTCCTTCCGAACTTGCTAAATCGTTGAGTATGGATACAAATTCTAAAAAATAGTTAATTCCCATTATTTTTGGAAGTACCATAATCCGAGGCATCATGGCCTTGGTTATTTCTTTTGAAAARAGGATGCCATGTTTAGATCTATTAAACATATCTTTGATAGGTTTGAATAATTTTCGTGAGAGCATTTTTTCTCCTAGCAAGTCGTTATGAATATGCATCGTAATTTCATAGATTTCTTTACATTTACAGTCATGTAGTTCCCAGCCGTGGACGAGATTTGGCCCCACTAAAACCAATTCAATATCATCAATAATTTCGGAGTGATCCCCAACAATACGTCGCACTCCTTTTCCTCTGTATATAAAGTTGAGTTCGTATTCTGGGTGAAAATNGKAYRRRRARRTNNAAATNNTSCTNNAWTCKWYMYKCAAMMAANMMMGCWKTSGTYTNRMAYWARTNYKAGWAAWWTCKSKMKGNASCATYAAATATCATAATATATTATTAGGTTATTGTCATTAAAACATTAACAATTGACAATAATTGATTAACAATTATTTAACTTCTTATCTAGTTTTGTAAAGGTATTAAAACATTTACTAAATGTATTTAAACTAATTAAAAATTAATTAAACAAAATATTCATGAAAATTCAAGTTCTTAAAAGCGTTTTTATTTTTGGAATGCTGTTGCTTGGAACCTTTGCTCAAGCKCAAAGTGTTTCYGGAACRGTGTCAGACGCGAGTGGACCTTTGCCTGGAGCAAGCGTCTTGGTAAAAGGTACGAATAACGGAGTGGTTACAGATTTTGACGGTAAATTTAWTTTRGAAGAAGTMARTYCTGATGCAGTAYTACAAGTTAGTTWTATYGGTTTTWCAWSSCAAGAAGTAGCTGTAAAYGGWARRTCTAGTATTRCTATTGTAYTAATAGAGGATGCMAATTCTTTRGAYGAAGTAGTKGTTGTKGGWTATGGKGTWCAAAAAAAGAGTGTTGTTACYGGWGCAATATCTTCKGTAAGCGCTGATCAGATATCAAAAACATCTGTWCCATTRACGTCACARGCATTACARGGWCAAACAGCTGGTGTAACAGTTWTACCACAATCSGGAGCGCCAGGAGCTGGAGTTAAAATACGTATTCGTGGKGCAGGATCAAATGGWAATTCTGATCCRATTTATGTTATAGATGGTATGCGYACARGRAATATTGATTTTTTAGAYCCTAACGATATTGAATCGATGGAGATCTTAAAGGATGCAGCCTCTGCAGCTATTTATGGTGCAAACGCAGGTAATGGWGTTGTAATGATTACYACCAAAAGAGGTAAATCAGGAGCTCTTAAAGTTTCTTATAGTACACAATATGGAATTCAATCATTAAGAAACAGTGTTGAGATGATGAATGCAGATCAATATGTGCAATGGATTGACGAGACACAACCTCCAGGGAATAAGCCTAATGTATCAGAATGGTTAGGTAAAGAAGGTACAGACTGGATTAAAGAATCGACTGAAAATGCTATGATACAACGTCATTCGCTTCAGGTATCAGGAGGAAACGAAAAATCAACATTTTTACTTTCTGGAAACTTTTTTACACAAGATGGACTTTTCGGAGGAGATAAAACCAACTTCAACCGTACTACGGTAAGATTTAACTCGAATCACAAAGTAAACAAGTATTTAGAAGTAGGGAATAGCTTCTCATACTCAATAAACAARCGTAAAGCTTTTACAGAGGATGATAGTTTTAATGGKATTATGAATCACGCRATGTTAATGGAYCCAACAACTCCAACACATTATCCAAGTGGTACAGTATTGCCACAACATGTSCAAGATGCRTTGGCAGMGGGTCWTCCATTAACWACCAATAATAATGGAGAATATTATGGTATTTCCGAGTATATTATTGGAGAAATAGCCAATCCAATTGGTCARATTGCTCTTGAYAATGGGCYTTCACAAGAAACCAAAATTATTGGGAATGTATTTGCGAATATTAAACCCTTCGATGGATTGGTTATTACTACTCGTTTTGGGATGGAACAAGCCTTTACTAATTATGATGATTGGGAAAGAAAATTTTGGCGGAATCAAAATAAAGAAAACACTACCAATACAAAAACGTACAATCAAGGAATTTATAAAACATGGCTTTGGGAAAATTTTGCTACTTACAGCAAAACAATTGACAAGCATGATTTTTCTGTCTTGGTTGGTATGTCAGCTGAGGATACGGAATATCGTTACTTGGATACACGTGTTTCAGGTATGATTAAAGAAGRGGATKWATGGGCACCTATTGGTGATGCACCWGYARAAGGARATGTWTCAGGAAAYAWATTYCCTACATCAATGAACTCTTATTTTGGACGTCTTACCTATTCGTATGATAATAAATATTTATTTCAAGCTTCTTTAAGAAATGATAATTCTTCCCTTTTTGCTCCAGATAAAAGAGCTGGATATTTTCCTGCTTTATCCGCGGGTTGGGTAGTATCGAAAGAATCGTTTTTTAATATTGAAGCTATTAGTCATTTAAAACTGAGAGGATCTTGGGGTGAAAATGGATCAACTTCAAATATTGGAGCAGGTCAATGGAAAGCACTTGTTACAAAGAATGGTCTAAAGTACCCAGATGCATTTGGGAATTTCCATATACTTGGAGAACTCTTGGCGCTACCTAATGAGAATATCACTTGGGAAACAACTGTTCAAACAGATATAGGACTGGATTTAAGAGCATTAGATAGTAGGTTGACTTTAGGTTTTGATTAYTACAATAARGTRACYAAAGATTTATTAACACCMTCTTCACCMCCMTYATCAACGGGKTATSMASCTCCTKAYGCGAATGCAGGAGATGTRACAAACAGGGGTRTTGARATAGAACTTGGRTGGAAAGATAGAATAGGCGATTTCAAATATGGAATCAACTTGAATATGACAACCATTAAAAACGAAGTTACTTATCTTAACCCGTTACTCGATAGAGTTGATGGGACTGATCTTCCTACTCTTGGGACAATTACTTCGTTCGAATTAGGCCAGCCAGTGTGGTTCTATAGAGGRTATAAAACAGATGGGATATTCCAGAATCAAGCGGAAATAGATGCTTATAGCTCATCTTTAGGAAATGTTACCACTTGGAGTCCAGARCCTGGTGATCCAATTGTAGTAGATTCCAATGGCGATGGAGATATCACGGATCAAGATAAAACATACATTGGTGATCCTCATCCAGATTTTATGTTGGCAGCTACCTTTGATTTTGAATATAAACAGTTTGATATGAGGGTGTTTATGCAAGGTGCATTTGGACAAGAGAACTTTATGGCATTAGCTAGAGTTGATAACCCAACAACAAATAGACCTTCATTTTTCTTTACTGATAGATGGACTGGAGAAGGAAGTACCAATAGTTTTCCAAAAGCTTCATATAGTGATCCAATTATCTATTCAAGTGACTTAATGGTACAGGATGCATCTTATTTAAAGATTAAACAAATTCAATTTGGATATAACTTTATGTCGGAAGTAACGGATAAAATGGGATTACAGAGCTTAAGGCTGTATGTATCATTTGATGATTTCTTTACATTCACTAAATACAAAGGGATAGATCCAGAAGTAGGTAGTTTTTCAAACAATTCTCAAGGTATTGATAGAGGTATGTACCCTAATCCTAGTCGTTTTATGACAGGATTATCAGTAACATTTTAATTTAATGACTAATATTTAATTTGATGACAATGAAAAAATTAATAAATAAATTATCGGTTCTGGCAGGCCTTGTTTTTGTATTAACTGCCTGTGAAAAAGAGTTCTTGGATAAACCTATTTACGGTGTTATACCACTGGAGGATTATTTTCAAACCGAAGAAGAATTACAAGAAGGAGTATTTGCCTGTTATGATATTTTGCAATGGTCTGTCGCTCCAGATTGGAATTCAATGTATATCGTTAAATCTTTTCCTTCTGACGAATCACATGCAGGTGGAGGGTCTGATGCGGATCAACCGCCATACCAGCAATTGGATGATTATTCATACACTTCAGAGAATAAGCCAATTGAACATTCGTTTAAAGCGATGTATTTTGGTATCATGAGAGCTAATGCAATTGTCAATACAGC
>NVSD01000086.1 GCA_002401105.1 Flavobacteriaceae bacterium | reverse complement strand
GAGCTATAAAATCATTTGTAAAATCAGAATTCATAAAGTAAAAATTAGACCACAAAAATCAACATTTTTATATTAAGACCCAACTTTTGTTCTTGACCCGTAAAATAGCGATTTATTGCTAACGAATACGTATTCTTATTTTTTTTACATTTAAAAAGTAGTTTTGAACCATTGTATTGTTAAAATGATACCTTTGCAKYGCTAAAAYTWCWYTTTATNWWAYMATGCCAAGCGCTAAAAAAACTCTAYTMGTCAAATTTTTRATTTGGAAATATAAGCATATTTCTGAACGTCAATTTATTTAYATWTTAAGTGTKTTTGTTGGAYTRCTRACCGGTTTAGGWACAGTTCTYTTAAAAAACTTAACMCATTTAATTCARTCTYTATTGGAATGGGAATTYATAAARGATTACCAYCAYACSWTGTATTTTATTTTTCCRASWATAGGAYTAATATTGGTGTATTTTGTWATYAAATAYGTAGTAAGGCATGAAATTCCRCATGGRATWCCRTCYACTTTRTATTCAATTTCAAAGAAAAACGGATTTATAGAACGCTATAAAATGTGGGGTTCCTTATTAACCGCTCCATTAACTGTTGGTTTTGGAGGGTCTGTTGGTTTGGAAGGCCCATCGGTGAGTACCGGAGCTGCTTTTGGTTCAAATTTAGCCCAGTTATTCCACATGAGTACAAAAACAAGGATGTTGTTGATTGGCTGTACTGCGGCCGGAGCATTGGCAGCTATGTTTAAAGCACCTATTGCGGCCATTGTTTTTGCATTGGAAATTTTCAGTTTAGAAATAGGTTTTGCCTCCATGGTTCCCTTACTTATTTCATCAGTTTCGGCGGTGTTAACTACCTACTTTTTTAGAGGGACATCCGTATTATTTAGTTTTGACTTACAAGATAAATTCGAAATGTCAGACATCGGATTTTATATTTTATTAGGTTTGTTTACAGGGATTGCTTCCGTATATTTTTCTAAGATATTTTTTGGTATTAGTGGCTTTTTTGACAAGATGACGAATCCGTTTAAAAAGTTGTTAATCGGAGGTATTGGTATTGGTGCTATGTTATTTTTTATTCCTGCTTTATATGGAGAAGGATATAATCTAATGAATAACTTATTGCATGGAAATGCTAAGGAAGCGTTGGGGAATTTACCATATTTGGGACACCTAACAGACCATGCATGGGGGATTATCTTAGTGCTTTTTGTTATTACTATTTTTAAAGCCATTGCTATGACGACTACCTTTGCAGCTGGTGGTATTGGAGGGATTTTTATTCCTACCCTATTTATGGGGAGTGCTTTGGGAAATATGGTGGCTAGAATTATCAATAATTTAGGTCTAGGATTTAATGTTTCGGAATCTAATTTCACCTTAATTGGGATGACGGGCTTAATGTCTGGAGTATTGCATGCACCTTTAACAGCTATCTTTTTAATTGCAGAAATYACTGGTGGATATGAGCTTTTTGTACCCCTTATGTTAGTCGCCGTAATTTCGTATTCTGTAACAAAATATTTTGTATCACACTCTATTTACACCATGGAATTGGCGAAAAGAGGAGAGTTGATGACCCATAATAAAGACAATAACGTATTGCTGTTGTTGAAAATTGACAAAGTGATAGAGACCAATTTTATTTCCATTAAACCGCAAATGTTATTGCAAGATATGTTACACAATGCTGTGGCTAAATCTTCTCGAAACAACTTCCCTGTAGTAAGTGATGATAATGATTTTTTGGGTGTCTTGCTTTTAGATGATATTCGTGGAATTATGTTCGATGCCGAACTTTGTAAAAAGGTAAAAGTGGCTGATTTAATGCACAGTGCACCTGATATTATTTTTTATGAAAATGATTCAATGCAGGAAATTATGGATAAGTTTAAGCATACCGGAGCATGGAACTTACCCGTAATTAAGGATGGTAAATACTTTGGGTTTATCTCTAAGTCTAAGTTGCTTACCGCCTATCGTCGTCAGTTATTAGCCGTAACCACGTAGTTCAAAATGTAAAAACAAGAAAGTATTGATTGTTGCTAAGATTGTTTGCAATAATCCCTAACTTCGTTTTTTAAAATATAGAAAGATGGAAAATAAAGTAGAATTATCTTGGCAAGGAGGCATGCACTTTGTAGCCGAAGGTCATGAGCAGATAATAAATATTGATGCAAATCCTGAATTAGGAGGTACAGGAAAAGGTGTGACACCTAAAAAATTAATGTTGACTTCTTTAGCGGGGTGTTCTGCCATGGATATTGTTTCTTTATTGAAAAAAATGCGTGCAGAAGTTGCCGATATTAAGATTGAGGTAAATGCAAATTTAACAGACGAGCATCCAAAATACTACGATAAAGTGGAAATGATTTACCGCTTTTATGGAAAAGATTTTAAGAAAGATAAAATTCAAAAAGCTGTAGATTTATCAGTAGAGCGCTATTGCGGTGTATTGGAAATGTTTAAAGGTTTTTCGGAACTTTCTATAAAAGTTGAGTACATAGAGCAATAGTTTAACTAGTTTTTGATTATTTTTGAAAAAAATTGATCGATGCGCTGGACTCAAAAGAAAAATATAGACACTAAAATTATAGCTCAACTTTCCAATGATTTGGGAGTTGATAATACCATAGCGACTTTGCTTATTCAAAGAGGTGTAAACACTTTTGAAGAAGCAAAGTCTTTTTTTCGTCCTAGTTTGAGCGAGCTTCATGATCCTTTTTTGATGAAGGATATGGATAAAGCTGTGGAACGTATCCTCAAGGCTATTAAAAACGAAGAAAACATTTTAGTATATGGCGATTACGATGTGGATGGAACCACTTCCGTGTCCTTAGTATATTCTTATTTAAAGACCCTACACAATAATTTAGCTACTTATATTCCGGATCGTTATGCGGAAGGGTATGGTATTTCTTTTCAGTCCATCGATTTTGCAGAAGACAATGATTTTACCTTAATTATTGCGTTGGACTGTGGGATAAAAGCCATTGATAAAGTAAAATACGCGACCGAGAAAGGCATTGATTATGTAATTTGTGATCATCACAGACCAGGCGATGAAATTCCTGATGCTGTAGCAGTTTTAGATCCCAAACGAGTGGACTGTTCTTATCCTTATGATGAACTTTGTGGATGTGGTGTAGGTTTTAAATTAATCCAAGCCATAGGCTCAACCTATCAACAAGATATTGAACATTTTTTACCGTATTTGGATTTGGTAGCTACGGCTATTGGAGCAGATATAGTTCCTGTTACAGGTGAAAATAGAGTGCTGGCTTACTACGGSTTAAAAGTGATAAATTCCAGCCCAAGAACAGGGATGAAAGCCTTAATTGCRCAATCAAAAAAGGAGAATTTAACCATTACGGATGTCGTTTTTGGAATTGCTCCAAGGATCAATGCTGCAGGACGAATTAAATCTGGAAATGATGCTGTACAATTGTTGGTTGAGGACGATGCAGCCAAAGCACAGAAGTTTGCAGAAGCRATTGAGCTTAACAATATTGATAGAAAAGAATTAGACAAAACCATTACTGAGGATGCTTTAGCTCAAATATTAGAAAATGATGAAGTGGAAGGATACACTACTGTTGTCTATGACGAAAATTGGCACAAAGGAGTGATTGGAATTGTAGCYTCYAGGTTGATAGAAACGTATTATAGACCCACACTTGTATTTACAAAAAGTGGTGATAAATTAGCGGCATCCGCACGTTCGGTTACKGGGTTTGATGTGTATGATGCTTTAGAGGARTGTAGTGAATTTATTGAGCAATTTGGAGGACATAAATATGCTGCGGGACTAACTTTGTCTGTAGAACAATACCCTAAATTTAAAGCYAAGTTTGAAGAAGTTGTGAAGGCAACCATACCAGARGAATTACGCGTTCCTGARTTAAAATATGATTCGGAAATAATGTTTGATCAAATTACACCTAARTTTCATAGGATWTTAAAACAAATAGCRCCTTTTGGCCCYGGAAATATGACACCTACAWTTGTAGCTAAAAACGTGAGAGATACCGGTTGGGGAAAACCTGTGGGAGGCGATAAAACCCACTTAAAAGTGAATTTGGAAGATCCAGAAACTCGTTTAGCTATTAGTGGAATTGGTTTTGGTTTGGCGGCTAAGTTTTCTGAAATAAAAAAAGGAGATGTTTTTGACGTCGCTTTTACCATCGATGAAAATACCTGGCAAGGCAATACTAGTTTGCAATTAATGTTGAAGGATTTGAAGAAAGAGGACTAGTCTCTAGTCTTTTTTGAAGCTTATTTAAATAAGAAAACGCCCACTGTTAAGCGGGCGTTTCTGTATTTGAAAAGTGTGTTTTGTGTGCTGTTTAATCTTCAGTAAAACTTTGGGGTAAATGGTTGTTTTAGTATATCGGATGTCATCGTTATGCGAATTTTGTATGTCCAGCAACTAGCAACCAACAACTAACTATTCTTTCTCCTTAATCACATAAATATACACCGGATAATGGTCACTGTAACCACCCGTAAAATTCCCGTAACTAAAGCTTCTGAATGGATAGCCCTTATAGCGTCCTTTTTTATTAATYAGKAAGCGAGGGTTGTATATGTTTGCTTTGTACATTTTGTAGTCTTGAAAYTTTTTATCTGTATCTAATAAAGAAGAAGAGATTAGGATTTGGTCAAACAGGTTGATGTTATCTCTATATCCCAACGTATTTAACCCTCTTGCGTGCATGTTTTCCATTGGATTGTACATGTCTCCAGGCTTAACTTCTGATTTTTTCCCTTTCGCTTTTAAAACTTTTTTTAAGCTATTATTCGTAGGGTCATCATTAAAATCTCCCATGGTAATAATCTTAGCTGTTGGATTTTCTTTTTGAATTTCTTTAATTATGTGCACGTTTACAGCGGCGGCCTTTTCACGTTTTATACTACTTTTCTTTTCGCCTCCACGTCTGGATGGCCAGTGATTTACAATAATATGGATTAATTCATCATCCAAATACCCAGAAACTAACAATTGATCTCTAGTCGTTTGTTTTTTCCCCTCTTTAGTATTAGCTAATTTAAGTTCGTAATTTTTACTGTGAACAGGTTTAAAATAACGTTTTTGATATAGCAGTGCTACGTCAATCCCTCGGAAATCGGGGGAGTCAAAATGTACAATTCCGTAATTGAATTCTTTTAGGTGGTGATTTGAAATTAAGTCTTTTAAAACACGTAAGTTTTCAATTTCAGAAACTCCAATAATTGCTGGTGCTGTATGTGTTTTTTCACTCCCGATTTGTGCAATAACTCGTGCCATATTATCCAGTTTCTGCTGGTATATCTTAGCCGTATCACCTTTTGATTCCATAATCGGGCTTGCCTCATCATAAACATTGTGGTCGTTTACAGTATCAAAAAGGTTCTCAAGGTTGTAAAATGCAATAGTTCTAATTTGGTAGTTTGTCTTCTTAATAGTATCTGTTTTTGGATCTAAAGAGGAACATGATAGGATCGAAAAAACTAAGATAATCGAGATAATTAAATCAATATGTAGTTGTCTATTCATAAGAATTAATTTTGTCTAAGTTACTGCTTTGACTAAGGATAATAAACATTGTTTCTTGTAAATGTAAAAATAAATAAACATTATAATCGTTTAATTTTCCGTAACTTATAAAAAATTGCAATGCTATTTAATTTTTAATGTCGAGTTATGAAAGAGACAATGAGTGTACTACTCATGTGTCTGTGGGGAGTTATGTTTATAAACGCACAGTCACTTTGTAGTGTTAAAGGGGTGGTTATAAACGAAGCGACAAAAAAACCATTATTGGGGGTTTCTGTTRGTGTGATAGGGATGTCTAWTGTAACAACAACTAATGCAAAGGGAGGGTTTATTCTTAAAATAGCTCCCTYRGGAAAGTCATTAATTGAAATTCAATTRCAAGGGTTTGACGCTGTGAAAGTACCCGTTAATTGCAWAGAAGGAAWAGAAATAGATATTGGTTTTTTAGTGTTAACTCCGTCTTTTGACGTTTTTGATGAAGCAAGTGTCATTGCTATTTCGGAAATGGAATTGTTAGATGATGAAGGAAACGCTGACAATGTAACGGGACTGTTGGCAGCTTCCAAAGATGCTTTTTCAAGAGCCGCCGCCTATAGTTTTGGYCAGGCWTGGTTTCGYGTRCGTGGCTATGATTCCGAAAATGCGACCGTTATGATGAACGGAATCACTATGAATAAAATCTACGGTGGACGTCCGCAATGGAGTAATTGGGGCGGGTTGAATGATGCCACAAGAAACCAGGAAGTTACTTTTGGATTGGCTCCTACGGAGCGTGTTTTTGGTGGCGTATTGGGAACTACCAATATGATAACTACGGCTTCGTTGTATCGCCCGGGGACAAAAATAACTATTTCGGCTACCAACAAAAGCTACAAAGGAAGGCTGATGGTAACCCATGCGTCTGGATTAAAGAAAAACTGGGCATATACGTTTTCTGCCTCTCGACGGTTTGCCAAGGAAGGATACTTCCAAGGTTCTTTTTATGATGCGAATTCGTTTTTTGCCGCTGTAGAATACCAGCCTAGTTCCAAGCAGTCTTTTAATTTAACGGCTATTTATGCCAAAAATACACGTGGAAAAAATGCAGGCCATACACAAGAGGTATGGGACTTAATGGGAAGTAGATACAATGCATATTGGGGGAGTCAAAATGGGAGAAAACGAAATGCTAGAGTAAAGGAAGTGAATGAACCCATGCTGATGTTAACTCATCAAATTAAATTGTTGGATAAAACGGCTGTCAATACTAGCATAGCCTATCAATTTGGGTCTATAGGAAATAGTAGGTTGGGGTATTTTAAACAACAAAATCCAGACCCTACCTATTACCGTAATTTGCCTTCTTATTTTCAAACGAACGATCCTTTGAATCCAACTATAATCCCAGAATCCATCACTGCTTTTACATCGAATCCTAAAAGGTTTCAAATCGATTGGTTGCAWWTSTANYAAAWCNAANAAKSCGTTNKAWTWWKAGNAATGCKRKYTATKMTTTATACGAAGATAGAAATGACGATCAAACATTGAGTGTGAAGACGGTGTTTTCAACAGAACTAACAAAAAGTGGGAGTGTAAATATAGGCCTTAGTTATGTGGATTTTAATTCCCTAAACTATGCGAAAATGGTTGACTTACTTGGGGCTTCCTATTTAATAGATATCGATGGATTTAATAATACTTCCAATAATTTATTGTCCGATAGTCCCATTTTTAAAGACGATGCATTCAATTACAAGTATCACTTAACCGCTAAAAAGAAAGCTGTTTTTGGGCAGTATCAATATCAAAAAAATAAGATTGATGTTTTCGCTTCTGTACAATTTGTGAGTACTACCTATCAGCGGGAAGGATTGTTTCAAAACGAATTGTACGAAGATAATTCATTGGGTTTTGGGGAAGAAATGGCTTTTAATACGCCTCAGTTTAAAATGGGAATGACGTATAAAATTACGGGTCGTCATTTATTAAATCTAAACGCTGCAAGTATTTCAAAAGCACCCACCTTACGGAATAGCTATTCCAATGGACGGGTAAATAAGGATGTGGTGCTAAACCTAGAAAGCGAGCAAATAAATACAGTAGATGTTGGTTATGTACACCGGTCGCCATTGATAAAATCTAGGATAACAGCTTATTATACCTCGTTTTCAAAAGGAACGGATATCTCCAGGTATTACGATCAGAATTTAGGAGAATTTGTAGCGGAGGTATTGACGGATGTAGAGAAAAAGCATCTAGGTGTGGAAGTGAGTTTTGAAACTAAAATCACGTCCTCCATAAATGCTAATTTTGTTGCCTCCATAGGGAAATATTCCTACGCTAATAACCCACTAAGTTATTATACTTCCGACGAATCGTTAATAGCGGAGGCTGCTCCTGTGCCCGCTTTTTTAAAGGGCTATCATACAGCAGGAACACCACAACAAGCCTTTTCTGTAGGTATGGATTATCGCTCTCAAAAATATTGGTGGATTGGGATCAATGCCAATCATTTATCACATACTTATGTAGATGTTGCATCCGGTTTGCGAACGGCTCGTTTTTATACCAATCCTGCTACCAATCAATTATATGAAGGAGTTACCAAGCAGGATGTAGAAGAAATATTAGTACAAGAACAGTTTGATGGCTATTTCCTTGTAAATATTATTGGAGGGAAATCATGGAAAACGAAGAAAATGTACATCAGCTTGTTTATMAGTGCTAGTAATRTWTTKAATACACARTATAGGACRGGAGGTTATGAACARGGGAGGTATGGGAATTATGAGTTATTARARAAAGATAAAAACCGRGYAACRCCSATGTTTGGAGCAAARTATTGGATGGGYTATGGTGCTTCTTATTATGTGAATTTTTCGGTGAGTTTTAAGAATTAAAGAGGATGTTATGAAAGGATTTAGWAGGCTGCTTTGGGGATTGGTRTTTWTRATRATGTACACCTGTGCAGAAGATCAAARTTTTGATGTGCCAGAAAYTTCTTGTGAACCTCCARATTTAAAAGTAAATGCTAGTATTGCAGCCGTTAAATCCATTTATAAAGGAGCCGTWACGCAAATTAAACAAGAGTTGATTATAGAGGGCTATGTAATTTCGTCGGACGARAAAGGAAACTTTTACAGAACGCTRCATTTTCAGAACAGTCCTGTAAATCCCACTGATGGCTTGCAGTTGGATGTGGATATTCAAAATTTGCACAGYATGTATCCTATAGGCTCAAAAATAATTATCAATACCAAGGGTTTGTACATTGATAATTACCGCGGGGTGTTAAAAATAGGAGGTGTATATCCACAAAAAAACGGAGGTGTTGCGGTAGGTAGATTGTCTAGCATGTTGGCTAAAAAAGCATTGTTTGTTTCTTGTGATCCTCCCGTTGAGATGGTGCCGAAGTTGGTAAAAGCAGCAGATATCGTTGATGCAATGATTAATACGCTGGTTGTATTGGAGAACGTGGAAATTACTTCAGATTCACATTGCCAGCCCTACGCATTGGTAGATAAAAACACCAATATATTAGTCCAAAATTGTGAGGGGAATACCATTGTGTTAAGGAATAGCGGTTATGCCGATTTTCAAGCCGATTTATTACCAGTTGGAAGTGGAAAAATACAGGGGGTTTTAGGGAAATATAACAACGATTTTCAATTGACAATTCGTGATACAAATGATTTAATATTAGAAGATGATAGGTGTGATGGGAATAGTTATTCCTGTATCCCGCCTCCTGTAAATGCAACAATTCAAGAGGTAAAAGACAAATACCAAGGAAAGTTATTACAATTGGAAGAGGATTTAGTTTTTGAAGCAATTGTGACAGCAAATGACAAAAGCGGCAATGCCTATAAATACATTTATGTACAAGATGATACAGGAGGAATTAAAATAAAAATCAACCAAAAAGACTTGCACTTGCGTGGTTTTAGTAGGGGGCAAAAAATAGTAGTAAACACCAAGGGTTTATATGTACATGCCTTGAGTGGGGAAATACAATTGGGAGGATTGTATGAGGGGAATATTGGGAATATAGAAAGTTACGATGTGTTTAAGCATTTATATGTGTTCCCTGAAAACGAGGTGTTGTTACCTAAAACAGTGCGTTTGTCTGATCTTACAGCTAAAGATATTGGAAGTTATCTGTTGCTGGAAAATCTTCAGTTTTTAGAGCAAGAATTAAATTTTGTAGATGAAACAGCGAATGGATCTACACGTACTTTAATAGATTGTAATGCCAATACCATGCATGTAAGAACGAGTAAATTCGCTGATTTTTCAGGAGCTAAATTACCTAGAGGAAATGGAAATGTGCAAGGGATTCTTAATTATTACAACGGGAATTTTCAATTGTTACTAAGAGATATTGGCGATGTAGTATTAATGATTGAAGAACGCTGTAATGTGGCAGAAAATGCGGTTTTAATTTCATTATCAGACGTTAGGGACATGTTTATGGACACGTCGTTAAATATCACCCAAAACCTAAAAATAAAAGCAGTGATTACTTCTGATGCAGCGGAATTAAACATCACGGAAACCAATGCGTTTATACAAGATGATACAGGAGCCATTGCCTTGCGTTTTAGCAGTGCTCATGGCTTAAAATATGGAGATGAAGTGGAATTGTCCTTGTTGGGTACAAGTATAGAAGAATACAAAGGACTCTTACAATTGAATCATATTCCAAAAGCGAATATTATAAGTAGTAACCCTGGAATTATACCGGCTCCTCAAATCATAACGCTAGAGCAAGCATTGTCTGGGGAATTTGAATCGGTTCTTGTTAGGATAGAAAATGTTCAGTTTAAAGACATCACAAAATCCTATTCAGGTGAAAATAAGTTGACGGATTGCGTCGACGATTTGAATGTATATGTGCGTTATCAGTCGCAGTTTTCAGGATATAAAGTGAGTAAAAACAATGGGGCAGTAGTCGGTGTTATGACGGAATATGAAGTAGCACAATTATACCTGAGAAAATCCTACGATGTTACTTTTTATGAGGAATATATTGATTGTTCAATGGTTGGACTCACAGATTTTCCCTTGTATATTTCTGAAATAGCTGACCCTGATAATAATTCAGGAGCTCGGTTTATAGAACTTTATAATCCTTCAAACGAAACACAAAGTATGAATGGATGGCAATTAATTCGCTATACAAACGCCAATACCACGAGTACAAAAAACATACAATTAACAGGGTTTAGCATTGGGGCAAATAGCACTTTTGTAATCTCTCCAAATGCGGCTGAATTTTTAGCGGTCTATGGATTTGAACCCAATTTGGGAGTTTCTAAAGGTGGTCCTGCAGATTCTAATGGCGATGATACTATTGTTTTAGTGAATCCCGATGGAGAAGTGGTGGATATATTTGGACTTATAGGAGAAGATGGTTCTGGAACCAGTCATGAGTTTGAAGATGGGCGGGCATTAAGGATTACAGGTGTGCAAGTTGGWAATCCAATATTCGATCCTTCAGAATGGGTTATTTGGAACGATACAGGAGCTGCAGGAACTATAAAATTACCTCAAAACGCTCCCGATGATTTCAATCCAGGAATTAGATAATTTATTGCCGATTTAAATGGCTAGCAGGTGTTTTTATTCAGTCATGGATTCCTGTGTCTTGTCTCCAAATGTCTTATGTCGTTTGGAGACAAATTACTTGTTAGCCTCATGAGAACGGGGCTAAAAGGGTAAAATTAATTTAGCAATGTAAAAGTAAATAAAAATCCCGAAAATATCATTAATCGTGGTGATAAAAGGACCGGTTGCTAATGCAGGGTCAATACCTCGTTTGTGTAAAATTAAAGGGACAAAAGTTCCGATAAGTGCTGCTATAATAATCACAATTAGTAAAGAGATAGCAATGGTAACACTTGTTAAGATTTCCATGTTGAAAATAGTTCCATAGGCCATTACTAGGAGGGATAATATAGTTCCGTTAACCAAACTCAATCCCACTTCTTTCACCAACCTATCCCAAGTACTTCCTTTAATATTATCATTGGCCAATCCTTGTACGATTATTGCAGAAGATTGCACCCCTACATTTCCTGCCATGGCAGCAATTAAGGGGGTGAACATAAATAGAATTGGATATGTTTTAAGTGCTTCGTCAAAACCGGTCATAATAGATGCGGCAGCTAATCCTCCAAAAAGCCCCAATACCAACCAAGGTAAACGACCTTTTACCAATTCAAAAATGGTATCATCAGCTTCTACGTCTTCTACTAAACCAGCAGCCATTTGGTAATCCTTCTCTGCTTCGTCCTTAATGATATCTACAATATCATCAATGGTAATTTGACCAGTAAGTCTTCCCATTTCATCAATAACAGGAATTACAAAAAGGTCATATTTTTGCATGATTCTCGCAACTTCCTCATCGTTTTCGGTTACAGAAACCGAGGTTTTAAAAACAACAAATGAAGAACAAATTGATAATGCGTTTGCCCATTATACTGATTGGCCTTAGTCTATTTTTATTAACAGGATGTATATT
>NVSD01000085.1 GCA_002401105.1 Flavobacteriaceae bacterium | reverse complement strand
ACAATTATCAGTTGCATCAGTTACTACTGTTATATCAGCTGTTGGAATATCTCCTACACATAAAACGTTAATCGCAGTAGGATTACTTGCCGTAGGATTCACAGTGTCATTTACTGTAATCGTTTGTGTAATATTTATTGAATTTCCTGAGGTATCGGTTACACTATAGGTTCTTGTTATTATTTCAGGATTGCTATTTCCGTCACTTACATCGCTTACAAAAGCTACCGTTGGATTTGCAGTACAATTATCAGCTGCATCAGTTACTACTGTAATATCAGCTGTTGGAATATCTCCTACACATAAAACGTTAATCGCAGTTGGGTTACTTGCCGTAGGATTTACAGTGTCATTTACTGTAATAGTTTGTGTAACATTTATTGAATTTCCTACTCCATCTGTTATGCTATAGGTTCTTGTTATTATTTCAGGATTGCTATTTCCATCACTTACATCGCTTACAAAAGCTACCGTTGGATTTGCAGTACAATTATCAGTTGCATCAGTTACTACTGTAATATCAGCTGTTGGAATATCTCCTACACATAAAACGTTGATCGCAATAGGATTACTTGCCGTAGGATTTACAGTGTCATTTACTGTAATAGTTTGAGTAACATTTATTGAATTTCCTGCTCCATCTGTTACACTATAGGTTCTTGTTATAATGCCTAAACTTGTATTTACATCGCTTACAAAAGCAACCGTTGGATTTGCAGTACAATTATCAGTTGCATTAGTTACTACTGTAATATCAGCTGTTGGAATATCTCCTATACATAAAACGTTAATCGCAGTAGGATTACTTGCCGTAGGATTCACAGTATCATTTACTGTAATCGTTTGTGTAACATTTATTGAATTTCCTGCGGTATCGGTTATACTATAGGTTCTTGTTATAGTGCTTAAACTTGTATTTACATCGCTTACAAATGCTACCGTTGGCGTTGCAGAACAATTATCAGTTGCATCTGTTATTATTGTAATATCAGCTGTTGGAATATCTCCTACACATAAAACGTTAATCGCTGTTGGATTACTCGCTGTAGGATTTACAGTATCATTTACTGTAATAGTTTGTGTAACATTTATTGAATTTCCTGCGGTGTCGGTTATACTATAGGTTCTTGTTATTATTTCAGGATTGCTACTTCCGTTACTTACATCGCTTACAAATGCAACCGTTGGATTTGCAGTACAATTATCAGTTGCATCAGTTACTACTGTAATATCAGCTGTTGGAATATCTGCAGCACATAAAACGTTAATCGCAGTAGGATTACTTGCCGTTGGATTAACAGTGTCTTTTACAGTAATCGTTTGTGTAACATTTATTGAATTTCCTGCGGTATCGGTTACACTATAGGTTCTTGTTATGAGTTCGGGATTGCTACTTCCGTCACTTATATCGCTTACAAATGCTACCGTTGGCGTTGCAGTACAATTATCAGTCGCATCAGTTACTATTGTTATATCAGCTGTTGGAATATCAGCGTCACATAAAACGATAATCGCTGGAGGATTACTCGCTGTAGGATTTACAGTGTCATTTACTGTAATCGTTTGAGTAACATTTATTGAATTTCCTGCTCCATCTGTTACACTATAGGTTCTTGTTATTATTTCAGGATTGCTATTTCCGTCACTTACATCGCTTACAAATGCTACCGTTGGATTTGCAGAACAATTATCCGTTGCATCAGTTACTATTGTTATATCAGCTGTTGGAATATCAGCGTCACATAAAACGTTAATCGCAGTTGGATTACTTGCTGTTGGATTTACAGTGTCATTTACTGTAAACGTTTGTGTTAAATTTATTGAATTTCCTGCGCTGTCGGTTACACTATAGGTTCTTGTTATAATGCCTAAACTTGTATTTACATCGCTTACAAAAGCAACTATTGGTATTGCAGTACAATTATCCGTTGCATCAGTTATTACTGTAATATCAGCTGTTGGAATATCAGCGGCACATGAAACGTTAATCGCAGTTGGGTTACTTGCTGTTGGATTTACGGTGTCATTTACAGTAATCGTTTGTGTAATATTTATTGAATTTCCTGCGGTATCGGTTATACTATAGGTTCTTGTTATTATTTCAGGATTGCTATTTCCGTCACTTATATCGCTTACAAATGCTACCGTTGGTGTTGCAGAACAATTATCAGTTGCATCAGTTACTACTGTAATATCAGCTGTTGGAATATCTCCTACACATAAAACGTTAATCGCAGTAGGATTACTTGCCATAGGATTCACAGTGTCATTTATTGTAATAGTTTGTGTAACATTTATTGAGTTTCCTGCGGTATCGGTTATACTATAGGTTCTTGTTATTATTTGAGGATTGCTATTTCCGTCACTTATATCGCCAATAAAAGTTACTGTCGGATTTGCAGTACAATTATCAGTTTCATCTGTTACTACTGTTATATCTGCGGTAGGAATATCAGCTGTACATTGCACATTAATTGCTGATGGATTACTTGCTGTAGGATTTGTAGTATCGTTTACAGTAATAATCTGTGTTACATCAGTAGTATTTCCAGCAGCATCGCTAATACGATACGTTCTTGTAATGAGTTCGGGATTCGTATTCCCGTCGCTTATATCTCCAATAAAAGTTACTGTTGGATTTGTAGTACAGTTATCTGCTTCATCAATAACTACTGCAATATCAACTGAAGGAATATCAGCTGTACATTGCACATTAATTGCAGATGGATTACTTGCTGTAGGATTTGTAGTATCGTTTACTGTAATCGTTTGTACAACATCGGTAATATTTCCAGCAGCATCGGTAATACGATACGTTCTTGTAATTATTTCGGGATTCGTATTTCCGTCGCTGACACCTCCAATAAAAGTTACGGTCGGATTTGCAGTACAGTTATCCGCTTCATCAATAACTAGAGTAATATCTGCGGCAGGAATATCAGTTATACATTGCACATTAATTGCTGATGGATTACTTGCTGTAGGATTTGTAATGTCGTTTACTGTAATGGTCTGTGTAACATCAGTAGTATTTCCAGCAGCATCGGTAATACGATACGTTCGTGTAATTATTTCAGGATTGGCATTTCCGTCGCTTACATCGCCAATAAATAAAACTGTTGGAGTAATACCGCTATTATCAGCTTCATCGGTTACGACTGTAATGTCAGGTATTGGAATATCTGTAGAACAGGATACATTTATATCCGAAGGATTACTTGCCGTTGGGTTCTCCGTATCTGTATTATCACTTACTATAAAACTACAATTTACCGAGTTGCCTTTTTTATCTGTTGCAGTAAATGTAATTGTCATACCTGAAGTATATACACTCCCTGCAATAGGAACTTGGGTAATTACAGGAGTCGCATCGCAATTATCTGTAGCTGTAACTAAAGAAATGTAGCTTGGCAACGGACTACCTGATGCTAAAATTTGGTTTGTAGGGCAAGTAATCACAGGAGCTTCTGTATCTGTAATAGAGAAGCCATAAATTACGTTTGCTCGACCAGGGTTTAAACTAGAATTACTATCATAATACAATCTCTCTTTCTCTCCTACAATGATGTCTGTAATACCATCTCCATTAATATCGGCCAAATCTGATACAGAATAGTCTGAAGAAAGACCATTCACTCTAAAAGCTTCTGATGCTGGCAGAGAAAAAGGATTTATTGTCGCATTCCAAGGGGTGCTTTTCCCATAAACAATAGCTATCGAATAATTCGATTTTCCTATTATTAAGTCATTAATTCCGTCATTATTAAAATCTCCTGCTGCACTAGATTTTCTATAAGAACTTCCTGTAAATTCAACACCTATTAAACCATCTAAACTTGTTATGTCTTCTGATGTAGAGAAGCCTGTATTCTTACCGAAAAGAAGAAATTTGTGTCCAAATAACATATCATTTATCCCATCATTATTAACATCACCAACCCCAGTTATACTTCTATAATAAGTAGCCGTTAAAGATGATATATCGGCATAAAAACCAGCAGTTCCATTTATAGTTGCGGTTAATACTGTTGAAGGAAAACCTCCTGTTTTTCCAAAAAGGACATACGTTCTTTTCTTTCCTCCACCTTCAAACCCTACATCGTCAATACCATCTCCATTTACATCTCCTAATCCTACCACTCCATAACCAATACCATCTCCATCTGCATCACCTTTTATTATAAAACCATTGCTGCCATTTAAATCACTACCTTTTATTAATGCAGGAAAATTTCCTGTTTTTCCATAAATAACATAACATGTACCACTATTATTWGTACTTCTACCAGTACTTGCTCCTATTATGATGTCATTTATTCCGTCATTATTAATATCTCCTGCTGAATCAATAGATTTTCCTGATTGGTCATACGCATCTGTACCTAAAAAAACAAAACCATTCGTACCATTTATACTAGACAAATTAAATACAGCCGAAAAACCAGTTGATTTTCCAAAAACCACATAAATAGTTCCTAATTCTGAACCTGATGGATTTCTACGGAATGGATCACTAAACATCAAATCATCAATTCCATCATTATTAATATCTCCAGCAGTGCTTACCTGATATCCTGAATATTGAAAATTACCACCACCTGAAATATCATTATGAATTTTAAATCCATCCGTTCCGTCTAATAAAGCGGTATCTAAATTTGGAAGAAAATTATTTCCTYTTCCAAAAACAACAAAAACATTTCCAGGTAAATTTCCTCTYTCCCTTCCATAAGATGCGTTAAAATTATATGCTTTATTAGGCGAGCCTACTAAAAAATCTTCGATACCATCACCATTAATATCACCAGCTCCTCTTACATCATGTCCTGCTTGTGCTTTTATAGCATCTCCATTTATTTGAAACCCATTAATACCATCTAAATTATTAATATTTATGAAAGTAGTCGTACAATCTATGGGTGGAGTAGGTGCTTTAACTGTTACTGGAAAGGAACAAATTTTTGTATTACCACTCTCGTCTGTAACTGTAACAGTTACGTTTGTAGTTGCAGTAAAAGGTGTTCCTTGTACTGGAGTTTGGGTATAGGTAAGATCGAATATTGAAGTGCAATTATCGGAAGCTTTTAGCTTAAAGAAATAATTTGGTAATGTTGAATTAATATATAACGATTCTGAAGTTAAACAAACAAGTACGGGTTTATCGGTATCTGCTCCTTTGGTTACAATAAACGTACAACTATCACTATTAGAACTTGCATCGGTAGAAGTCATTGTAATTGTCATGCCATCTACAAAAGCAGATCCAGCCGTAGGGTTTTGTGTAACTACAGGATTAGGATCAATTAAATCGGTTGTTGTTACCAATCCTGTATAATCGGGTATTACAGTTGTGCCACACATTACTGTTTGATTAGAAGGGCAAGTAATTGAAGGAGGAGTAATATCTCCCCCAGACAACGTTGCTATATCGTTTAAATGATAAATTATTCCTTGATTCCCTGTACCATCTTCTAAAAATAAATAAATATCGTAGGTAGTACTTGCCGTTAATGAAGAAATTACGTTGGTTATATCTGTATTTGCTGTGTTCATTAAAAAATTACCATTGGATACAGCTCCTGTTCCTGTAAGAATAACATCATGATTAACAGTTCCAAAAAAAGTGCTAGGTACTATAGTATAATGTATCGTTCCTTTTTCTGGTCCATTAACAAGTATATCAAAACCTGTTGTTGTTTCATTATTTACTTGAGGGTTTCCTGTATTTAAAGGCATTGCATAATGGTCTCCTCCAAAAATAACGGTCACTTGTCCCGTTGCCACACTGGGAGTTCCTAACTTTGTGCCAGGACTTCCTACTAAAAAATCTGAAATACCGTCGCCATTAAAATCACCTCCTCTACTTACAGGTCTACCAATATTGGATGTTTTAAGGAACGGAACAACAAACCCATTCATACCAGTTAAAGCTGCTCTATCAATTGGGTTTGGAAAACCTGAAGTGCTCCCAAAAACGACATAAGCTTCATAAAATCCTGAATTTTCACCTGAATCATAACAAGAAATAAAATCATTTATACCATCTTGATTTATATCTCCAATGGAAGTCGAGGTTAGTTTTCCAGGTAAAACAAAACCATAAGTACCATCTGTAATACTACTTAAAGGAATATGAGCAGGAAAAGGACTAGCTCCATTTCTTCCATAAATAGCAGCACTCTCTGAAAAAAAATCATCTATTCCGTCATTATTAATATCTCCTAATGTTCCTGTGAAAGCAAGGAAATTACCACCTGTATGATCTACAGTAAATCCTTCCGTTATTGTCATGGTTTCTACATCTAATTGTGAAGGAAAAGAATTTCTGCCATAAATTAAATGAGTTCTTCCACCATCTGCTGAATACCAATCACCTATAATAATGTCGTTAATACCATCATTATTAATATCACCTGCTCCTCCTGCCAAAAATGCTGGAATTGTTGAACCTGAATATCTTTTGATACTGAAACCTCTTGTCCCATCTAACCAAGAAGAATTAATAGTTGCAGGGAATTTGGAAGATTGTCCAAAGAAAATCAACGCTGCAGATCCTGCTCTACTTAATATAAAATCACTGATACCATCTCCATTTACATCTCCAAGAGTACCTACCTCGTTTGCACTTCCATTAATAAGAAAACCATTTACACCATCTGCATAATCAATATTAAATGTCGCATTAAAAGGGCTTGTTTTTCCGTAAATAACTATTGTAGTTCCAGAACATAGAATTATTAAATCGTCAATATTATCTCCGTTAATATCTCCCACTCCTTCAACAGATTTCCCCATACGTTTACTTCCTACGAGTCCTTGAATAGCAAAACCGTTAGTACCATTAAGGCTATTAATATCAAAGGAAGCTGGAAAACCTGTGTTTGTTCCAAAAATAATATAGGCAGCTCCTGCAAGCTCTAACCCGTTAATATCTGCATTATTAAYTCCTATTCCAATGTCTTGAAAACCGTCATTATTAATATCTCCAATAAATTTAGTTTCTGCTCCAAATTGAGAACTGGGATCTATACCCGGTATAGCGAATCCATTGGTACCATTTAATGTGGTTACATCAAAACTTGCAGGGTAAAGTTGTTGCCCTGAAATATTATTATTRTACGTTAGGCTTAACGTAATAAATAGGGCAATWAATTTAAATCTCTTTATATTTTCTTTTATAGTTTTCATACTCAAGTAATAGCTWATAGGAGACAAAACTACTTATGTTCGAATTAACATATGTCACTATAAATAGGGGTTATTACTTCTATTTTACCACCCTGTTTTCAGGGGTACGTTTTTTAATTAAATGGGTGTTTTATTTTTGTTGCTTCTCTCACATCATTGAAGGGTGATATTTTAACTCTTACGTCTCGTATAAAAAAATGTAAATACGATATAGAGTCTGATCAAAGTGTTATAAACAAAAAACGAATATTAACTCTTAAAACCCAGCAAATTAAATACAGGGGAATCTTATTAATCTTATAAAGTATCACAGCGGTACCATCATTATTACTATCTGAAAACAGTACAAATCCAATAGTTTTAATACTTAGATTTATATGTAAACAACCTGAAATAAAGAAAATGATATAGGTAAAACATGCCCATATGCYTCAATAAAAACCAACAAGAATCGAMAATGAAATATTACCTTAGGAATAGTGGGGTAAAAAAATAATATTGTCCGACTATCACCAAGAGAACTTAAATAAGTTCGGTAAAGCGCTGCCCAACAAGATTTTCTTTAAGTTTAAATTTTGTTACAAATCGCTTATATACGTAATAAAAACAATCACAGTGTGCACTGTTGTAATCATTAWAAAAAGTAATCGTTGGAATAGTATATTCTAAATTATTGGTAAGGAATTGGCTAAGCGAAGTTCGGATTAGAAAGTACGCATTTTCAAGCTTGTACTTAGCCAACTCTTTTAGTTGCCCTTTCTTAACGCTCTTAAAAACAGTTCTTATGGCGCGAATATTTGTAGTTCAAATTAAAAGAAAGATGAGTGTACCAAAAGATGTACCTTCGGTGAGATTGCGTGCTGGCGGTCTTTGTTAAAAGTACGGAATGTTTGTTTATCGTTTAAAGTGTGTTTTTACTCAATTGCCTATATTACTTATATGTGTGTCCTATAGCCAGTTTATTTTATGCTTTTTGAAGTTCAAATATTGTTATTTCAGGCCTCACATTAAATCTTACTTGCCATAAATGACCAAGAGCTCGATTAACATATAAGGTGCGACCATCTTCTAAATCTATTTCACCCTGTGAGTACTTTTTATTCTTTACGGGTAACATCGGTGCTTTTAAAAATGGAGGTTTACATTGTCCACCGTGTGTATGTCCAGAAAGAATCCATCCTTTATATCCATTCCAAACATCTAAATCACAAACATCTGGATTGTGGCAGAGCACTACATTGGCTTTTGTTTCCTGGTAGTTATTCATTACTTTTTCTGGTGCGAAATTCAATGCCCAATAATCGTCAATTCCAATAATATTTAATCCTTCAATGTCAATTTCGGAATTTTTAAGTACCTGTATACCTGCATTTGTTAATTGAGACGAAATTTTGTCTGCAACTTCTTGTTCAGCCCAATCCTTTCCGTAGTCATGATTTCCAAGTATCGCTACTGTTCCAATAGTTCCTTTTACTGTATACTTAAGTACTTCTTCTAATTGTCTAAACTGTTTTTCGTTTTCGTAACTCACATAATCCCCGGTATAAACAACAAAATCGGGGTTGAATTTCTGTGCTTTTTTAAATGAATCAATTATGTAACTATAGTTAAACCGATTGCCTACATGAATATCACTGATTTGCATTAATGTTTTACCAACAAGATTATCAGGTAAGTTAGAGATAGGCATTTTTTTCTTGACAAATTCTAGCCAAAACGGCTCTATTTGCCATGTGTAAAAACCTGTTAGAAAACCAATTCCAATAGTTCCCCAAAATGTTCGTTTTATAAATTTATTTCTGTCCATTTTAATTAGCTACAACGGTTTTGTGTATGATACCAAGCGTGTAAAAAAATACTACATTTTCGGATGAACACAGCGCCTGATTTTTATATGTTGTTTTAGTTTTCGATTTTAAAAGCCAAATTTTATAGTTGACGAACTTTGTAAATGGCTCAGATTTTCAATTTATCACTGATTGTCTATGTTGCATATACATTATTCTAAGCCATTTTTCTGTTATCTAAATTGTTTTGGTTTCAGGTTTTTACTTGCATTTTCAACGACTTCTAAAATCCTCTTTTGTCGTGTCTCTTTTCTTTTAGCGGAAGCTACCCAGTACAATAAAATCTTTTTAGCGGACTTACTTAGACTCTCAAAGTATTCCATTGAGCCTTTGTAATTTGCAAATTCTCTTTTTAAATCTTCTGGAATTACTAGTGCTTCAACTTTATCTAAAATTGTCCAAGAACCATTTTGTTTTGCAATTTCAATACTTTTGAAACCTTCTTCTTGCATAAGCCCTTGTTCAATAAAGGATGCTACTTTATCCTTATTTACCTTTGACCAATTACTTTTTACTTTTCGTTTGCTAAAATACTGTTTGTATTTCTCCGTGTCTATTGTCTTTTTGACGCTATCAATCCAACCGAAACAAAGTGCTTCGTCAACTGAATCGCTCCAACTTAGATTATAGTTGGGAGATTTTTTTTTATAAAAAATGAGCCAAACAGCTTCTTTTTTATGGTGGTTCAATTCGAGCCAATTTCTCCAATTTTGTTTGTCATTAGGACAATAGTCTTCAACGTCTTTCATTCTTTAGTTTGTCCTTTTTTTTAATGTCTTATGGTTTATGTACGAATAGTAAGGGATTAAAATGTACTTGCTTTCGGATTAACACTGATTCAAATTTACATTTTTTTTCTTTATTTAATTGATAGGGGAAATTGTAAATTTTTCGTATTTTATAAGATGCTCTGAACTTGACTTAGGTACTATAACCCTTATTATTTTTACACTTTAATAGTCGCTTATTTATTATTTACCATTCAACATTAGGAAAATGCGCGATATTTTTTTGTGCATTATAGTCGTGAGCAGGAACTATTATAATGTTATTTTTTTTCTTTTTTAAATGATGTACCATAACAATCATTTCTTTAACTTTTTCTCTATCTCCATCAACCTTATTTCTTGGAATAACATGTTTTTCAGAGGGAATAGAAAACGCTTCAGTGGCCCATGTTAAATCTCCAGTAAAAAAGTAATGTTTACCACTTTTTAAGTTAACAAACATACCAATAGAGCCCTTTGTATGTCTAGGTAATTTTACCAAAACCACAGTTCCATCTTTGAAAACATCATAACTTTCTTTAAAAATTTCATATTCAGTAGTGCTAAACTTCATGAATTTCCATTTTATAAAATGGGCATCATATTGTTCCTTGATAAATGCTGGTGGAGTTGCTTCTTCACTAAATGCATGGTCGTATTCCTCTTTTGTTGTCCATACCGTTGCTTTTGGGAAATCTTCTATTCCACYKSMATGGTCAAAATGAAGGTGTGTTGGAATAATAAAATCTATAGCGTCAGCACTGAATTTATTATACATTAATGTTTCTTTCAAAGATTGCAATTTGGTGAACTTAAATAGTTGGCGGTCTAAGAAGGAAAAGTGATCATGGAACTGTCCTTTAATTTCATTTCCCAAACCAGTATCAAATACAAATGTTCCTTTTGGGTGTTGAATTAATATTGAAACATGAGAGAGTTTGCGTGTTTTAAACATATTACCACCTCTAAATACAAATGCTTCAGGTGTTATCGCATAACCAGTTTCAATAATTGAGAGTGAAAATTCAACCTCCTTGTCTATAGGATAATCAGTGGTAGAAAAAGTAGGTGTTGGGTATTTAGAAATATCGATTGATGTCTTACAAGATTGAATGATAACGAAAAGACTAATCACTAAAGTGGATAATAAGAGTAAGTTGTTTTTTTTCATTGTGTTGTTTTTAGTTAAGTACACAAAGAAACATTAAACAAAAAACCGCTGCATTGACATTTGTTAAGAAGTAGAAATTTCTTTTCTTACTSTACTCAATGATTCAGGAGCTATTCCAAGAAAACTTGCTATTTGGTGCTGAGGGACTCGTTGGATTATCTTCTTGTCATAGGTTTGTAGAAAGTCCAAATATTTTTGTTTAGCTGTTTTTGTTTGCATTGTAAACGTTCTGTCAAGTACACATAAATAGTTTTTTTCGGCTAAAATTCTTCCTAGTTTTTCAAACTTTCTGGACGCTATGTATAGCTCATTCAAGATGTTATAAGGTAATTCATATACAATACTATCTTCAATCACTTCTAAAATTTCAAAAGAAGGCTTTTGACTTATAAAACTAGAGAAAGCAGCTATAAATTGTTTATCACAAGCGAAATAGGTATTAATTTCTTTTCCATCTAATAAATGATAGGTTCTTAATAATCCTGTTTCAATAAAGTATAAACTATTAGCAATAGAACCTTCTCTGACTAATTGTGTTTTTGCTTTAAATTCTTTCCTTTTTAGCTTATCACTAAAACTTCTCCATTCACTTTCTGTTAAGGCAATTAATTCTTCTAATATCTTATGGAGTTCATTCATCTGTAATTGTAGCTAACGGTTCGTATGAGAATAGTAGCGAATTAAAAGGCATTTGTCTTTCAATTTATCATCAAACTCTCAACAAATATACTTGCTTTCAATCTAATATTGAGATCTCAATTAATTTTATACAGTGTTAACTATTTACATTCTTTATAAAGTTTCAGTTATTTTATTTGGAATGTTCGTTCCAATTTGTATATATTTGCATCTGGAACGAGCGTTCTATTAATGTATTATTAAATTTAAAAACAAAAAGATGGGTAAATTAAATGGAAAAATTGCTGTTGTTACAGGAGGTAATAGTGGTATTGGTTATGCGGCAGCAAAAGAATTRAAAGAAAATGGTGCAACWGTAATTATTACMGGTCGTTCTGMMGAAAAAGTAAAAATTGCTTCAGAAGAACTTGGAGTTAAAGGTATTGTTGCAGATGTTGAGAGCATTTCAGCAATAGAAGAGTTGGTTGAACAAGTGAAACCAGATTTTGGGAAAGTTGACGTATTATTCGTAAATGCA
>NVSD01000084.1 GCA_002401105.1 Flavobacteriaceae bacterium | reverse complement strand
CGCGCAAAATTTTGCGCGGCTACTTTTGTTTACGAAAATTTTTGCATAATCTCCATTACTGCCTTTTCTGTTTCGGCGTGTTTGGCTGCTTTTATTAATTCAGTGGCTTCAGATACGCGCTCCTCACAATCAGGAATTGCGCAGCGTTCGCAAGTGACGCCTACATGTCTAGTTACAATAGTGTCATCTTTTAAAAACTGTAATTTGTTTTTTAATTGGGTAGATATTAATAATCCAATGCTAATACTTCTGTTGTGGTCTTCCTTAAAAGGGTCGCCTGTAGCAGAAGTAATGACCAAATAACTCAAATTATTTTCTGGGTAATACGAAATTTGAAGATCTGTTTTTATTGGGTTTTTAGGGCTGCTGTTTAGACCGTTAAACGTATGGATGGATACCCATCTACGGCAATAATGCTCATGCACTTCATTGGCATGGGGTGCTTGCTGTTGGGTAATGTGTAATTCCTTACTTAAGTGATAGCGTGTTTTTCCAATTTTATTAGTAAAACGAATAAAAAACAAATTCTTAATGCCAAACGATTTTGGTAAAATATTGGTCAGGCGTTGGTAATAAGTTTCTGGAGAGTCGGTAAATTTAAGCACCATCTTATTAAAGGTTAGTGCATCCCATTTTTCTAGTTTAAAGAACTTAGTCAGTTGTTTTTCTAATGATTTTTTTGGAATAATCAAGGCGCCAGCAAAATATGAGGCCATAAAGTTATTCAGCACTTGGTCAAAAGAATCAAAATTAATCCAAGGAAAAGTATAGAGTCTCTCTTTTAATTCTAAGAAATTATAAGCCAGTTCTTTGGCGTAAATAAAYGTRATTTGCGATTCGTCTATTGAATTRCTCAATAATAAAGTTGTTGTTTTAGGGATAAAAATACAGCGTAATTGTTTTAAATTATCATAGTTTTTTAATCCATCCTTTATAATGGTATAATTAAATTCTTCGATAAGGATTTCTTCTAAATCACTACTGCTTATTTTTTTACTTATGTTAAGTTGATATGCTTTTGTGAATTTTTCTACAGCTTGTTCTATTTCTTCAAAGTAATTGTTGTGTGCTTCTTGGTAGGAGCGTAATGCTGCCAAAAAGAAACTCTCTCTGGATAAATTGTAATGTTGGGCTATCTCAATTAATGTACTTATAAAAGCATTTACCTTGGCCGGAGCATTAGATATTATGTCAATTAAATCCGATTCTTGGATGCCRAAAAGGTCCAGKGGGATTTCTTTTAARATGTTCGACTGTAAAATCTCGCCTAAAGGAGCTAAGTTTTTATCTAATTTCAATGATACCATATCGTCATAGGCTACCTCTAAACAATTAGAAAGGATGGCAATCTTATCTGTTTTTGGGTATTTTTTTCCTTTTTCAATTTCATTAAGGTATGATTTAGAGATCTTTGAAAGTTTAGAGAGCCCGAAAAGTGATAGGTTTCGTTCTGTTCTAATTTGCTTTAATTTCAATCCAAATATTATTCTGATATAGGCGGCTTCAATATTCATAATTCAAAGGTATGGTTTTTAGCGAAATAATAAAAATTAGTGAATTATGTACATTTAGCGAACGTTCGCTTGTTTTGTTAAATCCTTTTTTGTAAGTTTGTTATGAGTTACCGTATTAATTGCTGTAAATTGTTTAAAATAAAACAGATAAAGATGAAAAACGAGACTGAAGTTAACATTCAAAACATATCTTTTAAAAAAGATATTAAAAATTACTACTCGGAAATTTTAACAGCTGAAGCCTTAGAGTTTTTAGTCTCTTTACACGAGAAATTTAATTCAGATCGTTTGGAGCTCTTACATAGACGCGAAAAACAGCAACTTATTTTTGATACGGGTAAATTTCCTGAGTTTCCAAGAGAGACCCAACATATTAGACAAGGAGATTGGGTAGCGGCGCCCTTGCCGAAAGATTTATTGGACAGGCGTGTGGAAATAACAGGTCCTGTAGATCGTAAAATGATTATCAATGCATTGAATTCTGGTGCCAAGGTTTTTATGGCAGATTTGGAAGATAGTAATTCGCCGACATGGGAAAATAATTTGGAAGGACAAATAAATTTAAAAGCAGCGGTTTATAAAAAAATAGATTTTATTAATGATGCAGGAAAAAGTTATGCTTTGAATGATGCGATTGCTACCCTATTGGTGCGTCCTCGTGGTTTACATCTAAATGAACGTAATGTTCTTGTAGATGGGCAAGAAATTTCGGCATCCTTATTTGATTTTGGATTGTACTTTTTTCACAATGCCAAACAATTGATAGCAACTGGTTCGGGGCCTTATTTTTACTTGCCTAAATTAGAACATTACTTAGAAGCTAAATGGTGGAACGAAGTGTTTGAATTTAGCCAAAATTATATTGGAATTCCTCAAAAAACGATAAAAGCAACGGTTTTAATAGAAACTATTACAGCTAGTTTTCAGATAGATGAAATTATTTACGAATTGCGTAATCATATGGCGGGTTTAAATTGTGGACGTTGGGATTATATTTTTTCTTACATCAAAAAATTCAGAAATCACATTGGTTTTTCTGTGCCAGACCGTGCTCAAATTACGATGGCAACACCGTTTATGGAGGCGTATTCCTTACGTGTAATTCAACGATGTCATAAACGAAATGTACATGCTATAGGAGGAATGGCAGCTCAAATTCCAATTAAAAATGATGAATCGGCAAATAATAAGGCCTTTGACAAAGTGCTCAATGATAAATTAAGAGAAGTTAAAAATGGACATGACGGGACTTGGGTAGCACATCCAGGATTGGTAAAAATTGCCATGGATGTATTTAATAAATACATGCCGCAACCAAATCAAATATCAAACAAACGATTGGATTTGAATATTACGGAAAAGCAATTAATTGAACAACCAAAAGGAACGGTTACAGAACGTGGTATAAGAGAAAATATTAATGTTGGAATTCTGTATATGGATTCTTGGTTAAGAGGTGTTGGTGCTGCGGCATTATACAACTTAATGGAAGATGCAGCAACCGCAGAAATTTCTAGAACTCAATTATGGCAATGGTTACACAGTGGCGTCATACTGGAAGATGGAAGGAAATTTACCATGGAAATGTACAAGGATTTATTAAAACAAGAAATTGAAAAAATCAAAAATATGTTAGGAGAAGAACGCTTTAGTCAAGGAAGATTTGACCAGGGAATTGAGCTATTTGATAGCTTCGTAATATCGGAAATATACGAGGAGTTTTTAACATTAAAAGCCTACGAAATACTATAAAATCAACATAAAAAAANNCCACCCAAAAACGGCAAAATTAGCGGGTGATTCGGTAAAAATAATTATTAAAATTAAATTCACACAAACTTATGAAAACAGATGAGAAAATCCAAGAATTAAARAGAGATTGKGCAACAAATCCWCGYTGGGAAGGAATTAAWAGACCKTAYACYGCMGAAGARGTRGTAAAATTAMGAGGTTCTTATCATATWGARCATTCWTTGGCACGTATGGGAGCSGAAAAGTTGTGGAGAAAATTGAATACGCAGGATTTTGTAGCCGGGTTGGGCGCATTAACAGGAAACCAAGCAATACAAGAAGTAGAAGCAGGGTTGGATGCTATTTATTTAAGTGGATGGCAAGTGGCAGCAGATGCAAACTTGGGAGGTGAAATGTACCCTGATCAAAGTTTATATCCAGCGAATTCTGTGCCGATGGTCGTAAAAAAAATTAACAATTCTCTGTTGCGCCGCGATCAAATTCAATGTGTGAATGGTGATAAAGATAAAATAGATTATTTAGTGCCTATTGTGGCGGATGCAGAAGCTGGTTTTGGAGGAAACCTTAATGCTTTTGAATTGRTGAAAGGAATGATTGCAGCCGGGGCGGCCGGTGTTCATTTTGAAGATCAATTGTCTTCGGCAAAAAAATGTGGACATCTTGGAGGGAAAGTATTAGTGCCTACTCARGAAGCGATAAATAAATTAGTAGCAGCAAGGCTTGCAGCGGATGTAATGGATACACCAACGCTAATTGTGGCACGTACAGATGCAGATGCAGCTAATTTACTAACCAGTGATATAGATCCAAGAGATCATAAATTTGTGACTGGAGAGCGCAGTGGAGAAGGCTACTTTTATGTAAATAACGGAATTAAACAAGGAATTGATAGGGGCTTGGCTTATGCACCTTATGCAGATTTAATTTGGATGGAAACTTCCAATCCCGATTTAGATTATGCACGTGAATTTGCGACTGCCATTCATAAGAAATTTCCTGNAAAATTGTTGGCTTATAATTGTTCTCCTAGTTTTAACTGGGCAGCAAAATTATCAGTGGCCGAGATGGAAACCTTTAGAGAAGATCTAGCCGAAATGGGCTATAAATTTCAGTTCATTACCTTGGCAGGATTCCATGCCTTAAATACCAGTATGTTCGAATTGTCTAAAGCCTATAAAGAACGTGGAATGGCAGGGTATTCTGAATTACAAGAGCGTGAATTCGCCTTACAAAAAGACGGATTTAATGCTGTTAAGCACCAAGGATTTGTAGGGACTACTTATTTTGATGCTGTACAAAACACGGTAACCGCAGGGAAATCATCTACTATAGCAATGAAAGATTCTACAGAAGCAGCACAATTTTAGTCGAATTGTATATTAAGTTTTAGTTTTCAAAACACCTCCTATTAATGAGGTGTTTTTTTCTGCCCTAAATTCCGTACTTTTGCAGTTCAAGCGATAAAAAAAATAAAAAATGGCAGACGATAAAAAAATAATATTCTCCATGTCTGGAGTAACCAAGGCTTATGCAAGTRCWAACAMGCCTGTGTTGAAAAAYATTTATTTGAGYTTCTTYTATGGAGCYAARATTGGTATTCTAGGATTGAATGGTTCGGGAAAATCAACCTTATTAAAAATAATTGCAGGATTGGAAACCAACTATCAAGGAGATGTGGTTTTTTCTCAAGATTATTCTGTAGGGTATTTGTCTCAAGAGCCGTTTTTGGACGACAGTAAAACAGTAATTGAAATTGTACGTGAAGGAGCGGCAGAAACGGTAGCTGTTTTGGACGAATACAATAAGATAAACGACATGTTTGGCTTAGAAGAAGTGTATTCTGATGCTGATAAAATGGAGAAGTTGATGAATCGTCAAGCAGAATTACAGGATCAGATTGATGCCTTAGACGCTTGGGAATTGGATACTAAATTAGAAATTGCCATGGATGCATTGCGTACTCCAGATGGTGATACACCTATCAAGAATTTATCTGGAGGGGAACGTAGAAGAGTTGCATTATGTAGATTGTTATTACAACAACCAGACGTATTGTTATTGGATGAGCCAACGAATCACTTGGATGCTGAATCTGTACATTGGTTAGAGCATCACTTAAAACAATATAAAGGAACGGTAATCGCTGTAACGCATGACCGTTATTTCTTGGATAATGTTGCAGGATGGATTTTAGAATTGGATAGAGGAGAAGGAATTCCTTGGAAAGGGAACTACTCTACTTGGTTAGAGCAAAAAGCAAAACGTTTGGCGCAAGAATCAAAAACTGCTTCTAAACGTCAGAAAACATTAGAAAGAGAATTGGAATGGGTACGTATGGCACCTAAAGGACGTCATTCTAAGTCCAAAGCAAGGTTGGCCAATTATGATAGTATGATGAGCCAAGATCAATCTAAAATGGACGAGAAATTAGAGATTTTCATCCCTAATGGACCGCGTTTAGGAACCAATGTAATTGAGGCTAAAGGGGTGTCAAAAGCCTTTGGAGATAAATTATTATATGACAATTTAGAGTTTAGCTTACCTCAAGCAGGGATTGTAGGAATTATTGGTCCCAATGGTGCTGGTAAAACCACCATTTTCAAAATGATTATGGGAGAGGAAAAAGCAGACAAAGGTGAGTTTGTAGTAGGAGAGTCTGTAAAGATTGCTTACGTGGATCAGGCGCATTCTAATATTGATCCTGAAAAAACTATTTGGCAAAATTTCTCAGACGAACAAGAGTTAATTATGATGGGTGGTAAGCAGGTAAATTCTCGTGCTTATTTAAGTCGTTTTAACTTTGCTGGGTCGGAACAAAACAAAAAAGTAAACATGTTGTCTGGAGGGGAACGTAACCGTTTACACTTGGCCATGACCTTACGTGAAGAAGGGAATGTATTATTATTGGATGAGCCTACAAACGACTTGGACATTAATACATTGAGAGCGTTGGAAGAAGGGCTTGATAACTTTGCTGGTTGTGCAGTGGTAATTAGTCACGATAGATGGTTCTTAGACCGTATATGTACGCATATCCTTGCATTTGAAGGGAACTCTGAAGTGTATTTCTTCGAAGGGTCTTTCTCTGAATATGAGGCTAATAAAAAGAAACGTTTGGGTGGTGATTTAATGCCAAAACGTATTAAATATAGAAAATTGACGAGATAATAATAATTATAAAACGTCTATAAAAGGGAAGCCTCTTGATTGCTCAAGAGGCTTTTTTTTAGTTTAGGGATAAACTAGTATCATTATACTTATTAATAATTCTTGGGGAAAGAATATATTGTTTTGTTGTTTGTGCTGTAAATATAGTTAAATAGATAAAACGAATACCTAAATAGATTATAATTTATAATATAACTATTTGGTCTTATTATAAATGTACGATGCTACAATCAATAAAATCAGTCAACATGTGAAAAAGTAATCCTATTGCAATGATTCTGGTTTTTGGAAAAAATAACCCAAGTGCATAAATTGCCATGGCATAATACGTGTGTAATGGATGGAAATTAATACTACATCTTCCTGCCTCAAAAATAGGGCTGGCTAATAAATGATCCACATCTACAAGCATTGTAAGTAAAAAAANTGAGCCAAGCTTTTTTCCAGTCTTTAAAAAATAAATAAGCGATGAGTCCCGGTACTAAAAGGTGCATGCTATAATGGAGTAATGGCTGTAATATTTCCATTATTTAAGCTCAGTTAACGCSATRTCTTCTAAAAAACTGATYGCATTGGGTCCTTCCATACATAAAAGATCWAGGAYACTTAARTTTTTAAGAAATCCGTTTTTATCATCAAAAATTTGATAGTATGGACTGAATGTAGCCTGATTTTCTTTTTTAGCATTAATTAAAAAACGACTGTCTTTATATAATGTAGGTGTCAACTCAAATTCTGTAGTCTTGCTGCTGGGAATGTCTAATTGCAAACATTCCATTACAATGTTGTGAGTACTTAAATTAAAATCTAGTAAGTACTTGTATTGTTTTTGAAAAAGAGGCAATAAATCATCTTCATAAAACTCATAAAATGGAGACGATCTATATGCTGTTTGAATGCTGCGTAAATGTGTTTGCTGCCAATTGTTTCTGTAATCTATTTGAACATCTTTTAGTAATTGTTTTCCTTTTGCATGTAGGACAGGAATACTGAGTGCTTGTTTTCCATTTGCAGTGGCAATATAACAGCGAGTAAGATAACTTTGTTTGATAAAATTACTCGCAGTTTCGAATACAATAGCATCGGATTGCGCCACTACAGCGTAGTGGGCAATCGATCCTAAATATCCTGGATATAAGAGATGTTTTTCCGACATCTTAATTTTCTTCTTTTCTACGTTTGATAATGGTACTACCTACAAAATACAAGACTAGAATCCCTAAGAATACATAAATATATGAATAAGGTTTACCATCTCCATGAACGGTGGTGAATACACGGTCCCATCGTACTTTATTTGCCAATCCTTTAGCGCTACTATCCCAGCTAAACCATATAAAAACAGGTTTTCCTACAATGTGATCATAAGGAACATATCCCCAAGCTCTGGCATCTTCAGAATTGTGTCTATTATCACCCATCATCCAATAATAATCTTGTTTAAAGGTGTAATCAGTGGCTGCTTTTCCGTTGATATAGTAGGTGTCTCCGTCTATGGTTAAATTATTCCCTTCGTATTCTTCAATAATACGTTTGTAGAAAGGCATACTTGCAGCGTTTAAAGCAACGGTTTTACCTTCTTCAGGAATGTAAATAGGGCCAAAGTTGTCATAACTCCAAGCGTACTGTGGACTGTGTGGAAATACCTTCTTATCGTAATTGCCGGCAAGACTTAAATTTTTAGTAACACTTTTTATCAATGGATTATTGCGAAGTTTTGCGGCATTAGCGTCCGTTAAATTTACGCTGAAATCTCCGTTTTGCATTCTTCCTAATTCTGTAGATTTATACCTAGAAGTAAGGCTGTATGGATTAAAGTCTGCTGTTGCAACTACCGTATGTACATACTGAGGCTTGGCTCTGTATGGTAACTTGGTTCTTGTTCCGTTTATATGTACATAACCATCGATCACTTGTAGTGAATCACCAGGAACTCCTACACATCTCTTTACATAATTAGATTTTTTATCGATGGGTTTATTTACGTGAATTTTCGAGTGGTCTCTAAAAAAACGTACTGTATCCACAGGCCAACTAAATACTACAATTTCGTTACGTTTTACATCTTGAAACCCTGGGATTCTAAAATAGGGAAGTAGCGGTTTGTTTAAGTAGGATCTTGTTTTGATAAATGGCAATGAATCATGTACCATAGGAGCTGCTATCGTTGTCATAGGAACTCTTGCGCCATAATGAAACTTACTAACAAACAGAAAATCTCCGACCAATAAGGATTTTTCCAACGATGAGGTTGGAATGGTATACGGTTGCATTACATAGGTGTGTACAATAGTGGCAGCAATTACAGCGAAAACTATGGAACTAACCCATTCACCGGCTGTAGTTTTAGCGTGTAAATCTCTTTTTTCAATATAGGTAGCTTTGGTGGCATAACTGATGTAATAGTTGTAAAAACCTAAAGTTAATACTGCTATAAAGGCATCCAATGTGGTGTTTTTCCCAAAGCTTCTAGCCGTTTCTATCCATACTACAGGATACATTAATAAATTGATAACAGGGATAAATAATAAGATTGTCCACCATTTTGGGCGTTTTATAATGTCCATTAAAACAATGGCATTGTATACAGGAATAGCTGCTTCCCAAGCTTTTTTATCGGCCTTAACGTACAGTTTCCAAGTACCTAAAAAATGAACGACTTGTATGATTAAGAAAAATATAAACCATGCTGTTAATGTCATAATATTGTGATTAGAGTTTATTCAAAGATGTAAATAATATATTGTAAAGGCTGTTATAGCGGTGTTAAATTCCCAACACGTCTTTCATGGTAAATACACCTTTTTTATTGTGTAACCACTCGGCGGCAATCACTGCTCCCAATGCAAAACCYTGCCTGCTATGTGCGGTGTGTTTAATGGTGATATTGTCTACTTCCGAATCGTAAAATACACTATGTGTACCTGGGACATCTGGTTGACGTAGCGCATTTATTCCTATTTCTTGTTTGCTATCTGAAGCACCTAAAACCCAATTGCTTTGAGTACTGTTTTCTATAATCCCTTCTGCTAAAGTAATGGCCGTTCCACTTGGTTCATCTAATTTTTGTAGATGGTGAATTTCTTCCATAGAGATATTGTATTGACSTAATGATTTCATCATTTTAGCCAATTGCTTATTCAATTCAAAAAAGATATTGACTCCTAAGCTAAAGTTAGAACCATAAATAAAAGCACCGTTTTGCTGTTTACATAATGCAACAGCTTTATCATAATCGTCCAACCATCCAGTTGTTCCAGATACGATGGCTACCTTATTATTTAAACAAGTACTAATGTTTTTAAATGCAGCAGTGGGGATACTAAAATCGATGGCCACATCTGCCGTGGTGATATCGTAATCTTCTCCTCCTTCTATTTTTAATACGATGGTATGTCCACGTTTAAGGGCAATTTGTTCGATGGTTTTACCCATACGTCCATATCCTAGTAATGCTATTTTCATCTGCTTGTATATAAGTTTTATTGTCCTTGTAAAATAAGGATTAGCTAGTTTGTATAGCTATTAAAATTTGAAGTTAAGTCCTGCACCAACGATGGCATTGTTAGTAACTGGGTCAAATTTAAATTGTGGTCCGTAACTTAAGTTTTCGTTGACATTAAATTGTAATAAATGTGCATTTACACTTGCTTCAACAATTTGTAGAACATAGATTCCAACACCGGCTAGCAAAGACAAATCCCTGTCTTTTCTATATGATTTTTGAGCACGTTCCAGTGCGTCTACAGATAAAAATGGACGTCCATCTAACCCATCGTAGTCATCAACTTTACCGTTTTGTCTGAGCTTAAAGGCTTTTTGAAACTTCTTATAGTTAGTATTGTTAAAACTATAGACATAAACAGAAGTTCCTAAAGCTGCATATACAAAAGGTACTTTCCAGTATTTCCCATTAAAAGCTTGCCCTAATCCAGGTAAAACAGCGGAGTAAAATGCGGCTTTAGCAGGTGCTAGAGGTTTGTATATATTGGAGGGTATGCTTGTAGTGATAGAGTCCTTTTCAGCGGCGACACTCAATTGTGCAGTTCCTGTAAAAGAACAAAGTCCTATTAATAAAAATAGGACGGTGTATGTGATTTTATATAGCACTATTCTAATAATTTTTTGATACGCTCAAAATCTTCTTGAGAGTGGAATGGAATGGTAATTTTACCTTTTCCTTTTTCGGATACTTTAATGTCTATTCTATGACCAAAAAAAGTATTAAATGTTTTAATATTATCTTGAACAAAAGCAGGTAGGATAGGTGTTTCTTTTGGTTCTTTTGTCTTTCCTGTTTTTCCTTCTTTTGTGTCTTTTACTATCTGCTCGGTTTGTCGTACCGATAATTTTTGTTCTAATATAATTTCGTAAATACCTAATTGTACATCCGTATCTTCTATATTTACTAAAGCACGGCCATGTCCCATGGAAATAAAACCATCTCTCATTCCTGTTTGGACAATAGGATCTAACTTTAAAAGACGCAAATAGTTAGTAATAGTAGATCTTTTTTTACCTACTCTTATGCTCATTTGCTCTTGAGTTAATTTTATTTCGTCAATTAAACGTTGGTAAGAAATAGCAACTTCTATAGGGTCTAAATCCTTACGTTGGATATTCTCTACCAATGCCATTTCTAACATTTCCTGGTCATTCGCARTACGAATRTATGCAGGAATGGTAGTGTTTCCAATTAATTTAGAAGCTCTATATCTACGTTCTCCAGAAACTAATTGAAACTTGTTAGCAGATAATTTACGAACGGTAATTGGCTGAATTATCCCTAGYTCAGAAATAGATTGTGCTAACTCGGTTAAGGCATCTTCATTAAAATAAGAACGTGGCTGAAAAGGATTGACATCTATAGCATCTAGTTCTATTTCAATGATACTCCCAACAACTTTATCTGCATTTCTATCTTTYACCGAATTTACTTCATCGCTTGGATCTTTAAGTAATGCCGATAATCCTCTTCCTAAAGCCTGTTTTCGTGTTGCCTTTGCCATCCTTTTTTATTTATTCTTTTTTAATATTTCGTTGGCTAAATTAATATAATTTACCGCACCTTTACTTGTTGCATCGTAAGAAATAATACTTTCCCCGTAACTTGGAGCTTCACTTAGRCGTACATTTCTTTGGATAATGGTTTTAAATACCATGTTTTGGAAGTGTTTAGTTACTTCTTCAACTACTTGGTTCGAGAGTCTCAATCGAGAATCAAACATRGTTAATAACAATCCTTCGATATCTAAATCTGCATTGTGAATTTTTTGAACACTTTTAATGGTGTTTAAAAGCTTTCCTAATCCCTCTAATGCAAAATATTCACATTGGATAGGGATAATTATAGAGTCGGCTGCCGATAATGCATTTAAGGTAATCAACCCTAATGACGGAGCACAGTCTATTAATATATAATCGTAATCGTCACGCACCTCTTTTAAAGACTCGCGTAACATGTATTCTCTGTTTTCTTTATCTACTAATTCTATTTCAATGGCTACCAGGTCTATATGCGCTGGTATAATGTCCACGTTTGGAGAAGTAGTACTTATAATTGCATCTTTAGCAGCAATAGTATGCTCTAGAATTTCGTAAGTTCCATATTCAACACTGTCAACATCAATACCTAAACCTGAAGAGGCATTGGCTTGGGGATCGGCATCGATTAATAAAACTTTTTTTTCTAAAACACCAAGTGCAGCGGCTAAATTTACGGTTGTTGTGGTTTTACCAACTCCACCTTTTTGATTGGCAATGGCGATTATTTTACCCATGAAAAAAATTATTT